>CAZHOQ010000011.1:0-23697 GCA_964533995.1 uncultured Gammaproteobacteria bacterium
CAAGATCAAAAATACGAACGAAGAGTTGACGGGAATCGAGAAAACGGCACTACAACCTCCGAGAAACGTTCCGGTTGAGTTCACTAAGCGGGTCGATCTCGGTGAAAAGTCGTGTCCGCAAGCGAGAGCCGGTAATCCCAAGGCGCCGGTAAAATTCAAGCTTTTCGAGTCCCAGACCTGCCCCTTTTGTATTGCCGAGGACAAGGTAATTAACGAAATCCTGCCTGAGTATGGCGATTTGTTTTATGCAGAGTGGTACCAAGTACAGGATTGTACGAATGAAGCGCAAAAATACAACATCTCGGGCGTGCCAACCTTCGTGTTTACAGCGAAAGATTCCGAAAAGCCACCCGCATACGGCTTCCTGGATAAACAGCAGCTTATCGACTATATCTGCCGTGTATCGGGCGACTGTACCCCTCCACCACAATCTCAGTCAAAACCATCTTTATGATTAGCCAGTTCACAAGGTATGTGCAAAGCAAAAAGTTATACAGAACTGGTTTCATCAATAAATCATGCATCGCCATAAACTACACCATTATATCTTGCCGCATCGCAAAACTCACAAAAAAGCTCACCTTTTATCGGAAAAGGCTTTAGTGCTCTACATTATATTTTTTGCTTTCCTGCAAATCGGGTTTCGATTTATTTCTCAAACACTTCCTGGCGTACTGGGGACAACCTCTGCAATTACCAAGGAAGAGATTATTACCCTGACTAACGGAGAACGAGAAAAATACGGCTTACCTTCCTTAAAAGAAAATAGTGAATTGAATGCTGCGGCAGAAGAAAAAGCTAAAAACATGTTTACTGAAAACTATTGGGCTCATATTTCCCCCTCGGGTAAGACTCCGTGGGTGTGGATTCAGCAAGAAGGATACAATTATCGATTTGCCGGCGAAAATCTGGCCAGAAGTTTTTCGACCAGTAATGCTGTTGTTTCTGCTTGGATGGCATCAAAGCAGGGACATAAAGAAAATATCCTAAACAATAAATATCAAGACATCGGAATTGCTGTAGAAGATGGAGTGATAAATGGCGAGAAAACTACATTAGTTGTACAAATGTTTGGCACGTCAACAACTGCTATTGCAGCAATTGATAATGAGGGCGCTTCGACTATTGCTAATAAAAATAGCCAGATAGCAACAAACGTTCCCGCGGAGTCTGCTCTTGTTGCCCAGGTAAATAGTGCAAATACACAAGTTGTCCCTCAACCATCTGTTTTAAGCTCTTTTATCACACTTAACCCTGTTATGATAACTAAGACATTTGGCTTTTCTTTAATTTTCCTCCTTCTGGCATTGGCGATAGTTGATGTCTTCGTCATGGCTAGAAGAAATAAACTGGTAAGTCTTCACCTTCGTCATTTGCCGCACGCAACATTTATGTTTATAGCAGTAATAGTGTTACTAGGTCTTTCTTCGGGGGCGATTCTTTAAGCGTGTTTATATTCTTAATGAAATCCTCATGAAGAATCGGTTAAAATACAGTTTATGAAACAGACGGAACTTGACTATACCGTTACGACAAAAAGATCATTTGAAGACACTGTTAGTGCGGTTGAGAAGGAAACAAAGTTAGCAGGTTTTCGAGTGCTTCATATTCACGATGTGTCTGCCACTTTAAAAGAAAAAGGCTTCGGGATTGAACCTTTCAAAATAATAGAGGTTTGTAATGCTAAATCCGCATATACCGCTTTAGAAGCGGATATAAAAATCGGTCTATGTTTGCCTTGCAAAATAAATGTTTACGTTAAAAATGGACAAACTTTTATCTCTGGGATGCGGCCGATCGTTTTACCGCAATTTTTCCCTGAAGCAGAGTTGGGTAATCTACCAGATGAGGTTGATAAAATTATAAGAAGCATAATTGATAAGTCCAAGTAGGACAGTGAGTTTAAAATAATTTGATGAATGAACACGCAGGCAAAAAATATTTTCACTCTTTCGTTTTTAGGCATAGTTTTTGCCAGTCTCCTCTTGTGGCGTATCAAGCTAACACAAAATTTAAATTTTAATAGACCTCAGGATCTTTCTAAGGTTGTTACAGAAAGCAATGACACTAACTCAACAGCTTTTATTAAAAGTTTGAGGAAAAGAGATTATAAGCCGAGCCAAATTACTATTGAAAGTACTCTTTCCAACAATGGTCCTTATACTGGATACATTTTCTCTTATTTCTCAGACGGCTTAAAAATCTACGGCAGAATGAATGTCCCCAATAGCGATGGTCCTTTCCCTGTCGTAATTCTTAACCACGGGTATTTCAACCAGTCATCGTTTACCAGTGGAGACGGCACACAGACCATGGCCGATATTCTGGCAGGAAACGGTTATCTTACATTAGCTTCTGATTACCGAGGGTTCGGGAAGTCGGAAAATGACAGTCAAGGATCCCGAGGACACAATCCTAATTATGCCATTGATATTTTAAACTTAATTGCATCGGTAGGTAGTTTGGACAAGGCTAACAAAAATAAAATTGGTATGTGGGGACATAGTATGGGAGGAGAAGTTTCTATACGAACAGCCGAGGTAACTGATCA
This sequence comes from uncultured Gammaproteobacteria bacterium, assembly GCA_964533995.1. Lineage (GTDB taxonomy): Bacteria > Patescibacteriota > Microgenomatia > UBA10105 > UBA927 > UBA927. The sequence continues at coordinate 2,552 of CAZHOQ010000011.1, forward strand.
AGTTAAAGCAGTTGTTTTATGGGCTCCCACAAGTACCAATCCATCTGAAAACTCGACATTTTATGGGAGAGGCAGACGCAGTAGCACACCTTCTTCAAATCAAGATACACAAGATTCTTCGCCTAACAATGATTTGCAATATATCAACACCCCGATCAGCTTACATCAGGGGCTTGCTGATACGGAAGTAAATCCCGACTGGTCGAAGCGGTTAAACATTGAACTCTCAAAGGCAGGAAAGACCATTGAGTATTTTGAGTATCCCGGACAGGATCATAACTTCAGAAATCTCGGCTGGGATGTTATTTCCAAAAGAACGGTTGATTTTTTCGATAGGTACTTGAAATGAAAACAGAAGCAATATTAATTTGTCCAAAGTGTGGGAAGGCGCAACCAGTTACCATGCCTACTAACGCTTGCCAGCATTTTTATAAGTGTATTCATTGCGGCGAAATGTTAAAACCACAAGAAGGTGATTGTTGCGTCTTTTGTTCCTATGCTGACACCAAGTGTCCTCCAAAACAGTTAGAAAAACTAGAAAGTTGACTTCTTCATAATATTCTAATCATTGTTCTGTTAGCATCTGGAAAAAGGAGGTGATTTTTATGTGTCATTGTTGCGGACATCCTTCAGAGACAAAAAGGACAAACAAGTCAGATTCGGAGAAAAGAGCTTCGAAATCCTTTGTCGGTAAATTTTTGAGTAACTTAGGCAAAAAGGAATCCGGGAAAGAAGATCAAACCAAGATAACCCAAAATGAAACCTTAATAAAATCTTCATCTTTATAAGCTATAATCGGATTATGAGAATTCTTCTGGTGGAAGATGAACGACGGCTATCCAATGTCGTCAAGAAAGGCTTGGCGGAGGAAGGGTTTGCCGTGGATACCGCCTATGACGGGGAAGAGGGACAATATCTGGCTGAATCGGAAAATTACGATCTCATTATCCTCGACATCATGCTGCCCAAGATCGATGGCCTGACTATCTGCAAAGAATTACGCAGGAAAAACATTAAAATACCGATTCTTATGCTAACGGCCAAAACGACACTGGAAGACAAGGTGGCCGGTCTGGATAGCGGCGCCGACGACTACCTCGCCAAACCGTTCGCATTCCTGGAACTGCGGTCCCGGATCCATGCCCTTATCCGTCGGAGTCAGCAGGAGCCTTCCCCCCTTCTTACCATCGCCGACTTGGTCCTTGATCCGATCAAACACAAAGTCACTCGAAGAGAGCATGTTATCTCCCTCACACCGAAGGAATTTTCCGTGCTCGAGATCCTGATGCGGCATAGGGACGAAGTAGTCACGCGTACGATGATTACGGAGCATGTGTGGGACTACAACTTCGACAGCATGAGCAATGTCGTGGACGTATTTATAGCAGCACTCCGGCGGAAAATAGACAAAGGCGAAAAAAATCAGCTTATTCATACGCTTCACGGCGTCGGGTATAAAATCAGCACTGCACCATGAATTTCAAAAGTATCCGGTTCCGATTGGCATTTTGGTACACACTCTCCCTTATTGCCGGAGTCCTTATCATCTTCACCAGTTTTTATTTCATAACCAAGCGGGTGCTTTATACCGAAACGGAAAATGCCCTCACCTCGCACAGCAACAAAATCATTGAAGTGGTTACATCCCAGGCGAGTAATATGCATGACGATATCGCCAAAGAGGCGTTCGTGCGGGAGTTTTCGGACATCCCCGGCATGTTTGTCGTTATCATCAATGGTACCGGTGGCATTGTTTCCAGTTCCCAAACGGTAAACCCGTCGGACCAGGTGATCCAAAGTCTTTTTGAACAGGCGCGGACGTCTGAAAGCCACTTCTTTGTCAACAGGACCATCGGCTCCGAGGAGCTCCGCTTTTTGGTCAGCCCGATTCACCAAGACGGTAATCTGATCGGAGTGGTCGTAATGGGACACCCGATGCAGGTCATCCAGGCGGCCTTAAACGGCCTGATTTCGCTTTTGGGCGTGGTATTTGTTGTTTTCCTGCTTCCCTCCATTGCCGGCGGCTATCTCAACGCACGCGGGGCGATTGCGCCGATTACGGCAATCTCGCGCAAGCTTTCCCAAATTAACTCGGGCAACCTCGACGAGCGGGTCAATAACCCGAAAACGGGTGATGAAATAGAGGAACTCTCCGAAACGTTCAACAGCCTCCTTGATAGGCTCCAGCAAGCGTTTACGCGCGAACGACAATTCATTAGCGATGTGGCGCATGAACTCAAAACGCCGCTTGCCGTGCAGCGGACCACGATTGAAGTCGCCTTATCGAAGGTTAGATCAAAGGAGGAATTAAGTGAGGTGCTTAAAGAGTCGCTGACGGACAATAATCGGCTTTCCTCAACCCTAAAAAACGTTCTGGACTTGGCATGGGCTGAGGCTGACCGGGCAAAAACAAAACTAGAACCCGTGAACTTATCGCATATATTTAACGAATTAACGGAGCTTACGACCCGGCTCGCTTCGCAAAAGAATATCAATGTAAAGAACACATTCGAATCTGATATAACCGTCATGGGCAAGAAGGAAAAGCTTATGGGGGCGATACTCAACATCATTGACAACGCGATCGCCTATTCCCCGCAAAAGAGTAAGGTAACACTCAGTCTCAAGAAATCCGGAAGTATGGCAAAAATACGCATTCAGGACACCGGTGTCGGCATACCGGAAAAAGAACTCCCGCATGTTTTTGAACGGTTCTACCGAGGGTCCTCGACCGACCGGTCATTCGGTTCGGGGCTTGGGCTTGCCATAACCAAAGCGACTATTACTGCCTTCGGTGGAGATATCTCTGTCAAAAGCAAACCGGGTAAAGGAACCGAGTTCACCATCCACTTACCCCTTGTTTCCTCATAATTCCTTAATCTTCCGGGAGCTACCATAGGGGTCATGGACTTACTCGTCAGTGCGTCGTTTATCGCTGCATTTTTAGCCGGAATTGCCGCCCTTTTTGCGCCGTGCTGCATCACGGTACTTCTGCCGACGTATTTTGCCTCGATTTTTAAGACGAAAAGCAAAGTATTCCTGATGACCTTCATCTACTTTCTCGGGTTATTGGCGGTCTTTATCCCCATCGGGCTTGGCTTTTCCGCGCTCACGCAATTCTTCCGCGAATTTCATACCGCCATTTTCGTAACCGGCGGTGTATTTCTTCTCGCCTTGGGCTTCACCCTCACAATCGGATACAAGTTCTCGCTACCCATGTTCATTCATCCTGAACTCAAAAAATACGACATCGTCTCGATCTTCGGACTGGGAATTTTTTCCGCAGTCGCGACAACCTGCTGCGCTCCCGTGTTGGCAGGCATACTTGCGTTATCCGCGCTTCCCGGATCATATCTTCTCGGGACGCTCTATACGTTGACCTACGTGCTGGGTATGGTGCTGCCGCTTTTCCTTCTTGCCGGTTTCATCGATAAAACCGGATTCACTCAACGGTTCTATTCGCTACGAAAACCGCTTGTATTCAGAGTATTCGGGACGAAAATTACCAACACGATCTCCAACCTGTTTTCCGGTCTCATGTTTCTGACGATCGGGACGACCGTGTTGTATCTTAGCGCCACAGACCAACTGACCATGCAAAGTTCCTTCCAGCTCACCACAAACCTTTTTATCGCAGATGTCACCAAAAGAATCGGACAGTATACGAAAGTATTGCCTGAAGCAGCGTGGGCAATCATTTTCCTGGCAGTATTCGGCGTCATTATCTTTGTGGCCGTTAAACAATATTTATCGAAAGATCAACAGGAGGAGGTGACAAAACCATGAATGCAACACAAAAACTTACGATCATACTCGCGGTTATCGCATCGGTTACCACCATACTCGTTGTAGCGATCAGTAAATCACCGGAAAATTCAACGCAAAGCGCTCCGCAGGCTGCCGCAGCAGGGAGCGGCGATTCGACGGCGGATCATCACAAACCCAAACCGGTCGATTCGGCTGTTTTTGACGGTCTCATAGGCAAAGCGGCACCGGAATTTACTGCCATAAGCTATGAGGGGAAACAGGTCAGTCTGAAGGATTATCGGGGTCAGAACGTCCTCTTGTTTTTCAACGAGGGACTGATGTGTTATCCGGCCTGCTGGAACCAGATCGTTGCCTTCGGCAAGGATACTACCTTCAAGCAAAAAAACACCGTGGTCCTGAATATCACCGTGGATAGTAAAGAAGAATGGAAGAAAGCTATCGACAAGATGCCGGAACTCTCAGGGAATACGGTCATTTTGGATCCCGATAGGACGGTGGCAAACTTGTACGGCGTACTTTCCTTAAACTCGTCCATGCACCGGGGTCAGTTTCCGGGGCACACGTATATCCTGATCGACAAAGACGGTATTGTGCGGTTTACGAAAGACGATGACCAAATGGCGGTGCGGAATAATGAGCTTATCACCGAAATTAACAAACTTTAAGGTTTGGCTCATCTTTTCCTCATGGATGGCTGTATATACTGCAGGCGTAAGGAGGTGAACGAAATATGGACACTCATGAACATTCCAACAAAACCGAGACGGGCATTCTGTCAGGTAAAACTGCGGGTATCTGTCTTGCACTCATTGCACTTGCGGTTGTCGCAGTGACGGTCTTTAAAGTGTCGGTCGGTACGCTGTTTTTCGCAGGTGCGCTATTACTGTGTCCCCTCATGCATTTCTGGATGATGAAAGACGGCGGACACAAACATTAAGAGATGCTCATCAATCGCTCACGGTCTCTTAATCGTACAAACAGTACAGTGAAAACAGATATACATGAAAGGGGGTGACGATATGACTAACATACTGAACAAAAAAAGAATTTTGCTCTTCGGAATTCCTATCCTTGCGGCCGCAGGTCTCCTGCTTGCCCAAAGCGGGAAGGTATACGCCATGGGCACGGCAACGATGCACGGAACCGGCACCGGCAATCACGGGCAAATGATGAAGCAGATGAAGGATATGTGGAAGAATCCCGAGACACGCGAAGAGATGAAAACCATGATGCAGGAACACCACGGCACAAATTGGCAGACCCACCACCAACAGATGCTCGGGTCGGACAGTTAGAAAGGAGGTAACGGCGTATGTCCTGCTGCAAAAGCCGATGTAGAAGTCCTACGGCCTGACTGGCTACGAGTACCAAAGAAAATCACCCTCGGACAGAGGGTGATTTTTCATAGTTTCTTCATGACCTTCCCGCTACGTTGGAAATATGACAATGTACCGATATGTAAAAGCTACTCCTCGGTTTACGGTGAAGAACCGATTGTTTGTTTTTCGAAAGTCTCACACGGGGATCGTGTCCCTCCTCCTCATAACTGCTGGCATATCGTTGATGATATGGACGTTTTGGCCCATTATTGCCTTTACGCTCTTTACCGACCCGCTCCTTGCCCAAATTATTTCACCGGTTGCGGAAGCTCCACGTGGACTGGCGGGTATCGTGCAGGCGAATTCCGTTGAGAACACCATGGCGGACCCATCGACGAACGCCAACACCTGGTATCCGGCACAGCCCCAGAAGAAAGTCTTATCGCCGGTCAATGCGTATTCACTCTCAATCCCAAAATTGAGGATTAAGAACGCAACGGTCATTATTGCCGGTGACGATCTCAATTCGAGCTTAATCCATTATGGCGGCACGGGACTCCCCGGACAATACGGGACAGCCGTCATTTTCGGACATTCGACCCTCCCGCAGTTTTACAACCCGACCGATTACAAGACCATATTTTCAACACTCCCCACGCTTAAAATTGGCGACAGGATCGATATTACCTACGACGGTGTTACCTATGCGTACAAAATATTTGCTATGACCGTCACCGAGCCGACTGACTTGTCTCCACTGGAACAACAATTCGATGACTCGTATGTAACGCTCATTACGTGTGTGCCACCAGGGACGACATGGAAGCGGTTAAACGTGAAGGCTCGCCTCGTGAAGCCTGGGGATCTATCCTCATAATTTCTTCATCTTCAATGCGGTACACTGCAGCCATATGTATGACTATGGTAATTGGCTCTTAGTGTTATTCAACATCATTCTATTCCTGTATTTTGTCAAAAGTGCGTTCAAGCCGCGGACAAAGACAGACTGGCGCACATACCGCATCTTCGGCGCTTTCATCGCGGCTTTATTTGCCGAAATGTACGGATTTCCCCTGACTATTTATCTTCTGACCTCATTCTTCGGCAATAAACTCGGACTCGACTTTACCCATAATAGCGGCCATCTTCTCAATACACTCCTTGGGATAAAGGGCGACCCGCATTTCAGTATCTTCCATATCATAAGCTATGCGCTCATCATCGGCGGCCTGCTGCTTCTTGGCAAAGCCTGGGAAATCCTTTACAACGCACAGAAACACCACAAACTCGCTACCGAAAGCGTGTACCGATATGTGCGTCATCCGCAATACTCGGCGTTTATCATGATTATCTTCGGATTTCTTGTCCAATGGCCGACCCTCATCACCCTGATCATGGCCCCAATTCTCATCGTGAGATACATAAAACTGGCACGTCAGGAGGAGCGCGACGTGGAGAAACAATTTGGGTACGCATATCGGCAGTATAAAACAAAAACTCCGGGTTTCTTTCCGTCCTTAGTTACCATATTCCAAGAAATATATGAAAAACCTCACCATGTTATTTCAAAAACCGAATGATGTGCAGCAAGCGGCGCCTCCGCGTGAAATTCGCATACAGGAACCGATTCGCGAGAGCTTCGTGCTGTTTCTCATTAAAATTACCTCCATCCTGATCGTATCCGATCTCGTTTACGCCGTGATCAATTACATACTCCTGGAAGAGTTTTTTCTCAACCACGAGTTGCCGTTTAATCTCCACGACATGACCGCGTATATTCTTATATTGCTTCACCTAGTTAAAACGGTTTTGCAGGTTTGGGGGATATCTTCTGTCGTGCACCGGTGGATCGGCAATTCCTATCAGATTACCGAAAAACATTTAGTGCATCACGAGGGCGTGTTAAGCAGTCGTGAACAAATATACGATTTGGATATCGTCCGCTCCGTTTCCGTACAACAGTCACTGCTTGGGCGCATGTTCAAGTACGGGACTGTCAGTATCGAAATCAGCGCGTCTGGAGGGTACACGGATCACGTAACGCTCACCGGGTATCGAATCCGTGGAAATACGAATCCATGCTACGTCGCCACTTTTGATTCAGTGTAATTCCTTATCTATTACTGATGATTTTGTTACTATGGATGTATAAGTGAAACGACGTCTATGAAGAAGGATTACGGTTCAATTATGATGCAAATGTTGGGTCAATAAGTGCTATGGATTACACCTATGCCTATTTCATCACCAGTGTCTTGCTGCTGTTGGCATGGTTGTATTTGTATTGGACCAAACCGAAAGGGCGCAGAAAGATGCTTTTGATAAGCCTTCTGACTGCGCCGCTCGGTTTAACCGAGCCTTTGTTTGTCCCTTCATATTGGCTTCCCTTTACGCTTTTTGATTTAGCCAGTCGGACGCGGTTTGATTTGGAAAGCCTGCTATTTTCGTTTGCCGTCGGCGGTATCACTGCCATTCTGTACGAGTCGCATTGGGGTAAGTCAAGGAAACGTATCAGCATCCATAAAACGCATCAGAGTAGACACCGTTTTCATCGTTTGGCACTGCTCACGCCGTTCATTTCATTCGGGATTTTATATCTCCTGACACCTCTTAATCCGATCTATTCGACTATTCTGGCTATGACAGTGGGCGCAATTGCCACTTGGCTTTGCCGCCCTGATCTGTTGAAAGCCATGATTACGGGCAGTATGCTGTTTCTGGCAATTTACTTTGTAGTGTTTCTGATCGGCTTTGTCTGGCTATTCCCGGGCTATGTAGAAGCTGTGTGGAATTTACCTGCCATTTCGGGAATTTTGGTTGTCGGAGTTCCCATTGAGGAACTGTTATTTGCTGCTTCACTGGGGGCTATGTGGAGCAGTCTCTACGAGCACTTTACCTGGTATGCATTTTCCTGAAGACACGATAGGATCCTCATGCAATCTTCATGAAGATAGCCGTATACTGATTATATGAACATGGATCATAGCAAGCTAACATATACCTGCCCGATGCATCCCGAGGTGCGGAAGGATGCTCCAGGGACATGTCCGAAATGCGGGATGACGTTAGTGCCGGTAAAAGACGACGAAGGTAAAGCGATGGACCATCACGGCATGGGTCATGGCGACCATACCATGAAGCCTGTCTCCCAGATGACATTCTGGGAAAAATTCAGGATGAGTATGACCATGGCAATGGGCATGGAACATACGGGCCTTGCCGGGCGTGAAATGGCAAAACTCATGGAAGAAGACATCCGCAACAAATTTTTTGTCGCGCTCTTTTTAACCATCCCGATCATCGCGTACTCGCCGCTCGGTAAAAACATCATCGGGTTGCGATTGCCTGAACCCATACCTGCCAGCTGGATCATGTTTCTGTTAACTACTCCCGTTTTCTTTTATTCCGGCTGGATTTTCCTCTATTCAACCTACAAAGCACTGCAAGCCAAGACGCTCAACATGGCCGTGCTGATCGCTGTCGGTATTACGGCCGCGTATGCTTTTAGCGTCGTTCTTACACTTTTGGGAAGCGGAGAATCCTTTTATGAAGCGGCTGCCATGCTCACCACTTTTGTACTCTTTGGTCATTGGATGGAAATGAAGTCGCGTAGAGGCACCACAGATGCCCTGCAGGCCCTGTTTGACCTCGTTCCACCCCAGGCAAGGGTAATCCGCAACGGAAAAGAAGAACTAGTCCCTACTGCCGAGGTAAAACTTGGCGATATTATAATTCTTAAGCCTGGAGACAAAGTTCCGGTAGACGGAGAAATTATCGAGGGTGAAACAGCTATTGATGAATCATTGGTTACCGGTGAATCGCTTCCGGTTGCCAAAAGTATCGGAGATAACGTCATCGGCGGTTCGATCAATACATCCGGATCGGTCAAATTCAAAGCTACCAAAATCGGTGAAGATACCGCCTTGTCCCAAATCGTCAAGATGGTGGAAACCGCCCAGAATTCCAAAGCGCCCGGTCAGAAAATCGCTGACCGGTTTGCCAGATACCTCGTTGTCGTAGCCGTTGGAGGCGGTTTGGTCACGTTTTCCGTTTGGTTCTTTCTCCTCGGACAACCGCTGATGTTCGCCCTCACTTTTGCGATTTCGACCATTGTCATTGCGTGCCCGGACGCATTGGGGCTCGCCACCCCGACCGCCGTCGCGGTAGGAACCGGCCTTGGCGCCAAACACAATATTTTGATTAAGGATGCACCAACCCTGGAACAAGTCTCTAAAGTACAGGCTGTTGTGCTGGATAAAACCGGCACTCTTACAGAAGGGAAACCTGTGATTACCAATGTCGTCGCTGCCAAAGGGTTTACCGAAGACCAGATTATTCAACTTGATGCCGCCGCGGAAGAAAAATCCAGTCACCCATTGAGTCTTGCGGTGTTGGAAGAGGCCAGAAAACGTAAACTAACTCTTTCGAAAAACGTCAGCCAGTTTAAAAATCTCGCGGGGCATGGAGTGGAAGCGGTCGTTGATGCGAAGCATGTACTGGTTGGTACCGTAAAGCTCATGAATGATAGAAACGTTGATCTTAAAACATTGCAAAACGACATAGACAGACTGCTGTCGGAAGGGAAAACCATCATGGTGCTGGCGGTTGATAATAAAATTGCCGGAGTAGCTGGAGCCCAGGATCCGATTAAAGAAAATGCCAAAAAAGCCATTACCCGAATGAAAGAACTTGGTCTTGAGGTGGCCATGATTACCGGGGATAACAAAAAGACCGCCGAAGCAATTGGTAGCCAGTTAAACATCGATCGGGTATTTGCCGAGGTTCTACCGGAAGATAAATCCTCTTATGTCAAGAAACTCCAAAAGGAAGGCAAGTTTACCGCGATGGTCGGTGACGGAGTCAACGACGCCCCGGCACTGGCCCAGGCAGATATCGGAATTGCCATCGGTGCCGGAACTGACGTGGCTATTGAAACCGCCAAAGTCGTCCTCATGAAATCGGATCCGGCGGATATCCTGCGGGCAATCAGGTTATCCAAAGCGACCGTGACTAAAATGAAACAAAACCTTTTCTGGGCATCGATCTATAACTTGCTCGCAATACCGGTTGCCGCAGGTGTTCTTTATCCGTCCTACAACATTTCCCTTCGTCCGGAAGTTTCTGCGCTTCTTATGAGCGTCTCCTCGATCATCGTCGCGACCAACGCAGTACTGCTCAATCGTGCGGAAAAGGATTTAATCGCCGTATGAAAAATATATTTAAAGGGTCGCTAGCATCAATCATTTTACTTGCGGTATATATGACAGTTGTGTCGCTGGTTTCGGGCTGGAATTTCATGCTCGAACAGTTTTCCCAATTCTGGTATTTTGTCATACCGCTCGCCATAGGTTTCGGCATCCAGGTCGGCTTATACAGTTATCTTAAGGATGCGATGAAAAAGAAGAATATACCTGCATCCGGAAATGTCGTCGCCGTCTCGGGAACAACTTCTACCGCTGCCATGATTTCATGCTGTGCCCATTACCTTGTGAATGTTTTGCCGATTTTGGGTGCGGTCGGGGTCATCACCATAATCTCGCAGTATCAAGTGCAATTCTTTTGGATAGGATTGGCATTCAATCTCGCTGGTCTTATGTATATGCTGAATCAAGTCAGAAAATTTCGAAAATCGCTATGAAAAATATCATAATCTTTATCTTAATTGCGGGACTCGGACTTTTTGCAATCTTACGGTTACAGTCACAGAAGGCGCAACCCAACAATATTGATCCGGCAAGTCAGAACGTTCTTGAATCACAAACGAATTCGGAAGGCCCTGTTGCAGTTGAAGTCACGCCGAATCTTTTCGGCCAGGCATGGACATTCAAAATTACCCTCACCACCCATTCCGGAAGTCTCGACGAAGACATGACTAAGGTGGCGACACTCACCGATGAGAAAGGAAATTCGTATACCCCGTCATCCTGGCAGGGATCACCACCCGGAGGCCACCATCGGGAGGGCGATCTCATTTTTCCTCCCATTACGCCGAAACCGAAAAGCATTACGCTAAAGGTAGCTACGATCGGAGGAATTGCAGAACGTAATTTCCTTTGGAACCTAGGAGGTGAATAATATGGGACTCAAAGATTTATTCCGTTCGGTCGGGAAAAAGCTCGATCAAGCAAAGGACCCGATCTGCGGAATGAGCGTTGATCTGTCTACGACAAAATTCAAAAGCACGTATCAGGGGAAAGTGTACGGATTCTGTTCGGCTGGATGCAAATTAACGTTTGACGAAAATCCCGCTCAATACGCTGACGCGAATTGTTAATGTATATGTCTGAAAGGGGGTGAAATGATATGAAACATGATCCGAACGCAACCGCAAACGCTTCAGCGATAACCATTGGTGTCGTCTACGTCGTCTGCCGCATAGCGATTGCGCTATTTCCCGATCTGACGATGGCTATTGCACAAGCATTATTCCATGGACTTGTGCTCAACAACTCGTCGAGTTGGAACCTGTCTTTCGGCTCTTTTGTCCTGGGTCTCGTTACTTCCGTTGTAGGCACATGGCTCATCGGATATCTATTTGCCAGGTTGTACAACTATTTCTTGAAGCGATAAGAGTCGAGAATCAATTTTGTTGAGGCCAGATTATGCGGCAAATACTTACGGTAGAGATAAAGGTTTTCGGTTAATCGCTTGAAGGGTGAGAAAGGTTCAGGCGAATCACAACAAGGACCAACACAGGATCTAATATGATATTGAGCAAGAAGCTGTATGTTGTTACCCAACTTACGCTCTGAGACACTTAACCGGTGGTGAATACTAAACCACGGATTGCCGGTTTCAACAAGTCGGATAATTTGATCGATATCTGTCTTGATATCACGTAGATTTGAGATTATCGTTGATTTAGAGCTTCTCCGTTGAAACATCGGTTGGATAAATCCTACCTTTCTTCGTATGAAGATATAATGAAGATCTGATCAACAAACGTTCGGTATCCCACAAATATCTTGACTAATAGTCATATCAGATTTTTGATATACTGTAATTATATTTATGCAGAAATCCAAGAATAAATCACTAGGCCTTCGGTTCAAAGAGGCTCGTGAAAGAAAGAAACTCACTCAGGAAGCAGTGGCAAGCCAAGCGGACATGACAGAAACCTACTATGCCATGACAGAGCGCGGTGAAACAAACCCTTCGTGGAATAAGCTTGAGAAACTCGCAAAAGTACTCGGATTAAAGCTTTCTATTGAAGATAAATAGCTAGCGAATCTTTTCCCTCACTGTCGCTCGGAAACGAGAAGCAAATAATTGCAGCATTTTTGAGAATATAATGGCTGATTTGGTATTTGCATTTTCAGGGTCTGCAGCTTTCAGAATTTGCAACACATCGCTCGTTGATGCAACATCAAGCTTGTGCGTGACGGCATAGCTATATAAAATTTTGAGCTTCCTTCCGTGTTTTTTGAGCCAATCTGGCGTTATTTGACTGTCCATACGTTGTCTCCTTTCTGGATATTACACCCCTCCAGGCATTTCTTCTATAGTTGGGAGGCTGAGTGATTCTTCTTCGGGGCTCTGGTATACTTGTCGGAGGTTGTCGATCCAGGCTAACTGGAGTACGAACTGTTTATACGTCAGGCAGCAATGACGATGTGTTAGCTTAATCATACTCACCTCGATAAGGTTATTCCAAAACATTTGTTTAGCATTTTATGAGTAGTGATTCCCGTGAACGCAAACGCATAACATCAACGCAGAAACGCTATAGGGATGTATCCGCCCTGCATGGTGCGGGTGTCGAAGCGACACCCGAGGAGCTGGCGCGGGCTACCGGACGTGAGGCTGCTGATTTTGAGGGGGTATTGGTTGCCAAACATTCACCGGAACTCGAGGCCCTCACCAATGGAAACGAACGGCGAAGGATTCAGATGGCCGGAATGGACACGGACGGAGACGGTCTTATCGGCCTGGCATTGATCGCTCGGGACATTAAGGGATTTCTTGCGCGCAGAAGAAGCCGCCGGGGCCGCCAATCCTAACTACCTTCGTTCCCCTTCATCAGGGTGTAAATCTTCCGGGTCGTATTATAGTTTCTCATGGTCATGTCCTGGTAGATTTTTGTCCCGATTATCTTGTTGATGTTGCTCTTCGTAAGCCCGCTCATGAGGGTCGCCATATATACGACATTCGGTCCTTCGGTGATCTCGTCGATCCCTTCCTTTGGTTTCATCTGAGAAACGACCTGGGAGGGAGTCGTCGGAGCTTTCAAAAACGCAACATACATCCGGATGTCCTTTCTCGTATTCCAGCCCTTCGGAACATCCCGCATCACATGTTCCATCTGGTCCCTTGAATAAACCATGACCCGCACCGGCAGCTTGAACCTTGCATGAATGATCTTCTCCAACGTATCTTCAATTTTCGCCTGATTCCTTTCAGAAGAAGAGAAAATGACATTGCCACTTGCGATGAGTGTCGTGACCTCCGAAAATCCCGCGTCTTCTATCGCCGCTTTCAAATCCGCCATTTTGATAAGCGTCTTGCCGCCGACATTTATTCCCCGGAGCAATGCGACATATTTCATAATCCGTAATCTATCACATATTATAGGGATGTGACCAAAGAAAAAATCATAGCATTCCTGGTGTCCCGCGACATCAAACGGTTTGCATTCCTCCTCGGGATAATTTTCCTTATCGTCACGGCCTTTTCCTGGACCAATCCCGAGCCTTTTCTGAAATTCGGGTATCCGGGGATATTCGTTTTTGCCCTGGTCGGGCCGGCAGCACTCCTCATCCCCGCGCTCGCAAAGCACATGGATGTCACGTCGCTGGCACTCGTAACGTCGCTTGGATATGCCATCAACGATTCGGTGAGCTGGGCGATCGGCACCTACGGACACGAGGTCATCCCCCACTCGGCACGGGTCGAACGTCTGGAAAAACATATCAGAAAATACGGTGCGTTTGCACTTTTGTTCTGGGCACTTGTCCCGTTCCCCTACGACCTCATTGGCCTGATTTCGGGCTATCTCGGTTTCCCGTATCTGACGTTCCTCGTGCCGACATTCATAGGAAGGCTCATCCGCTTTCTTCTGTTGGGCTATGGGACACTAACGATAATTGGCGGGTAATACTTAAGCCCTCCGTGCGGGACGGAGGTTTCTCGTGACATCCCTAAACTGCAAGGGGCGGGTCCTCGGAGTAGATTCCTCGTTTACTTTCTTCACGTCGTCAATTTCATTGAAAATCATCTCCTCAGTTTCCGACACCGGATGCTCGCCGGTATTGACGCGGAGCACCGGGAATCCCCTGCCCTCCAAATCAGTGAGAAGCTTCTCCCAATACGGCTGGAGCGCTTGCGGATCATGCGCAACCAATCCGTCCCGTTTCACGGCACGCGCGCGTATGACGTCGTCCGGCGCATGAAGGTATACGACAAGATCCGGCGTCGGGAAGGACGCGAGATGGTGCTTATAGAGCCAATCAAGATGCTGGTACTGTTCATCGCTCATGAGCCCCTGGTCGAATAAGTACTTTGTGTACACGGCTGTGGCAAGCACTCCGGATTCCCTGAAGTGCGGATCGGTAAGACCGCTCTGTTTCGTATCCAATACCTCAAGTTCCATAAGCTGGATCATCTCATGCAGCTGATTCCGGTAGGCATATTTCCGCGGATTCTCCAAAAATAGCGGAAACACGGGATTATCCGGCTTTTGCCGGACGGTGAATCCCCGGTCCCGGAGAGACCGCAGGAGCGTCGATTTCCCGGAGCACGCCGCGCCGATTACGGTGACGTTAAACACGCTGTCAGGCTCAAACTCCCGTTGGTGCGGATGCTCGACTTTTTGTTCTATCATGAAGAAAAATTGGAGGGCAGAATGTCAACACTATACTATTTTTTCCCATAAAGTAAAATAGGAATATTCCGTTATGATCAAAGCACTCGTATTGGATATCGACGGCGTCCTCGTCGGAGAGAGGGTAGGGTTCAATTCCCCGTACCCCAATCCCGACGTTATCAAACGGCTTTCGGAAATCCGGGCATCGGGCATTCCGGTAGTTTTATGCACGGCCAAGCCGCACTACTCCATCGGGCCGATTATCGATAAGGCCCGCCTGGAAAACGCGCATATCGTATTCGCCGGGGGGATCATCATAGACCCCCTCAAAAATGCGGTCGTGGAATCCCATCCGATCCCAAAAGAAACGGCTTCGGAAATTCTTAAGAAGCTTCTGGCAAACGGTTTCTACCTTGAACTCTATACCCAGAACGAATACTACGTCCTTGCGGTACAGAAAAACAAGCTGACGGACGTGCATACCCATATCCTCCAGCAGGCGCCTGTGTTCGTCGATTCGTTTGAAACCGTTGTCGATACGGAAGACATCTATAAAATCCTGCCGATCGTCCCGGATGAGTCGGGCATCGGAAAGGTTAATGAGGTGCTCAAGCCCTTCGAAGGGAACATAGAAACCACCTGGAGCATTCATCCCATCGCCAATCCGCACCAGTTTTGCAATATCGCACCCACGGGGGTATCCAAACGTCAGGCCACCCTCAATGTTCTTTCGCATCTTGGTATCTCCCCGAAGGATACGCTTGCAGTCGGCGACAGCACAAGCGACTGGAAATTCATGGAAATTACGGGTTTTGCCGCCACCCTGGAAAACGGCCAGGAACCGTTAAAACAACATGTAACCTCCCTGGGAAGCAACGGTTTCATCGGCGGTCATGTCGATGCAAACGGTATCTTGCCAGTCTTTGACCACTTCCATCTTCCTGATTCCGATACGCACCCGTAATATCCCCGCTCACATTTATCCGTATGATCAATTATTACCAACCGTTTCTGCTGCCGTTTCTCCGTACGCAAACATACCGCCTGCCGGAGGGAGTCTCGCGCACCTATTTCATTTCGTTTGAGGATGCGCTCTGGGTACTTCTCCGTACCCTGCAAATCCCAAAGGATTCCACAGTACTGTTGCCGGATTTCTATTGCATCGACGTTATCGAAAACATTAAGGCGCACGGGTTCCATGTCGAGTACTATCCGCTGGATGACCACTTCCAGATAACGGAAATGGAACTGCAGCGGCATATAACGAAACACCGTCCGCGCCTACTTATCGTATTTCACGCGTGCGGCATCACAAGTGCCGTCACAACGAAACTCGACCGAATCCTTCAAAAAAACCGGGATCTTATTGTTATCGAAGACGCGGTGCAGCGGCTCATCAATCCCGAAAAGGTCGCCATACTATCCCCCAGGCACTACGTGATCGACAGCTTACGGAAAGTGTCGCCTTTGCCCGGCAGTTTCCTCTACCGCCGGAAGGAATCCCCATTCATAACACCTGACCGGACTTACAAGGAATGGCAGTACGTTTTCCTTTCCGGGATCTATTACGCGCTGTTTTCCGTATGCAATGTTCTGGGAACTGTATTGTCCAATCCCTCACTCATCATATACGCCCACGAAACCATCCTGGCCGCACATGACAACCTGATCGGGGATAGTCAGGGAGGATACGCGGGCAATCCGATATTCCCCCATATCCACAAGCGCTTCGATTTTGAAAAAGTCGCGAATAGGAAAGAAACGCAGGTAACCCGCTATGATAATCAGCTTCGTCTTCTCACCTCCCGGTTTCCCATGTGGTACGGCATCAGGATTCCGACACGCAGCCGCGGAAGCGTACACGCGTACCCCGTCGGCATCAAACATCCGCAACGCGTTCTTGTAATGAAATACATCCAATCCAGACTGCTCTCACAAGGAATCCCCGTATGGTTCAAATTCACCGACTCCCCTTGGAGTGGAAAACGCGGCGTCCTTTTCCTCCCGCTGGGATTCCATATCAATGCCGCTGACATAACCCGCATTTCGGCCGCGCTCGAAAAAATCAGCAGGCGGCTTCCGGTACATTCCCCACCCCGAGGCTAAACCGGGTATAATACGTATCATGCATTGGATATGGTTTGCCCTCATCAGTCTTACCATGTTTTCCGTCTCGACGCTGCTTCAGCGCGTAGTCATGCGTGAGGAAAAAAGCGACGCGATTACCTCCTCCATGTTGTTTCAACTCATTATGACCGTGCTGAGTGTGCCGGTCGCATTCTATTTCGGGTTCCACCTGCCTCCCCTGATACTGCTGCCGTTTTTCGTCATCAGTGCCGTGCTCTACGGATTCGGCACGCTGTCATTCTTCCGTGCATCCCAGGAACTCGAGGCATCCGAGTCATCCATACTTGCGGGATCAGGCGCGCTCGTCACGATCATCGCGTCCTACATATTCCTTGGCGAACGCTTTACCATAACACAGCTTCTGGGCGTCGGGCTGATACTCTCCGCCGTCGTTCTGGTCAATTACCGACGGGATCGGATTTCGTTAAAAAAAGGCTCCTGGTATGCGCTGCTTGGAGCTGCCTGTTACGGACTGGCCGTAGTTTCCGACGGGTATATCCTCCGAACTTTTGACACGTTCTCATTTTTGCCGTTTATGAATATCATGCCGGCTACGGTGATACTCCTTGCTTACCCGAGGAAATTCCCCAAACTTATCCACGACCTCCGGCATATCAACAAAAATCTGGTCCTGTATAGCGCGGTGTATCTGGTCGCAGCGGAAACGTTCTATTACCCGCTCAAAAACGGGGCGCTTGTTTCCCAAATGAGTACGATCATGCGGGCGTCGATCATTATGACGGTCGTGCTTGGCATGATAATCCTGAAAGAACGTTCCCACCCGCTCAAAAAACTCGCAGGTGCTATACTTACGACCGCAGGGATTCTCCTGATACGATGAAAGACAAATACTCAGCCGTTTGGGTTTCCCATTCCTCCATCAGCGACTACCTCAAATGCCCGCGGGCATATTACCTTCGCAACGTCTATCGTGACCCGAAGACCAACAGGAAAATTTCCGTCATGGAGCCACCCTTGGCACTTGGCCAAGCCGTCCACGATACGATCGATACGCTTTCCAAACTCCCGGTAGAAGAACGCTTCAACAAACCGCTCCTTGAAACGTTCGAGGGAATTTGGGGCAATGTCACCGGCCAGAAAGGGGGATTTTCAAACCAGGAACAGGAAGAACAGTTCAAATCCAGGGCGCGATCCATGATCGAACGCATATCAGCCCATCCCGGCCCACTTGCCAGAAAAGCCATACGAATCAGGCAGGACCTCCCCTACTACTGGCTTTCGGAAGAAGACAATATCATCCTCTGCGGCAAGGTCGACTGGCTCGAATACCGCGACACGGATGACAGTGTCCGCATCATCGATTTTAAAACCGGCAAGTTCGACGAGGACCCCGACTCACTGCAACTGCCAATCTATTATCTGCTCGCAAGCCATACCCAAACAAAACCGATATCAGGGGTCGCTTACTGGTATCTGGACCGCGACGACACGCCAACCGACATGCCGCTTCCCGACGTCCAGACCGCGGAGAAAAATATCCTGGATCTGGCAAAAAAAGTAGCGCTTGCCCGGAAACTCGGCCATTTCAAATGTCATGAAGGGCAATGCCGTGCCTGCCGGCCGTACGAAGCGGTCCTTGTCGGGAAAGCAACGCTTGTTGGTATAAACACCTACGGCCAGGACATGTATATCCTAAATGCGACCGCATGAATCCCGTTCCTCCGTTTATCTCAAATAGCGACGACGATACCCACTGCGTCAATGCCGTTTATCGGATGGTCCTCAAGCATTATTTCAACGAGGACATATCCTGGGAGGAGTTGGACCGGATAACAAAAGCAGTCCCCGGTAAGGGAACGTGGACAATTCCGGGAGACATCTGGTTATCCGAAAAAGGATTGACGGTCAGGAATATAGAGCCGGTAAATTATAAGGAGCTTTTCGAAAAAGGAACGGGATATTTGACCCAAGTGTTCGGCGAACAAACGGCGCAATACTATCTGAAGCGCTCTAACATTGAGCAGGTTTTGCCGGATATCCCCGAATTCCTGCGCGAAGTCCATCACGAAACCAGAAGGACAACCGTCGGTGAAATCCATTCCCTTCTCAAAGGGGGAAATCTTATCGCGGCAACCGTGAATTCGGCCATCCTCAACGAAGTCCCGGGATTCTCGCTTCATATGGTGCTGTTGTATGACTCGGACGGAGAAAACATATATCTGCATGATCCAGGACTTCCTCCGGCCCCCGCAAGAAAAATCACTTCGGAAGCATTTAAGCAGTGTTTCTATTATCGCGGCGGGAACGGCGGGATCGAAGTATTTACGAAGGAAGTGTGATACGCGTACCCCGGCGCTCGACAAGCCCGTCTCTGATAAGTTGACCGATTACTCCTGCAAAATATTCCGCGGGCTTATCATATTGCCGGGAGAAATCCGCAACCGTTTTCCGTTCGTCCGCCTCTCCGACACGGAGTACGTCGATCACCCTGCCGCGATAGTATCTGTTGGAATCACGGAACGGTGCCTGTTTCCTCCCGGCGCTCACCCGTTTGCCCCGTACCTTCGACATTTCCAATGCGCCGTAATCCATGAGCGCCTGGTGCCATTCCCAGGAACGTCCCCGGGGAAATAATGTATCCGCCATATCCGAAATCGTTTTTTCCCTTTGCCGCTTGCCCTTATAGAAAAAATGGGTAATTATTTGCCGTATGTTGGTGTCCACCATGGCCACATCCTTTTCGTAAGCGAATACAAGAATTGCTCGAGCAGTATATCTACCCAATCCCGGCAATTTGGTAAGTGATGGCTCATCTTCCGGGAAAATTCCGCCATACGAGTCCCGGACTATCTCCGCCGTTTTTTTGAGATATAGGGCACGCCGGTTATACCCCATGCCATGCCACAACCGGAGCACCTGGGCGGTAGAGGCTCGCGACAACGCATGCACGTCGGGGAATACGCGCATGAATTCATCGTATTTGGGCAGCACCCGGGAGACTTGGGTCTGCTGCAGCATGACTTCCGAAACGAGAATACGGTATGGGTCCCTTGTCTTACGCCATGGCAAATCCCGCTTATGTTCCCCCCACCACGAAAAGATCATATCCTGAAACGCGGAAATTCTGGCGCGGGATAGTGCCATGATGGCCATTCTAACACAAGCCCACCCGCCGGTGGGCGGATGGGATGGACAGGTTTCTATTCCCCAATATTTACGGAGCTGGTGTCGGCGTTGCTGTCGGTGACGGGGTTACCGTCGGAGCAACCGTCGATGTCGGCGTTGCAGCCGGACTCACCGTTCCCGTTGGAATCGGCGGCAGGCTGAAGTCCTTGACCTGAACTACTTCGGTAACGGTATTCTGCGACCGGTCCCACAGGCCTTTGACGCGCACGCGGTGTCCGACTTTCACATCCGCCTGGGTTATCGTTTCCTGACGGCGGTTCACGAGTTTCGTGGAAGCCGAAATGGTAACCGTCTGATCGGCCCGCTTATCGCTCTTTGTGCTCATCACCCAACCTCCCGAAGTCAGTGATTTCACTTCTCCGAAGAATACGCCGTAGCGCTTCTGGATGGAGATGTTCCGAATAAGCTTCGCGTTGATCGTCGTGTGAGCATCGTCTGCCCAATGCCCGATCACATTGACGACATTGCCGACGGAAAATTCCGATAGCTCGGATTTCCCCCAAAACCGGCGTCTTATCTGGGTATTCGCATCAAAGTTAACCGTATAGGTTTTTCCATCCTTCTCTACCGTCAAGGTCGTGTCGGTCATCGCGGTAATCGTGCCGCTACCGATTGCTGCCCTGCCGGCGCCCAAAAAATCCTTAACCTCGCCGGTTTTTGAATTGACACGGGCACGGATTGTCTCCAAAAGATCCTTCCGCTCTTCCCGCACTTCCTTCCTCGCCTCACGAAGATTCTCACGGGCATCCTGAATGGATTCGGCAGAGACGCTGACCGGGAGCAGAAGACCAATGACGAATACTGATACGAAAACGGTTGTTTTGGAAATTTGCATAGAAATACCTCTCTTTCTGTAGTACGTCCGAGCCTATGAAAAAGTTTCAGGGAGCGTAAGTAACGGTCAATTCCTTCTCGCTGAATCTGCCGCTCTCATCATTGGCAACGACGAGAATGTAATTCTCCCCCTCATCAAGCGTCACCGT
>CAZHOQ010000012.1:0-23111 GCA_964533995.1 uncultured Gammaproteobacteria bacterium
GATCACGGCCGGGACTTCGACATCGTCGTAAATAACATGCGCGGCGGGGAATCGTTGCTTCTTCCCGTCATCAAACTTTTGGGGATACCGTTTGTGACCGTCATGCATCTTCCCTTGTTTTCCGAGCTTGCGGAGCTTTTTTGGAAGTATCACACGCCGGTCATTACCATCAGCAACGCACAGCGGGAGGGTTTCGACGGATTAACCTACGCGGGGACCGTCTACAACGCAACCGACCTTCATGAGTTGCCGTTTCGGAACGAACCGCAGGATTACCTTTTAATGATGGGCAGCATCGCTCCCCACAAAAATCAGAAAGACGGGATCCTTGCAGCCAAGTCGTTGGGGAAAAAGATCATCCTCGCGGGGAAAATAGGCAATACCGCCTATTTCGAAAACGAAATCGCACCGTTTGTCGACGGCACGACCGTTGTCCATAAGGGTGAGCTGGATATCCTGACGAAGGCAACGCTCCTGGGGGGCGCTCAAGCACTCCTGTTTCCCATCAAGTGGCCCGAGCCATTTGGTCTCGTTATGATCGAGGCAATGGCGGCAGGTACGCCGGTTGTAGCCTATAGAAACGGCGCCGTGCCGGAGGTGGTAGTAGACGGGATGACAGGATTCATTACGGATCCTGCCGACGGACCGACCGGGATGGTCGCAGCACTTTCCAAGATCGGGGAGATTGATCGCGTCGCCTGCCGGAAACATGTGGAAGAGCACTTTACGATAGAGAAGATGCTTGATAGTCTCGAAACCTCGCTGCGGGGCGTGGCATCAGCGTAGTCAATCGTCGGGACTCTATTGGCGCACGTTTTCGGTTTCCCGGGATAGTGATATCCGTCTTGCGGATCTTCCTAACGCAATCGCTTCGTGACGATCCATCATGTCGCGGCTTTTGGCTGAGGCTTCGGCATAATACTCCCCGGACTTTCTCACGGCGGTTCCGTCCCGAAGAAGGTCCTGAAGGGAATGATCGAGGCCAGCTTGGTTTCTCTGCCACGTAAGAAATGCTGCTGCCGCGATGTGGTTACGTCTTGTGCCGTATTTCCGCGCCGTCATAGGGGGATTATACAATGGGTTCAAGAATACGGGGGAAGGGTTACCATTCCGGCCGTCGGGGTCTCATTTTTCTGCGTCGGACTACAAGAGTTCCGGACGTGAGTAGAAGATCCGTTACGTCGTCGCGCATGGCACGCAGATGCTTATTTGCGGCCTCCTGGGTTTCGGAGTATCCCGTCTGCGCCCGCTCGCGCCGTTTGGTCATTTTCCCTAGATCCTTATCGCGGTAGGTGAGTTCAATAACGGGGATAAGCGTCGATGTCGCGGGGAGGGATAACCATTCCCTCATAACAGTATCAATGAGGCGCTTTGAAACAGGTCCGCTTCTATGGCGATATTCTACTTGCTTCACAATATATCGGAAAATATCATAATCTCTCACGCGAGTCAAATAAAATACCATACCGCGCACGTGCAAAAGAACATGTGGGGAAGTCCCACAGGGGTTGCACCCGATATTTACGGTGGCGTCGGCATCGGAAAATGAATGGTTTCCCAATACCAAATGGCGGCGACAAGCCACCGGCCGAGTAAAACGACGGATACGAGTAGTATGACGATCCCGAAGAAGGCCCATCCATCATTCCGTCGGAGCAGAGGAATAGCGGTCAAAAGCGCCGCAATCCCGAGCAATAATTCGGCAGTCAGTCCAAGCGGGGTATACCGGAAGATCCCGATAATGCTAAGAATGACGATTGTCGGAACGTATATTCTTTGCCCAAGTCGGATAAATTTTTGTATCATGAGCCACCTCATAACAAGATCCCCAACGCGAACCACACGCTCACGAAGGAGAAGAATAATGCAACAAGGATCATGCCTGCCCGGATAAATCCCCGAGTGTTCCGTACGACGAGCCACGATCCTGCGGTCATAGCAAAAACTGCCTGAATTGGAAACGGTAAATAAAGAAGCGCTGCCAGTGCTATCAAACCAAAACCAATGTTCCTTTCCATGATATGCCTCCGTTCCGTAATTAACGTTGATTTTTTGCATCCCTCCTTCCCGACCTGCCTATTAAGGGCGGGCCCGGAAGGAGGGACGGCGCGGTATGGTAAAGAGCAAATGTCCGCTTTCCCCGGCGTTCCGCGCGACTGCGGATGTGAGGCAAGCGGATTATCCGGGAGTATAGCGCGTTGTGGGAAAGTTCACAATTTTAAGAAAGGCAGGGAATTTGCGATCAGGACATATAGTCTGTTGAAGAAATACCTATTATTTTATAGTCCGATACGTTTGGCAAATTTTCCTTATTACTACATTGATTAGGCAAAAGGTGAGAAACCGTACAGACATTTCGAAATCCATCTACTTAACTGGAATAAGGTATGCCTTAAATGGCATTCATTGGTGTCGTGGAAAACATGAAGTCATTCGTATCTTCCGGAACAGTCCGATGCGCCAGGGCAAGTGTTGCCGTGTTCCTTTCCGTGCTTAATGCGGTGCCGGTATTTATGGTTCCGCTGCTTCTTCCTGTCCGCGTCGAGGCCGCAGCCGAGACATTTACGAGTAGGGCGGATTTCAATACGGGCTATTATGCCGGGACTGACGGCAAAACGCGTGAAGGCCAGGTAACGCTGGCGCCGGACGGCACTTGGGGGGCGCGGGTATGGAAAACGCCGATGTCGATCAGTCAGCAGACTCCAATGATCTCGGACGGCAATTATGTCTACGCCATCCCCAGTACGGATAACTACTTCATGCGCTACCTGCCGGCGGAAAACCGATGGCAACACCTTGCGGATGCGCCCGCGATGGCCTATTACGGCGCGGATTTTACGATATTGGGCAACTATATTTATGCGATTTTCGGCGGGTATCAGAACGTATTTGCCCGGTATCATATACCAAGTAATACCTGGGAAACGCTGTCCAATACCCCCGATCTTATCGGGGACGGCGGCACGATCGGCTCGGACGGGACGGATATTTACATCCTTCGCGGCGGGAGCGTCGATTTCTGGAAGTATACCGTGGCGACGGGGGCGTGGACGACGCTCGTGAGCCCGCCGGGCAACGGCGCAGGTGCCAGCCTGGAATACCAGAGCGGATTCTTTTATACCATGCGGGGCGGAAACAGATGGATGTACAAATACGAGATAGCAACGCAGATTTGGACCAGGCTCGCAGACGCACCGATCGATACGTATTACGACACGAATTCCGCGCTTGTGGACGGATATATTTACACGACGCTCCGGATGAACGGGACCACGTTTGGGTTGTACCGCTTTAACATCGCAGGCAATACCTGGGATACCCTCGCAACCCCTCCCTATGAGCCGATCTATAACGGGGTCGTCCATGTGTCCGGTGAAAACAAACTGTACGTCTTCCGCGGTAACGGCAGTTACGATTTCTGGAAATACAATATCGGTACCAATTCGTACGACGGACTGCCGGAATTACCCGCAGGTGTTGGGACCGGGGCGGACCTTCTTTACTACAACGGGTCCCTCTATGGGCAGCGGGGGAGCAATACGACCACCATGTATCAGTACACGGTAGCGACGAGCACGTGGTCCACGAAAGCAACCGCTATCCCGTTTGCATTTAACAACTATACGCGGGGAACGGTGGCAGGCGCGAACCTCTACTACTTCCGTGGCAGCAACACGCTGGATTTCTACTCATATGCGCCGGGGAGCGACGCCTGGACCAAGCTTGCCGATCCTCCTGCGGCGGTAAGTGACGGGGGAACCCTCGTCTATCCGGGAAGCGGGGACTTTATTTACGCCACGCGCGGCAACTGGAACGGTGCGTTCTGGCGGTACAGCATATCCGGAAATAGCTGGAGCGATCCTCTTGTCGCCGATCCGACGGGAGTTGCCGGTAACGCCGGGACACTGATTGCGACGGACGGCACGGATTTCTACCTGTCCACAGGCGTGTACGGGTCTATCTTAAAGTATACCGTCGGGACGAATACCTGGAGTACCGTAACTGGCTCGCTCCCGTTTACCCCGTACGTCGGAAGCGACATGGCCTATTACAGCGGTCAGCTTTATTTCCTCGCCGGTATGTATAAATCGGATGTGTGGGAGTATACGATCGCAAGTAATACATGGCGAAAACTGCCGAACGTGTTTTCCGCGTACGGTTACGACCAGGGTGCCTATAACGGCGCATCGCTTGAGGGCGACGGGGCAGGGAATTTCTACGCGACGCTGGGAGGCGGGTTTACGACCTTTTTCAACTTCACGGCTTCCGCCAATAATTACCCCGTATCCGGGACCTGGACAAGTGATGTCATTGATCTCACGTACGTTTCCTCGTTTACGTCGTTTGCGGCGACAAGCACGACTCCGGGCGATTCAACCGTCGCGTACGAAACCCGGACGAGTACGGACAGGGCGTCATGGTCGGACTGGGCGGCAGTCAGTGGGGGAACCATAGCATCGCCCGCGCGGCAGTATCTGGAGATTCGAGCAACGTTGAATGCGACGACGGATCGGAGCCAGACTCCGATACTATCCGATATCACGGTTACGTACACGGGTGATACATCCGCACCCACCAACCCGACCGCGTTTACCGGTACCTCGCAACAATCCGGCGGGACGAGTCTTACGAGCGGAAATTCCTACCCTCACAATTATCCGTATTTCACCTGGAGCGGGGCTGCCGACGGTCAAACTGGTATCGCGGGTTATTACGTGTATTTCGGCAACGATCCCGATGCGGATCCCCAGGTTGCCGGATCGCTGCAAACGGCAGCTACGTTTGTGAATACGACGCCGCTTGTCCAGGACACGTATTATTTGAGGCTTCAGACGAAAGACACGATCGGTAATGTGAGTTCCGCCGTCACCGGGTTTACCTATGTCTACAACGGTGTCGAACCGGCATCGGTTACCTTTACGGCGACGTCAGACTTTTCCGGTGGGACGGCAACCGACGTCTCGACTGCGGGGGACGCCATCAGGCTCTCTTCCAAGGCCGGATTCTGGAAGGAACCTCGGGTATCGTTATTTCCCGTCGCCAAAACGTACGATTCGGATTTTGCATATGTGTCAAGCACCGGCAAGATGTATGTCCTTCGGGGAGCCAATACCGTGAATTTTTATGAGTATGACATGGCGGCTGATACCTGGACGGCGAAGGCGGACCTTCCCGCCGCAGTCTATGGCGGGGGAGCGATATCGGAGGGGCAGGACGGATACATCTATGCCATCCGGGGGGCCGGATGGGGATCGTTTTACCGCTATGACATCGCGGCAAACACCTGGGACGATGCCGCGGCGACGGATGCACCGACATCCTTCTCGTATGGCGCTTCTCTCAAATATGATGGGAGCCGGTACATGTATGCCCTCCGGGGCAATAACGACGAAGCGTTTTACCGGTACGACACCCAAATGGATGCGTGGGACACGTTAACGAGTGCCGATTTCGGCGCGCCGCAATCCCAGGTCAACAATTTCGTCAGTTACGGTGGTGATCTCACCTATGATCCGGACGGGTTCGTCTACGCGATTCAGGGTAACACCCGGTCGGGGTTTGCCGTTTACAGCATAGCGACGGAAAGTTGGACACCGCTTACCAATCTTCCCGCCCTTGCATACGACGGATCCAACATCACCTACGACGAGGAGACGGACAGTATTTACTACATCAGCGGGTGGGGGAAGCCGTTCCTCTACCAGTATTCCATTGCGAATCAAACGTGGACACGCCTTCCCGATGCGCCCGTGCCGTTTGGCAACGGCTCCGCGTTCCGGGCGGTGGACGGCATCCTGTATGTGTTGCGGGGGCAGTCGACCACGGGATTTTATATGTACGATATCGGCAAACGTTCCTGGTATGTCCCGACCATCGGGCTATTCGGCGATACCCTGCGCTCCTCCGATATCCGGGGATTCTCGTGGGGCGCGGACATCATAAAGGGCGATGGGGATAATTATTACCTCGCGCGTGGCAACATCGATACGTTATTTTCCAAGTATAACGGGGTGACGGGGGAAGTGACGCGCCTATCAGACATGCCGCTTGCCGCCTATTACGGGAACGAGTTAGTGTATGACAGCGTCCATGGGAAAATCTACGCGACGGCAAATTACTGGGTGCGCAGGTTTTTCGTGTACGATATCGCAACGGACGTATGGAGCGAAGAAACGCTCGATCCGCCGCCAACAACGCCCGGCACGGGGGCGGCGTTAGTATTCGACGGCGCCCGCTATATCTACTATCTCCGGGGCGGCGGCAACCAGACATTTGCGCGTTTTGATACCGATCCCACGACTCCGGCTGGAAGCCGGTGGGGGAATCTCGGCAACACTCCTGCTGGAGTTAACTACGGCACCGACATGGTGTATAAAGGCGGGTATATTTATACGCTTCGTGGCGGTAGCACGCCGGGATTTTATCGCTACGACCCGTCGATACCCGCGTGGAACGATGCGGTGGTTACCGACCTGCCGACCGGGGTAAACGTGTACCGGGACGGGTTTTTGGTCGACATTGGCCCGGACACCCTCATGGCATGCAGGGGCGAGAATACGACGACCTGTTATACCTATTCCATAGCGGCAAATGCCTGGACCGCGCTTGATAATGCCAAGGTCAATATTTACAGCGGAGGGGCTGCCGCAAGTAACGGAACGGACAAGGTGTTCGTGATTCCCGGCGGAGGGACGAATACGTATGCAAACGGGCTGTATACCTATGTTATCCAATCGGCCGACTCCTCATTTGAGGAAAGCGGGAGTTTCATTTCGGCAACCCACGATCTTATCAATACATACCGTTTCGCGAACTTATCGGTGACGTACGCTTCGGCTGCCAATGCGACGATTACCCCGTCAACGAGGACTTCGGACGACGGGGAATCCTGGACCGATTGGGCGGCGGCGACGGAGCTGAAAACGGTTGGGAGTGCCTATGAATATAAGATCAACTCATCGCCCAAGCGGTACACGCAGGTGAAATTTGTCCTGACGTCAAGCGACGGGATCTATGCGGGAACGATCAGCGACTATACCATCAATTACTATTCCGACCAGGTCAGCCCAATTAATCCGGAGACGGTGACGGCCTACTCTTCCGCAACCCAGAGCGCAACCCTCACGAACAACACCTGGTATAACCATGTGGCGCCCAACTTCGACTGGCCGGATGCGGGAGCTTCAGGAGGAGCCGGGGATACGGCGACGGGGTCGGGTGTTGTCGGATACTATACGTATTTTGGTACCGACAGCGATGCTGACCCGGAAACCCTCGGTACTTACGCGACCCCATCCGCATACACGGCGGGCAGTTTGGTAAGCGGGCAAACATATTACCTTCGGATTAAAGCGAAAGACGATGCGGGGAATGCGGCAAGCCAGGCATGGCAGCCGTTCGTGTATAAATACGACACTGATGTACCGACGAACCCCACGACGGTCGTTGTCGATCCGCCAGGGTATTCATCGACGAACTCATATACAATGAGCTGGCTTGGGGCGACAGACTCCGCATCCCAAGTCAGTCAGTATTGCTACAAGACGGGAGCTGCGGGAAGCACCGATACGTGTATAGCGGAGGACAGCGTTACCGGCATCGCGTCCTACAAAACCGGAACGAATACATTTTATGTTCGCACGAAGGATACGGCCGGCAATATCACCTCAGACTACGTGACTGCTTCCTACTACTACAGCTCAACGGCTCCGTCAGCACCGCTCGGACTGGACGTGACGCCTGATAGCAGTACGCTTAACGCATTTGCGTTCGCCTGGAGTCCGCCGTCCCTTTACTACGGCCAGCAATCGGGACTGCGGTACTATTACTCGGTAAACGCATTGCCGACTGAAGATAACGTCAACAGCGTCGGGCTTTCCGTGACGTATTTGCCGACTGACGCGTACGCGACACAGAAAGGCACTAACACGTTCTATGTCGTCGCGATGGATGAGGCGGGGAACATCGACTACAATAACTACGCCTCAGTCGAGTTCACCGCCGAGACAACGGCGCCCGGCATCCCGCAGAATCTGGATATATCCGACGTGTCGATCAAAGAAACGTCCAACTGGAAACTTGCCGTGACGTGGGATGCGCCGGAATCAACCGGGTCGGGAATCGCAACGTACAAGGTATATTCGTCTACAACGGCAACGGCGTGCACGACGGATATGACCGGATTTTCATACGTCGCATCGACGATCGGCACATCGTTTGTTGACTCCGACCTTGCCCAAATCAAGCACTATTACTGCGTCAAGGCATGCGATTCGACCAACGAGTGTTCGGCTCCCTCAAGTACCGTCAGCATGATCCCTGACGGGAAGTGGCGGATCGCCCCTACGATGACGGCAAGTCCGTCCGCGACCATCAAGACGAAAACCGCAACCGTCATCTGGTCGACGTCACGAAGCGCCAATTCCTTCATCAAGTACGGAACGAAGTCTGGCGATTACGGCAATGAAGTCGGTTCTTCGACACAGGTAACCAACCACAGTATCCAGCTTATCGGCCTGAATCCGGGTACCACATATTACTACAAGGCGCTCTGGACGGATGAGGACGGCAACCAAGGATCGTCGGGGGAGCTCACGCTGACAACCAATCCGGCACCCGCTGTTGCCGACGTCAAGGTTGTTGATATCGGTATCACGTCGGCGCACGTGTCGTTTACGGTTTCCAATGCATCGAAAGTCACCGTCAAATACGGGAAAACTCCATCGTACGGCCTTACCGAAACGCTGGTTACCGCAACGGCAACCAATACGCAGGTCATTGACCTAACGAGCCTTGAGGAGGGAACACTCTATCACGTGCAGATCGTCGGAGAGGATGAGGAGGGGAATACGTTCGCCGGTGACGATTACACGTTCGAGACGCTTCCGACCCCGAAGATATCGGGTCTCCGCATTCAGCAGGTCGCAGGCCAGGCAGCGGCAACGGTCCGGCTTATCTGGGCCACCAACACACCGCTTTCTTCGATCGTGAATTATTACCCGGAAAACGACCCGTCGAAACTTGCCGACTCGATACAATTGGCTCTCACCAAAAAGCACGAGACGATACTTACAAATCTTAAGGATGATACCGAGTACGTTATCGTCGTAAAAGGCAAGGATGTGGCAGGCAATGAAGCGACTCCCATTAAAAAGGAAGTCAAGACCGCTGTGGACTTCCGGCCGCCCGAAGTCCAGAACTTCACTGTCGAAAGCACAATCGTGGGGGTCGGGCAGGATGCCCTCGCCCAAATTGTCGTGAGCTGGGATACGGATGAGCCGAGTTCGACCCAGGTAGAATACGCGCTGGGGACCGGCGTCGCCTATGGCGACAGCACCCAGGAAGATTCCAATATGACTCTCAACCATTCCGTAACAATCCCGGGCCTGACTCCCGCGAAAATCTACCACCTGCGGGCAGTGTCCAAGGATAAGGGGGGCAACGTGGGAAGTTCCCAGGATACCGTGATCGTTACCCCGAGATCAACGAAGGATGCGCTCAATATCGTCATCGAAAATCTGACGCAAACATTCGGATTCTTAGGAGGACTGAAGAAATGAAGCACGAATCCCTCATTACCGTTGCCAACCTTACCAAATCTTTCCTGGTCGGGTCACGTGAAGTGCCGATTCTGAAGGGCCTCAATTTCGAAGTGGGGAAGGGGGAATTCGTCATTATTTTCGGGCCGTCGGGGTGCGGCAAGTCGACGCTTTTGCACTGTCTTCTCGGGTTGGAACCGCCATCCGGGGGAACGATTACCGTCGAAGGGAAAAACTTCTATGGCGGGAGTGAAGATGAGCGCGCACTGTACCGACGGCACCATGTGGGGGTTATCTATCAGCAACCGCTGTGGATCAAATCGTTTAACGTGGAAGAGAACCTGGCGTTCCCTTTGGCACTCATGGGCAAGGATGAGATCGAAATTAGCGGCATCGTGCATGAAAAACTCAAAAAGGTCGGCATGGACCAGTGGGCAACGCATATCCCGGCGGAACTTTCGAGCGGTGAACAGCAGAAAATTTCCTTGGCCCGGGTGCTGATGGTTGACCCCACTTGGATCGTCGCGGACGAGCCGACGGGGAATCTCGATACGGTTTCCGGTTCCGAGCTTTTGAATACCTTCATACATCTCGTTGCGGAAGGTAAAACGATCATTATGGTCACGCACGATCTTGAGTACCTCAAGTACGGCACAAGGCTTCTCCATATGATCGACGGGACAATCGTGGAAATGAGTCAGCAGTCACTCGATATCGGGAAAATGGCGCAGGTGGGGACGAAAGATACGGAAGGGTTCGGCGGGTCTACTGTCCGGGACCCGCAATTTTTGAAAAAGGTGCACCTATGAGTGAAAAGATTCGGACATATATCGCATTTCTTCGATGGTTTTTTGGGAGGGTTGTCAAACGTGCACCCGGAAAGATATTCACGTTTAGCATATTCTTTGTGCTTCTCATCATTTATATCCTCAAGGCGGTAATGGCTATCGCAACGCGCATCCCGGGCATTTCGCATATTGCCCGGCGCGCCGAACCCATCCTTGGTACGAGGATTACGAGGCAGACGGAGCGGATGGTCGGATGGATTGAATCGAGGCGCCCGTCGGAGGTGAAGCGGTCCTATATTATCCACCTGGCGATGCGAAATCTTGCGCAGAAGAAAACCCGGTCGATGATAACCATCCTCGGGATGTCCGTCGGAGTGGGATCAATCGTGCTCCTTTTGTCCATCGGATTTGGTGTGGAGCGGCTCATCATACGAAAGGTAGCGGGCCTGAACGAACTCAAGCTTCTTGACGTTACGACGGGCACGAACACAAGTCTTCACATTACGACAGACACCGTTGCAACCATCAAAAAATTCGGTGAAGTCGAAAAAATATCGCCGGTTATTTCCCTGGTCGGGAAAGTAAGTGTCAACAAAGCAACGACGGACGTGCTGGTGTACGGATCCCCTAAGGATTACATCGATTTTTCCAAAACCAAACTCTTGAGAGGTGATTTGTTTTCCGACAACAGTCTCTATGAAAGATTGCCTTCGGGAGACGTTGCCGGTGCGGAAATCGAACGAAAATCCGCCCGGATCGGAAGTGTCGTTGATTCGGTACGGTTCACCATACCCCCGGACCAATCCGTACATGCGTATGCCAATTGCAGTACGGATTCAGAAATTTCAGGGCTCGTGCGCCATACGGAAGGCGGGTATGCCGGGGAGCGCCAATGGGGAAGTTCGTATGCGCCGTTTCAGCCGTACGGAAGGGCCGGGTATGACGAAAGGCGGGGGGAATACGCGGGCTTGTGGATACGCGCGTATATGCCGTTGTTTTCGACCGTAGGAGACCCGCCGGAAGCAATACCCGCGTCCGGAAGCGGGCAGTTATGGAAGGAAGTATGCGTGCCGCAATCCCACGCGGTCGTCCTGGATGCTCCTCAATGGGGATCAGTTCTCGGGGAGTCATCGGCCTCTGCCGATCTTGCGGATTCGACGGAAGCGTCGGATGCAGCCGACACGACGATATATGAGGTTGTCGAAGCCTCGGGATCAGGCGGTATGGAGATGGTGTCCCTCGTTGCAAGCACCTCGGCGGAAGCGAAAAAAGAGGAAGAGTTCCTCGCGTTCACCTCGCCGCCGAGTTTGCAGGCAGTCGTTTCCAAGGGACTCCTGGATTTGTTGGGATTGTCTCCGGATGCCGTCGGGAAAGAGAAGATCGGGCTGTCGTTCATCATCACCAATGCACACGACCCCGACATCAAAGGGAAACGGATGAGCGAACAAGTGGAGTACTCAATTGTCGGTGTCCTGGATGATGCGGATTCTTCCTACCTCTATGTACCCATTACCGATCTGCAGAAAGTGGGTGTCATACAGTTCTCACAGCTCAAAGTGCTATTTAAGAACCAGTCGTCGCTAACCCGCGCAAGACATGACATTGAATCATTAGGCTTCCGTACGGCAAGTACGCTCGATACCGTAAAACGGATCGAGTCACTGTTTGTCAATGTCCGGATTGTCTTGGCGCTCCTTGGTATCGTTGCCCTTGGGGTTGCCAGTTTGGGCATGTTTAATACGCTTACGGTGTCGCTCATGGAACGGACGCGCGAAATCGGCGGCATGAAAACGATAGGTATGGTCTCCCAGGAGGTGGAGGATTTATTCCTTGCCGAAGCAATGATCATGGGGCTGGCTGGAGGCGTCGGGGGACTAACACTCGGGTGGATTGTGGGAAAACTCATATCGCTTCTCCTTACGTTTGTGGCAGTATTCCGGGGGCAGGGATTTATTGATGTGACCTATATTCCGCCGTATTTTGTCGTGTTTATCCTGATGTCGTCGTTTGTCGTCGGCATACTGACTGGCTTGTATCCGGCGTACCGGGCGAAAAAGATTTCCGCGCTCAATGCATTGCGGTATGAATAACGCGAAACATCCATATCCGAAAACAAATCAGTCGCTTGCGGTGTGTTGTGCCCGTGCGGTTATGTTGGGATTTGCAGCCGGTGTCATACTCTTGAGCGGGTGGCTTATGCTGCGCAGCTACATCACGGCAGCGTCTCTGTGGGTGGGTGGCAGGGGGGTGGCGGCCCAAAAGCAGGCTGACCCGTACGCGCTTGCGCAGGATCTGTTGCGATATGACGGGAGCATACTCGTTGTCGATATACGTAGCCGCACGTCATATGAAGCCGGGCACATCCTTCATGCCGTCCATGTGCCGTTTATGATTGAAGGTAGTACCGTAACGAACGCAGATGACGTATTGCATGCGCTGGGGAAGCTTATCCAAGGGAAGAAATCCGTCATTCTGTACGGGGAAACGCAGTTTGATGAACGGCCCCGTGCGGCTGCGGCATTTCTTGGGACGAAGCGGATTACCGCTAAAACGCTTGCAATCGGATGGAATGAATGGCGGCACTTTCGGAATCTCTGGGTGCCGCAAGCCGCGTGGAATACGTTGCCGCTCCTTACGGAAGGCAATGAACAAGTACGGACAACGCCACCGTCCGCAGCACCTCCGGCAGGTTACGTATTTCCGGAGACGACGCCGCTTGCATTACCCTGATTACGGAAGTGTCGCGCCGCATGATAAGATGATTATATGAAGATCGGAGTACTTGCCCCGCCGTATCTCCCGGTGCCTCCCCCAAAATACGGAGGAACGGAGAAGATCGTTTCGCTGCTTACGGAAGGATTGGTCAAACGGGGTCATGACGTAACGCTGTTTGCCAGCGGGGACAGCGTAACCTCGGCAAAACTCTCAAGCATATTCCCCAAAGCCCTGGGCAATAGCGGATTTGACAAGGGAAACACCGAAAGTCCGCTCGCGCATTATCATGCATGCTACAGTAGGGCTCACGAGTTCGATATAATCCACAGCCACGGGCAATATCTTTCCCTTCCTGAAGCGGAAGGGCTCAAAACGCCCGTGGTGTTTACCTGGCACGGGTCGTTTTACGAGGGGGAGACGACGGAGGAAAAGCGGGAGACCCTGCGGAAATATAAACACTTGAACTTCGTTTCCATTTCCGACAACCAGCGCGGGGGGTTGCCGGAGCTGAATTACGTGGCGACAGCATATAACGCGATTGATTTTCCGACGTATGCATTTGCACCCGCCGTTGCAAAAGACTATCTTCTTTGGATCGGGAGGGTCAGTCCGAAGAAGGGGGCAAAGACGGCTATCGAGGTGGCGCGTCGGGTGGGGATGCGTCTTGAGATGGCGGCCGCGATCGATCCCGTTGATCGTGCGTATTTTGAGACGGATATCAAGCCATTAATCGACGGAAAAGACGTTGTCTACCATGGGGAAGTGGGGCACGATGCGCTGGTTGAGTTATATGGCGGGGCGTATGCGACGTTATATCCGATTACGTGGCATGAGCCGTTCGGACTCGTTATGGCCGAAAGTATGGCCTGCGGGACACCGGTGGTTGCCTACAACATCGGCTCGATTCCTGAGGTTATACGAGATGGATTGACCGGGTACGTTATAGATATGTCAGCAGGCATTGACGGACTTGCAGACGCCGTAACACGAGTCGATTCTATCGATCGGAAGCAGTGCAGAACGTATGCGGAGGAACGGTTTTCGGCGAGCCGGATGGTTACGGATTATGAAGCGGTATATCAGAAGGTACTGGATAAGAATCGCAACGGGAAATGAAAGGCAGCTTAGACAGGCGAAGGATGTGAATGTGGAAAGACAACTGCGCGTTTGTTCAAGATTTGTGAGTTCCGCTTCATGACAAACGCGCACGTAGTGAGGAAGAGGGATTTCAATTCCTTTTAGGAGAAAAACTCCGAACGCGTCTTTCCGCGTTCACTCCGAAGCACGACGGTGCAAAATCTAAAAGTCACTATGAGAATCGGACTGTACATATCACCCGCACATACGGTTCCTCCCGATGAGCGGAACATCCTGGCTCCCTGGGTTCTGACGGCACAACTTGCGGACGGTCTGGTCCGGCACGGTCATGCCGTTACGTTGTTTGCGGCCCGTGGGAGCAAGACAAAAGCAAAGCTCATCCATGGCGGGATCGATGCGACGGTGAAGCGTCGGACGGAGTATGCCGACCGCGATCTTTACCGGGCATACGTTATCGCCCAGGAGCTTGCGCTGATGCGTGAAGTGATCGGCGCCGCAAAAGACGGCACGCTTGATATCGTGCATATCCACCAGCCCGTAGAACGGCTATACCCGGCACTTCTTGCGATGCCGGCAAACATTCCGGTTGTCATAACCTTCCACGACCCCATAACCCCGGAGCGGTTTCCGGCGCTGGAGAAGCTTGTGGGTTTGGGGAATATCCATTTCGTCTCGCTTTCGCAGTCCCAACAGCAGCATGTGCCGTTCCCGTTTGCCGGAGTTGTCCCTAACGGAGTCGATACCGACATGTTTCGTCCCGACGGAGGGGCGCCGAAAGCAGGAAGGCCGCTCCTTATCACCGGACGGATCGTACCGCAGAAGGGATTTGTAGACGCCGTGGAAGCGGCGAAAGCGGCGGGGATGCGGCTCCTTATTGTCGGCCAGGAGTATACCTCCAAAAAAGCCGCGCGTGAGTACTTTGAGCATGAGATTAAGCCCGCGATAGACGGCAAGCATGTGATCTGGGAATCCATCGTCAAGCAGGAGCATCTTGTCGGGCATTACCAGCAGGCTGCGGCCCTCCTGTTTCCCATCCATTGGGAGGAGCCCTTCGGGCTTGTGATGATCGAGGCGATGGCGGCGGGGACGCCCGTTATCGCGTACAATCACGGGTCAGTTCCGGAGATCGTCAAAGACGGGAAAACGGGGTTCATAGTCGATCCGTCGGACGGGGTTGCCGGGTTAACCCGTGCGATCGGACAGTTGCCGAAGATCCACCGTTCAGCCTGCAGGGAATATGTCGAGCGGCATTTTTCCCTTGACGTTATGGTAAAGGGATATGAGCGGGTATATGGGTCCCTGTTACAGCAGAAGCGGTAATCCTACGTGCTTTCCTCGAAGAGTTTCGTCAGCTGCTTGCAGGTGTCCACAAGGTGCGGGTTAGAGATGGAGTAGATGACCTGTTTTCCGGACCGGTGCGAGTGGACGAGCCCGTAAGCGCCCATGAGCGAGAGGTGCTGGGAAATATTTGATTTCCGTTTCCCCAAAAGTTCACAGAGTTCCATCAGGGTCGTTTCCTGTTGCGCGAGGATATTAAGGATGCCGAGACGGAGGGGATTGGCCATAATCTTGTATACGATGGCATTCTTACGGAGGATGTGTTCCGGAATCGGTTTCGGTTTCATATCCAGTAATAAAAACGTACTATACCCGCAATCGTTGCAATTTCATAATTCCTAAATGATGCGCCAATCTGTGCGTCAACTTACATATGTCGGAAGTGCGGTGCGGTATAGTGCTCTTACCGGCCGCAAATGATGGTATGATGATTATATGCGGGTCTTATTCGTGACCAGTGAGATCGCGACTCTGTACAAGCGCGGGGGGCTGGCGGATGTCAGCTATGCGCTGCCGGTTGCCCTTTCGAATCTGGATATCCACGTGTCGGTCGCGATGCCGTTTTACGAAAAGATCCCGACCAGGGATGCCGTCTGTGTCGGGCAGCTTGCAATAGACTACGACCGAAGGCGCGAGTTGGTATTCGTGTTCCGGACCCTCCTGCCGCAATCGCACGTGCGGGTGTTCCTGTTCCGGCACCCTCTGCTTAACGATTACGACGATGTCCGCATAGCTGAGCGGTTCGCATTTTTTTCCAAGTGTGTTGCTCAGTTGTCCCTGTATTCACAGGAGACGCTTGGGGGTCCGTATGACATCATCCATTGCAACGACTGGCATACGGCGCTCATCCCCATGCTGATCGGGGAAAACCGGAAGGTGGGGTACCGCGAACGGGAGACAATTCAATCGATCAAATCTAAAACTATTCTAACAATCCATAACTTACTATATCGTGGAGAAACCGGCAGCGTGATAGCTCTGAAACTCGGATTCCCCAAGAGTATATTTCATGCGTTCACCACGAAACTCGGTCGGGCCGTGCGGCTTCTTGAAGAGGGGATGGAGTACAGTGACCGCGTTACCACCGTTTCCCCGACCTATGCCCGGGAGATCATGCGCGGACTTCATAGCAAACGGGTTCTTGAGATCATGACGCGCCGCCGCGACAAGATCATCGGTATATTAAACGGCCTGGACACCAATTTGTGGGACCCGTCGTCCGATTCGGCGCTCCCGGTGCGGTACACAGGGAAAACAATGCATGAGGCGAAAATTACCATAAAATCGGCGCTTCGGAAGGCCGTGCGCCTTCCGGAATCAGACGTACCGGTGTTCGGATTTGTGGGGAGACTGGAGGGCCGGCAGAAAGGACTGGACCTCATCGCGAAAGCAATCGGAAAACTCGATAATTCCTCGTACCAGCTTGTCATCCTGGGTACCGGCCAGAAGAAGTTGGTAACGGAGTTTACGAGACTTGCCGAGCACCACAAAAATATTGCGTTTATCCATACGTTCGATGAACGTCTCGCCCGAAGGATCTATGCGGGGAGCGATTTCATGCTCGTTCCGTCGAAGTTCGAGCCCTGCGGGTTGACCCAGCTCATCGCGATGCGGTACGGTACGATACCCATCGTGCGGCGGACCGGAGGGCTTGCGGATACGGTTGCCGACGGAGAAACGGGATTCGTATTCCGACCCTATACGACGAGTGCCCTGGTTGCGGCCATGCAGCGCGCGATTGAGGCGTATACCGCATCGCCCGAATCCGTACGGAGCATGCAACGGCGCGTGTTCAAGCAG
Source organism: uncultured Gammaproteobacteria bacterium (assembly GCA_964533995.1). Taxonomy (GTDB): domain Bacteria; phylum Patescibacteriota; class Microgenomatia; order UBA10105; family UBA927; genus UBA927. The sequence goes on from CAZHOQ010000012.1 coordinate 17,279, forward strand.
GATTTTTCGTGGAAACGCCAGGCTTCTGAATATATCTCCCTCTACAAGCAACTGCTGTAGATAACTGCAGATCCTCACCGTTTCACAAGTTCGCAATAGAACTTACTATAGCTCTTGACACGGCGTGAAAACTTCCTCATAGTGGATGTTAGGTGCAATACAGAATATTAATAAGCATTGTGATAAACTTTCAAGTTTTTTTGTAATGCACTGGTAAAAACTGGTAAATTCAGCTTCAAAGCCGCCAAATTTGGGCAGTTTGACCGGATTTGAATTTATTCTGTCCATGGGCAAGACCTACACGGTAAAACAGGTTGCACAGATGTTGGGCTATAGCACCAACAGCATCTACGCATTCCTCAAAGAAGGAAGGATCAAGGGGGTGAGGGTCGGAAAGGGCCGGTTCCGGGTTTCCGAAGAAGAGCTAGCCCGCGTGATGCATCTTTCCAAACGTCCCCAATCCGTAGGAGCCCCGCTTGTTCCGCAGCCAGTCTCCGTGATTCCGGCAACCCAAATGACCGCAAAATCCGATCCCATAGACGCGATCCTTTCCTCGCCGGCGGCGCTAACGCTCATCGAAAAAAATGGTCCGTTCCCAACGCATTCGACTGGTTAGTGGGGTTAGGAGCGTTACTGTCTGGATTGGGGTTGTTTTTGTTTAACCAATCCTACCAGGCTCCTTCATCCGCTGCATTCGCAAACGCATCCGAGTATGTCCGCTGGATTCTGATTTCCTGCGGCATTGGCATCATGGGAAGCAGTATCTCGCCGCGCGCACTCGGATGGCGGCGGTTTTTCCAGATCATTCTCTGCGTCATGGGACTAGTGAATGCAACGCTTTTGTACCGCAGTGGTGACAGTATCGGGGCAGTGATATACGGGTCGCTGGCTATACTCGTCGGGGTAAACGCCTTCGTAGTGCTCGAAGGTACGTTATCCGTTGCGCTCTATTTTTCGGCGCTTGCGGTCCTCGTGCCGGTTGCCTGTTATTTCGGGCCATTGGATATCGGATTGCATACGCTGCTATCCACGTTTGGCATGACGCCCATTGTCGCGTGTACCATTGCGGTTACGCTGTCGGTTGTTGCTCTCAGCATGCTCTGGTCCGGTTACGCACGATCGACTGCATCATTCTGGATCGTATGTATACTCGGTGCGGTAGGATTGATTGCGTCATCCGTGTACGCGGCGACGTTAGTTTTCTGGAGCAGGTCGTTTTTTCTTCTGACGACGGCGCTTGCGGTAGGGTTTTTACCGTTTTACAAAAATTGCGGTCCCGCGTGTTCCCCGAAACAGCGGGTGCTTCTTAACGGCCTCTTTGCCTTTGCGGGATTCATCATGGTTGTCGCCATAGTCGTGGTCGGACTCCTGCAGCAAGCGGTGTGGGAGCAAAACCGGGTGGAATTTACGAATAAAACAACCTTTGGGCAAACGGTGCTGCGGCAGGCACTTGAGTCTGTTGAAGCGACACTCCTTACCGCATCGAAGAATCCGGAAATCATCTCGGCTATGGCAGAGGAGGACGCGGCCCGACTTGAGGAGCTTTCCAAGGTGGTGTATGAAGGTAATCCCAATCTTAGGCGCCTCGTTTTCGTGAGTAAGGATGGGTTGGGGTTAGCGCTGTATCCGCACGGAACGTTCGATGACCGGAATCTTTCGTTCCGCGACTATTTTGTACGGGTCAGGGATACGCGCAAGCCCTACGTGAGCCAATTATTCACGGCTCTTGCCGACCATGCACAGCGGAAAGTGGTTTCCGTATCCGTGCCGGTTGAGTCAGAAGATAAGGAATTCATGGGGGTTATGCTCGGGTCCCTGGACGTATTTCGCATCGGCGCGACGTTGCAGGGGATCGCAATCGGTTCCCGTAAGGAACACTACATCGTTGCGGATGCGGAGGGGAAAATCGTGATGTCCATGGATCCTTCCGAGATAGGCGCGGTAGTCCCGGATGACGATCCGTTGCGGAAAGCACTGCGGGGAGAAAGCGGCGTGATGATCGCCAAGCTTACGGACGGAACGCTTGGTATGGTGGCCTACGCGCCGGTTACCCCGTACGGGTGGGGCATGAGTTTGCGCGCGCCGGCAAGCCGGGTGTATACCCTCAATCAGGCTGCCCTCTCGACTATTTTCGGTGTCGTCAGCTCGATTATTGCGCTTTCCGTCGTGTGGCTCCTTCTTATGCGCGTACACATCAGGGCACGGGAACCGGAGATTGGCGGACCATAGTATGGAGAAGTCACGCACAACCATCCCGGGTACCATCCCATCCCGCCTCGCGGGATGTGCGCGTTTAAATGAGGCGCAAAATTTCCGGATTTCGCAACTTTTTACCGGTGTTTTTACCAGATTGTACCAGTTTCTACATATTTCAATAAGGGATTCCCAGGCCGGATTCATGCCGGTTTTTGCCGTCCTTTTGGCAATAATCGTGATAAACGCGGCACTTTTGGGAGTCCGGATGGTCAGCGGAGATGCGGACACGACGCAAAAGCAGACACCAGCTCCAATACCCAGCGCGTTGGGAACACTCTCCGCAACGGTCCTCCGCAATGCGTCATTTACTGGACCAGCCGTGATTGTCGTGCAGCGCACGGACGGGTCGTACACATACGCAACAGTGGATCAGGCGATCATAAAAAACGGCAAATTCGTCGGAGAAGTAAAACTGCATTTCCAGAACCAGGAGTACGGCATCGTTTCCGAAGACAATGACGCGTTGGGCATATTTTTTACCCGGCAGGGCGAAAAGGAAGCAGCGCGGATTATCGAACGGCTTGTGATGGGAGTGACGTTGTCGGATCAATCGACACTGCTTATCCGCGTTCTCGACGGGCAAATTATTGCCGGTACACTCATCGGAAAATTTTATGCGGTTTCCCTGCGGACCCAGGATAACGTGCAGATTACGGGCGAACGGACGGCAAAAGGAGTACTCACCGAGCTATTCATGGAACAGGCGTTAACCCATTCGGATGCGGCACTGACGCTCGTGACGCAGGAACTATACCGCATGCTGCTTCGGCAGGACGGAAAAGATGAAACGGTACTCGGGGTGACGAGCGATACTCCACAGACGTTGTCCGAAGGATTTGTCATCTCACCGCCCTCGCTTCTGCAGCAATCGATTTCGGTAAGCCGTTTTGAGGAAGAGGGTGTCGTCCGGCTAAACACGGGAGCAGCACCGGCCCCGTCGATTATCGAACAGCTCACCAACAATTTGTCGATCGACTTGGGTACGGGCGATTCTCCGCTTGCCGCATTGCGCACGTTAATTACCCAAGTTTCCCAAGGCGCAACGTCCGGAGGAGGTGTCGGCCCGACCGGAGCTACGGGAACCGCCGGAAAAGACGGCAACCAGGGAGCAACCGGCGCACAGGGCGCAGCGGGGACTGCCGGGGCAACGGGGCCTGCGGGAGCAACGGGAGAAGCCGGACCCTCAGGAGATATCGGTCCGACCGGACCCACCGGTGCCGCCGGTGCAGGCGGATCCGGCGGTCCGACAGGGGCGACAGGAACGACCGGTTCAGCCGGGGTAACCGGCCCGACCGGTGCTACGGGTGCTACAGGCGGAATCGGCGCATCGGGACCGACAGGAGTCTCCGGGTCAACCGGCGCCGGGGGGCCGACGGGGCCGACAGGAGGAACGGGTACCGCGGGAAATGCCGGAAGTGATGGGACGAATGGACCGACAGGCGCAACCGGGGCAACCGGATTTGCAGGTCCGACCGGGGCGACCGGTTCCACGGGTTCGGTTGGTGCGAGCGGCCCGAGCGGGTCAACGGGAAGCACCGGATCACAAGGAGTATCAGGACCATCCGGGTCAACAGGGTCGACCGGGAGTGCCGGACCTTCGGGTGCAACCGGTGGTACGGGATCACAAGGAGCGGCAGGGGTTGATGGTGCGGATGGTCCGACCGGAGCGTCCGGAGCGACGGGTACGGCAGGGTCATCCGGTCCGACGGGGGCAACCGGAGCCACCGGAACTGCAGGAGCATCGGGACCAACGGGATCTACGGGATCGACCGGAGTTGCGGGCGCATCGGGACCGTCTGGAGCAACGGGAAGTACCGGTGCGGCCGGTCCGACCGGGGCCACGGGATTAGCCGGAGTAACCGGCCCGACTGGCGCAACGGGATCAACAGGCGCAGTTGGAGCAAGCGGTCCGACCGGAGCGTCCGGAGCCACAGGAACTGCCGGTTCTTCCGGCCCAACAGGTGTCACGGGAGCAACGGGAGCGAACGGTCCGAGCGGATCGACGGGTTCCACAGGGAGTGTTGGAGTTTCCGGTCCGAGTGGAAGCACCGGGTCCACCGGTGCTGCCGGAGCATCCGGCCCGACGGGAGCCACCGGACCGACCGGATTTGCAGGGCCGACCGGGAGCACGGGATCTACGGGGGCTGCCGGCCCGACGGGTGGCACGGGATCAACAGGTTCTGTCGGATCAAGCGGACCGAGTGGCAGTACGGGATCCACTGGAACTGCCGGTTCTTCCGGACCAACAGGGTCTACCGGAGCAACAGGAGCGAACGGTCCGAGCGGATCGACGGGTTCCACGGGAAGTGTTGGAGTTTCCGGTCCAACGGGATCAACAGGTGCAACAGGAACTGCCGGTGCATCCGGACCGACGGGATCCACGGGAGGGACCGGTTTCAACGGACCAACAGGATCTACCGGTTCAACAGGGAGCGCAGGAATTACCGGCCCGACCGGAGCAACGGGTGCAACCGGAACTGCGGGTGCTTCGGGCCCGACGGGTTCAACCGGAGCAACGGGTAGTGCTGGTGCGTCAGGTCCAACAGGATCTACCGGTTCAACAGGAGCAGGTGGTCCAACCGGTTCGACCGGAGCAACAGGTAATGCCGGTGATAGTGGTCCGACAGGAAGTACCGGCGCAACGGGCGGTGCTGGTGCAAGCGGACCCACGGGATCGACCGGTGCAACAGGAGGAATCGGTGCATCCGGCCCAACAGGCACAACCGGAGCAACAGGTATTGCGGGTCCATCCGGTTCTACGGGTTCGACGGGTGGCGACGGATCATTTGGTCCGACGGGTCCGACCGGTGGCACGGGTATCGCCGGTGCCGGCGGTGCGGGACCCACCGGTCCGACGGGCGCAACCGGTCCGACGGGAACTGCAGGGCCGACGGGTTCTACCGGTGCCACTGGGAGTGCTGGCGCCTCAGGGCCAACGGGAAGTACCGGCGCAACGGGTAGTGCTGGCGCATCAGGCCCGACAGGCACAACCGGAGCAACAGGCGCGGGTGGTCCGACTGGTTCGACCGGAGCTACGGGTAGCGTAGGAGACATCGGGCCTACGGGATCAACGGGAGCAACCGGAACCGCAGGCGCATCAGGACCCACGGGATCTACAGGTGCGACCGGAAGCGCCGGAGGGTCAGGTCCGAGTGGATCAACCGGTGCAACCGGTGCGAATGGTCCGTCAGGAAGTACCGGTGCTACGGGAACTGCCGGTGACATTGGGCCAACAGGCTCAACCGGTGCAACCGGAGGAGCCGGCGCAAGTGGTCCGACGGGATCAACCGGTTCGACCGGAGGAGCCGGAGCAAGCGGTCCGACGGGGTCGACGGGTAGTACGGGCGCAAATGGCCCGTCAGGAAGTACCGGTGCTACCGGAGCTGCCGGTGATGCCGGTCCTTCCGGAGCAACCGGAGCCACGGGAACGGCAGGAGCATCGGGACCAACGGGCAGTACCGGAGGCACAGGTTCTCAAGGAGCAAGCGGTCCGACCGGAAGCACGGGATCGACTGGCGTAAACGGTCCCACCGGATCAACCGGTGCCACGGGATCTGCCGGTGAAAATGGTCCGACC
>CAZHOQ010000013.1:0-22972 GCA_964533995.1 uncultured Gammaproteobacteria bacterium
ATGGTTCCCCCAGCTTCCCACAAAGCCTTCGTGCTCCATGGTACTTGGGAACTCCATAGAGGAAACATAGATTTTGCATACGAGACTTTCACTCTCTTTGGTCGTGCATTCCGGCACGTTCTGCTATCCATGTTTCTCCCATATTAGGAGCCCCACAACCCCATATCTTGCGATATGGTTTAGACTCTTCCGTGTTCGCTCGCCGCTACTTGCGGAATCTCATTCGATTTCTTTTCCTCTCCCTACTTAGATGTTTCAGTTCAGGAGGTGCCCTACAGTACTACTACCCTCAACCTTTCGGTTGCCTTCATAGTACGCTGCGCATAAATGCGCGGGTTTCCCCATTCGGAAACCGCCGGATCGCAGGATGTTGACTCCTCCCCGACGAATATCGCTGCCAACTACGTCCTTCTTCGGCACAACTGCCCAAGGCATCCATTATCGACTTGTAGCGTTGCAGAGAACAAAGAATACCTCGCCTTTGTAAGGAGAGATCCTTGTCCTCTCGACTAATTAATGGCCACGTTACGAGGGATCATTCCCCCTTACGCGGCAACTACCAAATTACTAAATACTAATATCTTCCGTGTATACGGACTTTCACCGTACACGGAAGTTGATGTCTATATAAATAATTGTTAAAGAGCAACTCGCGCTCTTGTCGCGAAGCGAGCTACCCACAAAAGGTCGCTCGCTACGAAACAAGAACTTAGTGGACCCGGGCGGAGTCGAACCGCCTGCCTCTTCATTGCAAATGAAGCGTTCAACCAGGTAAACTTCGGGCCCTTTTCAAACGTATGTTTCTTCAGGGTTCCCCGTTGTCCCCTCCCCTGAGTCCAACCGGTCTCGATATAAAATGTGCGAGGGATTTTTTGCTTCAAAAAACCCCGCCTTTTGGTGCGGGGTAAGACTCCTCTTCTTATAGAAGCTCTACATTACACGCAAACGTCGCCGAAATCGGGTCGTCAGGTATAAATTGTTGAGTGTCATGAAAAAGAAAAGTCTCGGCCTCCGCATTCCGTATCGCCGGTAATTGGCGAACAAAGGCAAAAGGTATTTTACCGCCAGGCTCGAATACTGTCAACACCCCAATTGAAGATGCGAAGGGATGGGTTTACGCAATGGTGCGGGCAAGCAGATTCGCCATGAATTCCTCATCCATTTTTCCTGCCTTGCGGTTGTCGCGGATAAACACGCCGAGCCCCATATAGAGCATCTTGCCCGTTGCCGTGTGCAGTGAGGATTTCTCCTGCCACATAGACACCTTGGTGACGAGCTTCTCAAACAGCGCTCCTGCTACAGGAATCTGGAACAGAATGCGCATATAGCTTTCCAAAGTCGCGCCATTGACCAAATCATTGAATTCATCCCAACCGACTTGCAGGGTATCCGCGCCCTTATCTGCGACCTCATGGATGTATCCCCGCTTCCCCGAGAGCTTCTGGACGACCATGTTGCCCAACGCCGTCGCATACTTATCGTTCATGACCTCAACTATTTTCTTGATAGCTCCCATGCGGGCGTTGTACCGCATATCCTCAGGATGTAGATTCGGCCCCTTATGAAGTTTGAAGAATTTCTCAAAGGGCTTGCTTGTTGCATAATCAAAGGCGGTAAAGAGTGCGACCATCCCGGCATAGCTTGCCACGCGTTCCATCCGCTCTTTGGCTGTTCCATAGTCTTTCCCGCCTCGAAGCTCGGTATCTACCTTATGAACGTGAGCGCCAAAGTTTTTAAGGAAATCGCCGGGACGCTCGATTGATTCATGCCACGCCTCACGGAAGGCATTCCATTGCATCGTGCGTTCCTGGTACGGGCTGTGCTCCCCTACCTGAAACACCTTTTCCCAATGCTTTTTCCGGTCCTCATCATGTGATTTTTTCCAGGAGGCAACGGCTTGTTCGACCGCTGCGGGGGCTTTTGGCGTCGGTTGAATTTTTGATGCGATTTCTGCGCTCATATATAAATTGAATGCCTGGTGGCATTCCCCGGTAGTATACCACACCGCTCGTTAGAGCGGTTTTACATTCCGGCCGATGTGGTACCCAAGGACGCCTTTAGCTGCAAATGACGATGCAAGGCGGGCCTTGGACGTCTCGAGCATATGGTCCGTTTTCTTATGCAACCACGCAACTCCCCCACCGAGTACAGGAAGCTCTTCCATCAGGCGTATGGCCGCTTCCACGTTCACCGGGTTGATAAAGTCCATCGTTTGGTACGCTTTCTTGATGCCGAATAATCCCGTCATGGGCTTTCCGTCCTTACCCACGAATTTTGTCGGATAGAATTTGTCCGATAACCAGACTTGGCTCACGACGTTCATCCAGTCCGACATGAATTCTGAAGTTTCCGAGACATATTTCACGTTCGGGTCTCCCGTCATCATCGCGGCCCACTTGTTTGCGACATTCTTGTAGAGCGTATCGGATGCCCATTCTTCAATGAATTCCCCGGCAAAATGTACGCCCTGAACTTTCCGTGCGCTTTCGGCAAATTTCGGTCCCCGCTCTCGGGTTGCCGTGAGCCACCGGTGCATGGGGCGCCTCCATGCGGCATCCACGAGATGGCTTTCCACCAAATCCGCGCCGGTAGACGTCAGCAAGACGGTGGAGTTTATTCCAACCCGCTTTGCGGCATCCCCCGGAACGGACTGCGCCTTATTTTCCGGAATAAGCCATCGTTGGAAATCAAGTTGTGATTGGGTATATTGCGGAGCCTGCGTTTGGTCCGCCTGCGTATCGGCCATCGGTACTGCCGCGATAGACTCGGAAGATGAGGCTGCCGGAGCCATAGCTTCTTTCACCGGCACAACCGGGGAGACTCCTGGCTCTGCAAGGCGGGAACGGCCGACGATTTCTGCGGACATAGTCTGTATGGTAACTTTTTCTACCATGAGGCAGGAGTATACCACAAAAACTGTCCTATAGCAATAGGAGTGATGCTTCCCTACGCGGAGAGGAGGGAGAGGCCAAGTTCGATCTCGTCGAGCGTGTCCTGATGCTTTTTTTTCTGCTCGTCGGTCATGTGCTTAGTCAGGTGTCCCAAAAGCGACCTGACCTGCTGCGTATGCTTGTCGACGGCTTGCCTGTATTCCAAGTCAAACGTATCTATCGATTCCTCAAGCTGCCGTTTTTCGAAAGCCGTGATCTCATCTAAACCAACCAGAAGCTCCACCTTCTGGGCATCCGTAAATAACTTCGTGTCGTGGATTTTTTTCCTAATCTTCGAATCGTTCGTCATATTTCTCCCTTCGAAACGCTGGTTTATGCTTGGAACTTCCAAAGAATATGTTCTCCCCTTTTTGCGCTGCTTGCGCCTTCCCCCCGGACCACTTATTGAGTTTTTTGGCTTTCTGGATGTCACCGTAGTTTTGTGCGAATGTCGTTACTCCCTCCCACACCATCTTGGCGGCCATATCCGTCACGGGATTGGCAAAGTTAAACAGTGTCCCGACGACGCCGTCGCGCTCCGGCATCGCACCACCCGGCTGCCGGAACCGCTTTTCATACATTGTCTGGGTAACATATTCGATATCATTGCCTTTGTTATACGCATTCCATTGACCCATCATCTGGTCGGCGCTCAAATACTTCCCGGCCTGTTGCTTATATCCAAATCGTCCGCGGCGGCGTTGCGGATATTTCGTCGTATACGTTTTGACGGTATACGGCGACTGGGTCAGTTCCCGCGCTGTTTTTTTCATCTCGTCGGGTATGCTGGGGACAAGTGCGGCTTCGAATGCATTGGCGTAAATGGAACGGAGGACGTTTTCCGAGCCGACCTGATCAAAAATCTGGCCTGACCTGAATGCAAAAAAATTATATAAAGCGGCAATCCCAATCCCCTGTGTTGATTCCTTGATGAAGTGTGCCATCCTGGGATGCTTCTGGGCATACCGCGCAAGCCGCCTTCCCGTATCCGGACTCATCACGAAACGTTCCCATATGGCGCCCTCACCACGCCATGCCTTGTCAAACATCTGATCGGTGACCAGCTCCAATCCGCCGCCGATAAATCCCGTCAACACGCCACGCATAACACGGGACGTAGCCGTCTCCTCAAGCTTCTTTTTTGCACGGTCGTTTGCCTCCCGCACGTCGTGTACAAGCTCACCCACTGCCGAACCCAATCGGGAAAAAAGACCTTCTTCCGGCGTCTTAATCTCCGGCGCTATTTTAGAAGCCTCCGGAACCGGTAGTCGGGGTGTCAATGCTTCTGGTTGTCGCTGCATATAATCAGGGTATCGTAAGCTTCCCCCATCCGTCAAACGGATGCTGTCTGGAAAAACTGGTCACATTGTGCTTTTGCCTTCCTCAACAGCTCCTCGCGCATCCTATCCTCGACGCCTTCCTTCACCAGATTTCTCTCAAAGTCGGCAAGCGTTTCATTCAATCGTTCACGAAGTATCCGCTCCCGCGCCACGACATGGGCATCAAACTTCCGAAGCAAGGATACGACCTTATTCCGGTACTTTGCCGGAAATTCCGCCGCATGTTCGATAAGGTCCTGTCGTTCCTGGGCAGACAGTCCCCTGCTCGATTTGACAGAACTGATAAACGTATCGAGCGCGTTCATTATGCGTGCCCTCCGTTCGGAAGCGGTCCTTTGGAAAATTGTTTTGCAATCAACATGTTGTAGGCCAAATCAATGGCAAACGGCATGACGCCTTTCGATTGGATGATTTGCCGGTTTGCCGAAGCATAGATCCGCTCTATCGGTGCACCGACGACGGGGATCGCGCCGGTAAACCGGAATGCACTTTCAATAAATCCGGGATTGACGAACGAATTAATGACGCGGATTGTTTTAGTCCGCTCATCGATCATGGCACCTGCAACGTTTATGATCGTATTGCCGACCATGGAAAGCGTTTTTGAAAGCGGCGAGACAAATCCGATGTGATCCTTATTGGTTGCAAGCTGGGCTGCAGTATCCGTAGACTTTCCGACAAGCGCATCCGTGACAAATTCCCATCCGACTTCAAGGGCGGCCTTATTGCCGCTGTCCATAAGGTTAATGGGCGTAAAGGGATAAATCGTCAGTGAGTCTTTCGTAAACAGTTGCTTCTGGGCAACGACGTCACCAACGCGATCCAGAGCAAATGAACCGGAGCCCATGACAAAAAATGTCAGGAGCCGACCCAACCGATTCGGGAGCTTTCTACCGCGGAGCTTCGTATCGAGATCGGTGATGGTTTCTCCCATGCCACCCTTCTTCGCTTCTTTGTGTGTCTGGCTCTTCACGAGCTCCTCCGCGGTGGCCACCGCGAGATTCCCTTGGAGTGCGGAAAGTTCGCGCTTTTCCGATATCGCAATAGGTGCGGCAACATCAAACACGTCCTGGAGGTACTTTTGCCAATGTGCGTCTTCCTTTTTCTCCCGTGGTTTTTTCGCTTCCACCCCCGCTTGTCCCACGTACACCCAATCGGTCTTTGCTTTGAAACTGTGAGCGATGCTTTCTGCCATACGGATTACGTGGAGCTGCTGCCGACAAAAACTTGTTCCGGCGCCGGAGTATCGGAAGGAGCAAGGAGTTCTTCCATCTGTTCGGTGATTTCTGTTTCGTGATCCAATACGAACTGACGCTCGGAAGCCAGATATTTCCCGAGCGTATCGACTTCCTTATCGGTAAGTGACGGGACGTATCGGATGAGTGAGAGCTTATCTTCATCCGTAAAAAGGACACTCGCTTCTATAAGATGGGTAAGCGCAATTTTTTTGTTCATATGGCTTATGCCGCGACCGGTTTCTGCGGCAGGAATACCTCCGCAGCACGGGCAACCTGCGGATCTTTTAATTTCGCCCGCTTATCGCCCCAATGTTTGAACACGATGTCTTTTGCTTTCTTCGTCGTCTCTACCGTCAGCTTGATGTCGGCAATCCTGTTGTGGGTATATTGCCATATTCCGGGAATGAAACCGGCCCAGAACTGGCCGAACAATTCCGCGCCGAATGAAGCGAGTACCACGGGTCCCGGCACGTCCGGCGACGGATCGATGATCGGTCCCAAATTATGGAGAATCATATGTCCTGCGAAGTGTTTGGCTCCCCTGCCCACTTTCTCCGCCGCATTCCGGGCGGGCATACTCCCAGTCGCCACCCGTTCCATCATTTGTGCTTCCGTCATGCCCCCCTTGATGACTTTTGCCCGGTCCTGCACGTCCTTCCACCACACGGCATAGTCACTGTCCGTCACCTTGCCCGCATACCGCCGGTACATTTTGGCAAACCACTTTTCGTTCTTGTTAATCGCTACTCCCGCAAGTTCCGCCTTAGCCGCTTTTACTCCCGCCGCCGACGCCTGCTCGGCACGGGTGAGTGCGCCCATCGCTTTTTTGTACGCCTTATACTTTTCCGCGGCAACAGCTGCACGCTCGGCATTTCCTGCAGCCTTTGCGGCACTCCGCTGCGCCGTCTCCCATGCCTTTTTTGCCATATTCAGCTCTTTTTGTGCGTGAGACACGGTTCTTCCGGTTCCTGCTGCCGTCACGACCGCCTTCTCTACGGTCGTTGCACCGGAACGAAGTTTGCTAAGGTGAGACAATCCGGGAATGATGGAAAGGACGATCTTCGCGTCTTTAAACATGATCCCCAGGCGCTTGGTCATGTTCTCTTTTCCCAAAAGTGCCAATTCCGCCATCATGCCCATTTGCGCAACCCCGCCGGAAGCCTCACTTCCGGGCTCCCGCATCTTGGCTTCAATGGAACGGGTGGCGCTATTCATCCGGTCGGCAAGCTCCGGCGAAACTACTGCACGTTCATTCTTCGATAGTGTCGGTTGCTCTTCTTCCATAGATATGAGTATGCGGCGTTTACCTTACTTTCGCAAGGCGGCGGGCGCACGTTTCGGCCGCGCAATCGCCTCTAACACCTGATGATCATTAAGCGTATGTTCTAAAGTTTCCGGCGTCGTGCCATTCTTGTTTAAATTACGGATGTCCACGATCTTTTCTGCGATGTTTTCAAATGCCGGATCATGCGTGATCGCAACAACCGTCATATCCGGGCGGGTCGTTCGGATATTCTGGATTATCGACAGGACCTGTTGCGCCGATGCCTCGTCGAGATTGGCGGTCGGCTCGTCCAAAACGAGGATTTTGGGATTCTTGAGAAGCGCCCGGGCAATGCCGATACGCCGGAGTTCCCCTCCTGAAAAATGCTTCGTCACCGTATCGAGCCGGTCCATTAAATGCTCCAACCGCAAATCCCGCATCACGTTCGTTACCGCCTGATCCGTCACCTTTTGCTGCGACCAGAGAAGCAAGTTTTCTTTGAGGGTCATTCCTTCCAGAATCTGCGGATTCTGGTTGGCATATCCCATGACGGACCCTACCGATTCCGGACCGTATTTCTTGATCTGGTCGATCGGCACTCCACCCACCGTGATAGAGCCTGAGTCCGGCGTGTACAAACCTACCAGGTTGCGGATTAAGGTGGTCTTCCCTGTCCCCGACTCTCCCTTGATCGTGACGAACGACCCCTTGGGTATATCCAGGGACACGTTCCGTAAAATATTTTTGTACGAGATGCCGGTTATTTTGATATCCGTATTCGGCAACTTGGATACCGGCAAACGGGCACGTTCTTTCGGCCCATTCGGACGGTCCAACTCATCGTACTTCCCCAGGATGGCATCCATCCTCTGGATATCCTGGATATCGGGAATAATCTGGTCGACATACATCCGTGTCAGCGCGGCGAAGGCGCTGCGCATCTCCATCTGCTGGTTCTTGGAATTAACAATGCGGGACAACGCGTCCACGGTCGTATTAAACGCCAATTCTCCCGATACGGCCCCTGAGCGGGGCTTTCTCGAAAACTGCCACAATTCGGATACCAGCGGCATCCCCACGTCCATAACATCGAAGAAAAGGTTCATCTGCCGGTGCCGGGCAAGCCGCTGCCCCAGCCCGTGCGCTTCCAACGTATCCCGCTCCGTAAGCGCATCGAGAAGGTTCTTCGCTCCCTCGGGAGCGCTTCCCGACGTACGAGCGGACTCAAGGCCGGAAATGGTGGTCATGAGCTTTGAATGCACCTTGTCGGCAAGCGCCATTTCTTCAGCACGCCGGGACTGCATGGCTTTTGCATTCGTCTCGCTCCGCTGGATGAGGAACGGAATCTTGATAAGCGACGAAACGAACTCCAACTTGCCCGTGACCCACTGCCGGGGCAACTGGCTGACGATGGAGAGCAATGTCGGAAGGAATTCCGTATAGGTTACTGATATAAGGTCTATCGTCGAAAACTGCCCCTTGTTGATAATCTCCATGATCTCCCCTGCCGGCTTGTCGTGGAGGAATTCGAAATTCCGCATAAACAGTGATTCCGAGATGCGCGTATTGACCGCACGCTGAAGCTTCGAACGTTCCTTCGCAAACATGCTTCCTGCGAACTTTTCCGCACGCCGTCCAAGGAACCAGTGTGCGGTCCCCGCTAGCCACGGCCAGGTAGCCGACAATAGGAGTCCCAGTGCCTCCTTGCGCTTTTTGGGGTCCAGCCGCCCTATTTCCCGGCCGATCTGATTTAACGGGGTTTTGCGGGCATTGAGAAGGTCCAAGCCCTTATCGATCTTCTCCGTGAACGCGTGCCGCGCCTCCTCATTGACCCACGGGCGCGTTTCGTACCCGGCGATGACGTTACCGATAAGATCGGAGGCGCCGTAAATACCGGTAATCGTCTGCCAATTCCCGCTCCCGAGCTTATACGTGTCAAACAATTCGCCCATGACGTTGCGGTACTCCTCAAGATTGATGGCAGGCGGCTCCGTGGCTTCCGGCACTACGTGCGGTTCGACTGTCACCACCGATCCGGAATATGCCGCCTCAGCCTGCTTCATGAGGGCTTTGTAGTCGGATTTGGAGACGGGTATCCCCTCTTTCTTAAGATCGGTACCTATGGAAGTCACAAGGTCGCCAATGGTACCCGGCGCAGGCTTTTTCCCCTCGGCCATGTCTTTGGCAACGCGGGATGCAGCAACCGTCGATTCCGGCGAAAATCGTAACGGGGATTCCTTTGTTGGAGCACGCTCAATGCGTTTCCCTGGAGATTCCGCAGTCATATCCCCTATTATATAGCTTCCCACACGTAAACACGCGATGAAGATCCGGTGTTACGTATTTATTTAGGGACGATAACCGGGCTTTCCCGGAGCGATAGGCGCCACCTTCGGTTTCGTGGCCAGTATATCAACGCCCCTGGCTTTAAACCCCTGCTCAAGAGATTTAATCCGGGCTTGGATAGCCTTCAATGCGTCAGGATTTGCGACATTCTTCATATCCTTCCCCGCAAGAAGAATTTTCTCCTCCAGCTTGAGGTTTTGATACTCTGTGCGCTGTGCGCCGAGCCGGGCAATTCTACCAAGTTCCTTCCGGTCAACTTTCGGAGTAAACTTCCCCGGCTCATGAGCAGCGTGCATCGCTTTATCAAGCTTTGCACGTGCATCAGCCAATTCACCGCCCCAGCTCCCATGCGCTCCCCGGTAGGGCTCGCCTGCTTTTCGCTTTCGCAGAATATTTTGGATATTATCCTGCATACCTTTGGTTTGCGCCTGCTGCGCATCAAATTGTCCGGTTCGCGTTACGCGCTCCCCTCTCTTAAATATCTTACGAAGGAAGTCCTGCGCATTCTGTCCCGCGCGTGCCAACCCCTCGCCGACTTTTCCGCCCATGCCGCTTACTTTACCGCGGAATTTCTCATTGAAGACGAGATTCCCGCCAAGCACGACTGCTGTCGTACCGGCAACTGCCGCACCCCAGTGCATGGCAACGTCGACTTTGGCAGATGCGAGCGCGTCCTGTTCGATCATGGCAAACGCCTTCTGCTTATCGTCAGGAGTAAGATTCGCTGTTGCACGCTCGATAAGAGGCGCGTTCTTTTTGTAGAACTCCTCTTTCGCACCGCTGACGGTAAATCGCTTCAACTTCTCCGCGACTTTTGCCTTTACTCCGGCAAACCATCCTTGTCTTTCCGGTGCCATTCCTGCTTCGGTCATAAGAACCTCCTTCATTAACAATATGTTATATGCCTTCGTCTTTCAATGCCTGTTCGACATCCCCCAACACTTCCATCATGACGGATTCGATTTCCTTGAGCGCTTCCCCGTCTTTAATAGTATCCCCTATAAGTTTTGCGTAACTTTCCACTGTTACGCGTGTTTTCGGATCCGCTGCCAAGTACTCTAGGTCTTGCTGTGGCATATATTTTACCATAATCGGCCAAACCGTGCTCTGCAAGCCCTCGGAAATGAGTACATAAAGCTCATTTTTCTCACCCTCTGATAGCTGGGACTTCTCTATTCTCTCAACGATTTTTCGCAGTTTTTCTTCCATACGATTCCTCCTTTATTCACTATATCACTTTTTTCTTTTTCAGGAATGCCTGTATTTCCTCGTCCATGGTAGGCGGTTCTTTCGAACGCAATTTCGATGCGGTATTGTACCACTGGGCTACCATATCACGGTGCAGTCGCATGACCTGCTCGTCCTGCTTCCTCACCCATCGTGTAAATCGCTTCTCTTTCGCCGTCTTTTCTATGATAGTACCTGCTTTTTGGGCTGCTCGGCGGCGTTCTATCGGCGCGGCGATCTTGTTGGCAATCGCGGCATTTGTTTCGAATACGCCGCCCAGCGTGGCTCCCCACACCCATTGTCCAGCCTTTTTAAGGGCGCGGGCAGGTGCGAGAGCTACGTCAACGACCCCAACCGTGAGGTCGGCGCCAAGCTTTACGCCCCCATATATGACTTTTCCAACGAAGTTCGCTGCCTGCTTCCCCCGTTTTTCCATCCGCTTGAAATTCCGGCGTTGCACGTCGGAAAGGAACGGTTGCTTATCCGCGAGACGGTTAAGAAGCATGCCGGTACCGACAATTGCCGTTCCGGCAAATGCCACGTCCGCAACGATGGAGCCGATTGCCCGGCTGTGCGCCATCCGCTGCAGACGCATTTCAATAAGCGCCATCTGCTGGTCGTTCATGTCCTTGGGGAGATTCTTGAGGACCTCATCGTACTTCTTCTGATAAATGGCATTCTCACGGCCGCGGACCGTAAG
Organism: uncultured Gammaproteobacteria bacterium; assembly: GCA_964533995.1. GTDB lineage: Bacteria > Patescibacteriota > Microgenomatia > UBA10105 > UBA927 > UBA927. Next base: position 11,046 of record CAZHOQ010000013.1, read on the forward strand.
ATTGTCCCGTGTCCACCGGCGGATCCGGTCTACGATATTCGCTCCGGGACCCCGGGGCGCTTCCATGTGGGCTCTGTTTTCCATAATTACTTAAGCGCGGGAGCCTGGGGTATCCCCTGCTCCGTCAGCGTCTTGTCGACGTTATCGAGTATCTGATTCATGAGATCATCGATTTCCTTCAGCGCCGCCCCGTCTTTGACGGTGTCTTCGATGAGCTTGCCGTAGGATTCTACCGTCACTTTCGCCGAATCGCTTGCCAGTTCCTCAAGCTGATCCTTCGGCATGTATTTAATCATAATCGGCCATACGGTCGACTGGAGTCCTTCGGCGATTGCTAAATAGACATCCTCTTTTTCCTCTTCGGATAGCTTGGACATCTCAACTCTTGTTACAACCGCACGTAATTTATCATCCATATTGGACTCCTTTCAAAAAAAGCCTTAGGGCCGGGCCTTCGGCATTGACGGTTTTTGTTCGGCGTATGGTTTCTTAATCCAGTTCACTACCCGCTCAACCTTCTTTTTTGCCATCCGGACGGCAATTTCCGGCGCATGAATGGCAACATTGGTAGCGGTCCGCACCCCCTGGGAAGCTTCCAAGGCACCGCGGAATGCGGTTGCACCTATGCCCAACCCTGCCATTTTAATATCCAGCTTCACGAGAGCCATCTTGTGGAGCATATTTCTTGGCGGTCCGATCGGACTTAACTTGCGGGGCAACCAGGTAAGCGTATTTAAAACGAAGTCTCCGACAGCAAGCCCAGTGGCTTTCACGAACCCTTCGAGCCGGATGCCAAGCTTCCGATTCGCAGCGGCAAGCTTGCCCAAAGTACCCAGCTGCTCTCCCCCGTACATGCGGTCCACGACTTTATCCAGACTGTCGACATAATGACGGTAAAACCCTTTCACCGTTCCACGGTCTTCTATGGATTTCCGGATATCCCAATACTCCTTATTCGTTTGCTGCGCTTCGGCAACGGCTCCCCGGACAGCCTTCCCCACGACACTTTCGTGCATCGCTTCCTGAAATGCGGTCTTTTCGAATCCTTCAGCCATAATCCTCCCTTTTGTCAGGCAGTCTTAGTATTCCCATGGTAGGGGTCTATTCCCCACCTTGTCAACTGTTATACGATATTATATATCAAAATATCCTATAGGATCAACTATTCAAGCGTCATCGCCCGCAATATCCGTTCCAAAGCCACCACAAACGCCGCAGTCCGCAAATCCGTGTTATGGGTCTTTGAGGCATCCCAAACCGCTTCCGCAGCACTCGCCATTTTTTCCGAAAGCTTCTTGTTGACGTCGTCTTTTGTCCACTGCTCCCCCTTGAGATTCTGCTCCCACTCAAAGGCGGAAACGGTAACCCCGCCGCTATTGCTTAAAATATCCGGGATAACCGGGATTCCCTTCTTATATAATAGGGCGTCTGCCTCAGGCGTCGTCGGACCATTGGCCATCTCCAGCACGACCTTCGCCTTCACCCGGTCCGCATTCTCCCGGGTTATGGCGTTTTCCAACGCCGCCGGCACAAGGATATCGACAGGAAGCTCGAGAAGTGCCTCGTTGGTTATCTGCTTGCCACGGTTGAGATCGCAAACGGACCCCGTGCAATAACAGCCGGCAAGATACCCATGCTCCTTTTTGCACTTTAAAGTCAGTTCCGCATTGATCCCGTCCGGGACATGGATGCCCCCCTTGCTGTCGGAGACGGCAACCACCTTAATCCCCGCGTCGCTTAAGAACTTTACGACGTTATACCCGACGTTCCCGAATCCCTGAACGGCAGCCGTAAGTTGCCCGGTGAGCCCGAGGGACTTGAGGATCGCCTGCAATACAAAGAGTCCGCCGAGCCCGGTTGCTTCTTCTCTCCCCTGGCTCCCGCCATCGGCAATTGCTTTGCCGGTAAAGGTACTCTTGAATTTGATTTCGTCGCTTTTGGTAATCTTCCCACCAAAAAGCTCCGCCTTCTTCTTTTGGATCTGCAAAAACTCATCGACCATCCACCCCATGATGACGCCGTTGGTATTCACGTCCGGCGCGGGCACATCCGTTTCCGGACCGATCACATCCGCAATTGCCCTTGCGTACGCACGGCTTAGCCGTTCCAGTTCCCCCTCTGACAGCACCTTGGGATCGACAATCACACCGCCTTTCCCTCCCCCGAGGGGAAGATCCGCTACGGCGCACTTCATCGCCATCCAAAAGGACAGCGCCTTCACCTCATCCAGACTCACGTTGTGGTGATACCGGATGCCGCCTTTGTAGGGGCCCCGGGCGTTGTTGTACTGCACTCTATACCCTTGGAATATTTTCTGTGTGCCGTCGTCCATCCGGACCGGAAGCGAAACGTTAATGATCCGCTGCGGCTCCTTGAGGGTTTCCAATTTATGGGCATTTGCCATATCCTTGACGAACGCGGGCTGTTTGCGCAGAATCTCAGCGGCATTTTCCAGCTGCTTCATCGCATTTTCGAACGGATTCATTGAATTCATAGGCCTCCTTAATAATGAATATTAATACAGTTTATGCCAACAGTTTCCTTGCTACTTCAATTCCCTTTTCAGGATCCATATTTCTTCGATCCGTAGGGATACTTATTGTTACTACATCCGCCTTTGGAATTAAAGAACGGACAAACCGTATCTCCCGATCAAAAAAATCGGCAGGGCGCGGATACCCCTTTGCCCACTGCTCTTTTACGGCTTCTGACCAATATCCCGGCTCAAAATAATCCACGTCTATGTCGAGTATCCTCTGCCCTTTTCGGTACGGTCGGAAGAATTCTCTGATGCCTGACCATGTCAGTCCGAAACTTTTATATCCAGGCTCAGCAAATTGCTCTATTCCCCCATTTGGATTTATCCAATAGCTTCCCTGGAGTAATCCGCCGCTCAACGCAGGATCCATGAACGACCCTTCATTCTGAGAATCCACAACAAATCTTCGCATTGCTGCAAGATCGTTCATCATCATTGGAAAACCCCTCCGGTAAGCGGAACGATAATCATCATGACTGTCAATATGCAATGCTTGCGAATGCGGTTGTATTATTTTCATCTTTAGAGCTTCGCACCACATCCAAAGCGCATGGTGGTGCTCATCCACGACATATACCGGGATACCATTTTTTTCCAAACGAACGAATTGCGCTAGCCCTCTCCGGCGTTGATTTAATCTGAGTGAAGTAGGCTCCCGCTTATAATCGCATGGCACATATTCATCGCCGAGCTTAATATCCGCCAACGTACCCAAGATTAACTTAGGAACATTGCGAAGTCCTTGTCCGTCGATTACTGCCCCGTCGTAAAATTTCGATATGCCATTTCTATCATAAAATGAAGTTAAATACGGTCGTGTCCTGCCTTCATGCACCGATAATAGGTCACCCATAATAAGTACTCGGAATACGTTAAACGGTTAATAAAACAGCTCCGTTTTAATTTGCTCTTTTGGCACGTTCCGCTCCAATAGCTTGGCACGGACTTCTTCGGTCATTCCCTTATTTCCGCAGAGATAAAATTCCGAATTTTCCATATCCCTTTCCTCTCTGAGCACATGTTCCGTCACATGACCCCTCCACCCGGTCCACCCGTCCCCGGGTCTTGAGAGTATCTGATGCCAGACGAAGGACGGATTAAGAGATTGGATATGGTCTAACTCCTCTTTCCAGTACACGTCATGTTCATACCGCTGTCCCCAGTACAGCGTTAACGGTGCGTTTCCACCGCGGGCAAGATAATCAACGATCATGGCCCGGAACGGAGCAACTCCAGTGCCGGTTGCGACCATCACTTTCTTCTTTGGTGTATCAAGGAATGACAAAACGCCACCAGTTGGCGCGACGATCGTCGCCGTATCCCCTACGTTAAGCCCCAGTGTCCATTGGGATCCGGGTCCCATGGGACTAATATCATGCACCATGAGAATCTGAGATTTCTCCGAAGGGGGTGAAGCGATAGACATGGTCCGATTGACGCCGGGTGCGACCATTAACATCATATTCTGACCTGCCCGAAACTCAATCGTCGGAGGGGACACAAGCTTGAACGTGACGAAATAGACTTTTTCCGTCACCCGCTCCTTTTTGATGACTTCAAGCGATATTTTTGCCGCCATGGCCCTCCAAGTATTTTTCCGCATCCATCGCGGCCATGCATCCCTGGCCGGCAGCCACAATCGCCTGGCGATACCGGGGATCAACACAATCCCCTGCGGCAAATATCCCCGGGATATTAGTTTCTGTCTGTGACTCGAGCGGAGAATCTGGTCGCTTTACGACAACATATCCTTTTTGATCCAATGCGATAACTCCCTTGAGAAAATCCGTGCTCGGTTTGTGGCCGATTGCCAAAAAGACGCCTTGTGTTGGATACGTCGTCACATCCCCGGTAACCACGTCTTTGAGACGGACACCCGTAACCGCAGTATCCCCCACGATCTCCTCGATGATCTTATTGGTCATAATCGTGATTTTGGGATCCTTTTTAGCCCGGTCGAGCATGATGGCGCTCGCGCGGAACGAATCCCTTCTATGGATAATCGTCACGTGATTGGCAAATTTAGTTAAAAACGTTGCCTCTTCCATGGCCGTATCCCCTCCTCCGACTACAACCACGTCTTTACCGCGGAAAAAGAATCCGTCGCAGGTTGCACATGCGGATACACCCTTCCCGCGGAATGTCTCTTCACTGGGCAACCCAAGATACATCGCCGACGCACCGGTCGCGATGATAATCGTTTTTGCCTGATACGTTGACGCATCGGTCGTAATGGTAAACGGCGTGCCTTGGCTGATGGTGGTAACCGTTTCCTGCTTCACTTCAGTGCCAAAGCGTTCAGCCTGCGCTTTCATGTCCGAAACAAGCTGCGGCCCCAGAATGCCCTTCGGGAAACCCGGGTAGTTATCGACTTCTGTGGTGGTGGTCAGTTGTCCCCCTGGCTCGCGACCGGATAGGACCAACGTTTTTAGAAATGCACGGGACGCATACAGCGCCGCGGTATAACCCGCCGGACCGGAGCCGATAATGACAACATCGTAGACCATTGCGAGGTTAATTTGCCAATTTATTAAGCTCGGAAACGAGTGTATCTTTGCTGGTGACACCGATAAATTGCTTGGCAACGGTACCGTTTTTGAAAATCATGAGTGTTGGGATACTCATGACCCCATACTGCTGGGCGTACATCGGATTTTCATCGACATTAAGCTTCAACACCTTCGCTTTCTCCCCGACCGTTTGGGCAACATCCTCGACAATCGGTCCCTGCACTTGGCAGGGTCCGCACCATACGGCCCAAAAGTCAACCAACACCGGTTTGTCGGACTTCAACACCTCAGATTCAAATGACTGATCGGTTACATCCATATGCCTCCTTCGCTCAATACGTTTATAAAGGGTTTTTAGTATAGCACCCGTTTTCCCTCTGTAAACCCCGATGAAAATATCCTGTTCTGACGGCCTAAATCCCTAGGGGTACCCTTATTATCCCCCCAAAGTATATCCTGCCGCTTCAACTGCTTCACGCACTACTTCATCGTTTATGACCCCGTCGTCCGTCTCCACTTCAACGATCCCCTTGGCATAACTGCACGCGCCGGTTAATCCCCGATCTTCAAGCTCACCCTCAATAAGCATGGCACAACTTGAACAATGCATCCCATGTACTTTGTAATTCTTTTTGGTCTTCATATATATATTCTACTATGAGCAAGCCTGGTCGCACATTTATTGCACAACGAATGTGCCACCATACATGCCCATGCTGCAACTAAACGCCAATTCTCCCGGAGCGTCTGGTGCCTTAAATGTCAGGGTCTTTTCTTGTCCCACAGGCACCACTTCTTGAATCCCTAACGCCGGAATGGTGAATGCTTGCACACACCCCCGTCCTTCATTATTGGTCAGCGTCAATGAAATTTCCTTCCCTTTGGGAATAAACGGATTATCTATCTGATACCCGTTGAGCCAAAACGAGATAACCGGTGTGGTCGTCGGCTCCTGGCGCACTTCCCCCTTAGGACAAAACGTCACAGTACAAAAAACCGACTTCGTAATGCCGGCAAGCGTCACCGGCGAGCCGTAGAGGGTTAATGCCGCATTAAAATTCACGACGGCAAGGATAAAGACGAGTGTTGCCGCAACCACGCCAAATTTTTCCTTAAGCGTGGCTTTAATAAGATCGATGGAAACGCCAAGCGCAAAGAATAGCGGCGCGGTTCCAATCACAAACACCGACAGCACCGCCATCCCCCACCAGGGATTCCCGGTGCTTGCGGCAAGCGCCATCATCGCTTGCGTTGTGCCGCAGGGAATAAAAATAGAGAACAATCCAATAAGTGCCGGTGCGAATACGCTTCCGGATTTTGCCGTACTTCGTATGTAGCGCGTGAGCATTCGTGGGGGCTGGATAACAAAGTACCGGAATATAGGATGCACATCTAAGAATGACAATGCCGTCCCGATCATAAAAATCGATACAAAACCGATACCGATGGCCTGCATCCGGGGGGTAATACCAACTACAGATCCAGCCCATCCCAATAATGCACCCAATAGCGCATGGGAAATAAGCTTCGCGACAAGAAAAGCCGCAACACCAAGGGCTCGCGACCCTTTCGGATGTTCCTCCTCTTCCCGGGTAAGAGCGGTCGCAAGTAAGCCTCCCTGAACGGCCATACAGGTCAGTCCGCCCGCAAGAAGACCGGTGGTAAATATAATCCACAAATTTGGCATGTTGACACTATACCACATTGTGCTATTATGTATTTATCCCCCCTAGGGGGATATAAGAACACTACAGTTATTTCGAGGAAGGATATATGCCAAAAGGAGTACCACGAAACCAGTCTGTGCAGCAAAAATTGTTGCATCGCATGAAAATCGCCCGGGGCCATCTAGACCGGGTCATCCGCATGATGGAAAAAGGCAGCTACTGCGTTGACGTCATTCACCAGTCGCTAGCAGTCCAAGCTGCTCTCAGAGCCACCGATCAGGAAATATTACGAAACCATATGCAGACCTGTGTTGCGGAAGAGATACGAAAGGGCAATTCAGAAGAAGTCATAGAAGAGGTTATGAAAGTCATGGAGAAACAACATGGATAAGCTACTCGTTACACTCATGGGCATTGGGGCAATTGGCGCTATCTATTGGTTTTTCTTCGGGAAAAAGGAGGAAGCTATGGAAATACGAAACTCGTGGGACATTATTGTCGAAGGCGGATATAAACCGGCAACGATAGCAATCCCAAACGGTAAAAAATCTACCATAACGTTTACCCGTAAGGATCCGAATAGCTGTCTCGAGGAAGTCGTACTGCCGGAATTCAAAATAAAGAAATTTTTGCCGGTGGGAGAACCGGTAACCATATCACTCTCCCCCACCAAATCAGGCACCTACGGCATACACTGTGGCATGAACATGTTTCACGGAAGGATTGTCGTCGTATGACAAAAACGTCTTTTCCCATCATCGGCATGCACTGCGCGAGCTGCGCGAAGCTCATTGAACGGCAACTGAAAAAAACGCCGGGCGTTATCGCGTGTGCTGTCAATTATGGTTCTGAGCAGGCAAGCGTTGAATATGACGAGGCCGTTGGCTCTCCTTCTCTTCTTGCCGACGCCGTAAAGTCCGCAGGCTATACCGCTGTCGTGACGACCAGCAAAAATAAATCGTCAGATGACATTAAAGAGGAAGCAAAAAAAGCGGAACTATCAGACCTTAAAACAAAAGTGATAGTATCCGGGGCGTTAAGCGTACTTATTCTTTTGGGGAGTTTCCCGGAATGGTTTTCTGGTGCATTTGTCGCCGTTGAGTCGTTGTACGCGTGGCTAGCAGCCCCCCTCACCCTCCTTCTCTTGACCATTCCCGTTCAATTCTGGGCTGGAAAAAGCTTCTATCAGGCAACCTGGTCTGGATTAAAAAACCGCGCGGCGAGCATGGATACGTTGATTGCGGTAGGCACAACTGCCGCGTTCGGCTATTCCGTCCTGACGACATTATTCGGGCCTCAACTTGAGACACTCGGCGTTCCCATGACGATGTATTACGACACCGCGGCTATCATTATTACGCTCATTTTGCTTGGGCGATATTTAGAGGCAAAGGCAAAAGCGCATACCTCTGATGCCATCAAAAAACTGCTTCACCTGCAAGCAAAGACCGCCCGAGTCATCCGGAACGGGAAAGAAATAGATATCCCGGTCGATCAAGTCAAAAACGGTGACATTATCCGCGTCCGCCCCGGCGAAAAAATTCCGGTCGACGGCACGATCACGGAGGGAGTAAGCTCCGTTGACGAATCCATGGTCACCGGAGAATCCATCCCGGTCGATAAAAAGAAAGGTGACACCGTAATCGGTGCTACGATCAATAAAACGGGCACCTTCCTGTTTCAGGCTACGAAGGTCGGACAGGAAACGATGCTTTCCCAGATTGTCCGGATGGTGTCAGAAGCACAAAGTTCGCGGGCCCCCATCCAGCGGCTTGCCGACGTCGTCTCCGGGTATTTTGTCCCCATCGTTCTCATGCTTGCCGTCGGCACGTTTGTCGTATGGTATGACTTCGGCCTTCCGACACAAGCATTCGTCAATCTCATTGCCGTGCTTATTATCGCCTGTCCGTGTGCCTTGGGACTTGCCACCCCCACGGCAATCATGGTGGGAACCGGTCGGGGTGCGGAAAAAGGCGTTCTTATCAAGGACGCCGAAGCGCTGGAAACCGCCCATAAAATCAAAGTTGCGGTGTTTGACAAAACCGGTACCCTCACCCGCGGTAAGCCAACGGTCACCGATATTGTTTCAGTAGACAAATCGAAGGAAGCGGACATCCTCACCTTTGCCGCGTCTATAGAACAAGGGAGCGAACACTCGCTTGCGGAGGCGATTGTGACAGCAGCGAAAGAAAAAAATCTTGCCCTTTCGTCCGTCACAAAATTCCGTGCAATCGCCGGTCACGGAGTGACAGGAGTTATTGCCGGAAAAACGCTGTACCTTGGTAACAGACTCCTCATGGACAAGCAGTCCATCCCCTATATAGCGCAGGAACAACGCATCGCCGATCTTGAATCGCAAGGAAAAACGGTCATGGTGCTGGCGACAAACAAGCAGCTCATGGGGATTATCGCCGTAGCAGACACGCTCAAACCGGAAGCCAAAGACATGGTGGCTGCACTAAAAAAACAGGGTATCGCCGTCTGGATGATCACGGGAGATAACGAACGCACTGCAAAAGCTATTGCGAAACTTGCAGGCATTGAAAACGTGCTTGCAGGGGTTTTACCCGAAGACAAAGCCACAAAAATTAAGGAGCTCAAACAACATAACCGCGTCGTGGCCTTTGCGGGAGATGGCATCAATGACGCACCGGCACTGGCAAGCGCCGATGTGGGGATAGCGATGGGAACAGGCACAGACGTTGCCATTGAATCTGCTGGTGTCACACTCCTTAATAAAGATCTCCGGAGTGTTGTTACCGCAATTAAATTATCCAAAGCGACCCTTTCCATCATCAAGCAAAACCTCTTTTGGGCATTTGCATATAATGCCTTTTTAATTCCCGTTGCGGCAGGGATCCTCTACCCCATCAATGGGTGGCTATTAAATCCCGCCCTTGCCGCGTTCGCCATGGCAGCTTCGAGTATTTCCGTCGTCGGGAATTCGTTGAGGCTGAAAGGAGCAAAACTATGACCGCGGACACAAAATTTATTCTCGGCGCCGTTGTTGCAAGTGTGCTTATCATCACCGGCGCATCCGTCGTACTTTCGAAGGATAATGCCCCGAAACGGGAAAACCAAGGGACGGCAAGTATGACCATCGACAAGAAAGAAGAAGATTTCGGCTCTATGAAAGTTGACGATGAAAAAACCGCAACATTCACTATTACCAATACGTCAACGACTACTCTGCGCATCTGGGGTGTGTCCACCTCCTGCAACTGCACGTTCGCAACACTTACCATCGGCGGCAAAGAAACCGAAGAGTTTAATATGCCCATGCATATGAAAAGCGCGCTCAAAAACTGGATTGGTGAGGTGCCGGCCGGAGAAAAAGCACTCCTTAAGGTGACCTACCGGCCGAAGATTATGCCCGTCTCCGGGCCGGTCTCCCGACAGACGCGGTTTTCGACAAACGATCCGAAGAATCCGGACATTGAAGTATCGGTGAAAGCAAACGTCCTATGAACTTCATTACGGGTGTCTCGCTCATCACGGCATTTTTCGGCGGCATGGTGGCGCTCTTTGCGCCTTGCTGTATCACCTTCCTTCTCCCTTCGTATCTTGCCAACATTTTCCGGGAAAAGGGGCGGGTGGTGTGGATGACATTAATCTTTGGCCTGGGAATTGCGACGGTCCTCGTGCCCGTTGCCCTCGGCATCCGCGCGATTGGCCTCCTGTTTCAGAATTACCACACCCAAACCTACGTCATAGGCGGGCTTTTCATGATTCTGTTGGGGGTTATGGAGCTTACTGGAAAAAAGATAACCCTGCCCATGCTCAACCTCACCATCGATCTCAACAAACGCCATGATCCATGGTCCATTTACCTCTTGGGGATTTTTTCCGGCCTGACGACGTCCTGCTGCACGCCGGTACTGGCAGGTGTACTGACCGTAAGCTTCCTCTCCCCTAGCCTACTCTGGGCGGGGCTTGCGGGGCTCTCGTACGTCTTTGGGATGGTAGTGCCGCTTGTGGTCCTTGCACTGCTTTTGGAAAAAGTGAATTGGGCGAAGTTGCCGCAACTACGGACGAGAACGGTAAAAATCGGAGGAAAAACCATCTTGATCAGCGACGCCGTGGCCGGATTTCTCTATATTGCCGTCGGCATCATCTTTAGCGTACTGGCAATCTCCGGCCGCATCACCATGGGTATGGAACAGCCGCTGGAAACGTCGTTGGGTATATTTTGGAGACTAGTGCGGTGGCTTCGCGGCATCCCGTTCGGGGAACTCGGTTTCGGCGTCCTATTATTTATTGCTCTGGTTGTCCTTATCAAGAAAGGGAGGACCCAATCATGAAAAAAACAATCTTGTCGGCCGTATCTTCCGTCCCGTGGGAAAAAATATACCTGTCCCTCTTCGTCATCGGCGTGCTCCTCTTGGGATATTTCCTGGGGAAAAAACAGATCGAAATAAATCCGACCGGCGATACAGTATCGGTCCGGCAGCTTAAAAACATGCTCAAGGGCAAGAACCCCGCTTCCGGCACCCAGCCCTTCGCCCTCATCAACGTACATACGCCGTACGAGGGAGAAATCGAAAAAACGGATACGTTCATCGCCTACGACAAAATCGTCGAGCAAAGCACACTCCTTCCCAAAGACAAGAACGTTCCCATTATCCTCTATTGCAAATCGGGACGGATGAGCGAAGAAGCACTCACGACGGTCCGGAATATGGGTTATAAGAACGTAAAGCACCTCGCAGGCGGCATGGATGCGTGGCAAAAATCAGGCGGCAAGCTTTTGGACCTGTCGAAATTGGAGCGTCAGGTATTGCCGGAAGCTGGGTTCTCCCTTCCCGTTACCTGGAGGGACCTTGGTAAAAAGCTGGTCGATGCCGGCGTGATTAATCTTCCGGAATTCAAAAAAATCGTGAAAATGTCTCCGGAACAGGAAAAGATTCTGACCGAAGGGTCGGATGAAAAAATCACGATTACTGCCCAAAACAGCCAATTCGTCGTTGACCTTCTTTGGGCTCTTGGCCTTGCACAAAAAAGCATTGTCTATACCGATGGACCTCTGGGCAAGGAATACGCAAACGACCAGGGAGGTTTTGCTTCAACGGGAGGCTGGAATTTGGCCCGGGGCGACGCGGTACAATATCTTAATAAACTCGACCTCATCCCGCTTACGGCGGACGAACAGATGAAGGTCGGAGAGATAGCTAAAAACGTGTATCGTCCGTGCTGCGGCAACTCAACGTGGTT
>CAZHOQ010000014.1:0-22751 GCA_964533995.1 uncultured Gammaproteobacteria bacterium
AAAGAGGGTACCTGCGATCGCACCTATTTTGAGGATAGCTAGGAAGGAAAAGTACAGTTCGGGGATCCTCGGCAGGAACAGGAATACCCGGTCGCCCCGCGTGACCCCGAAATCCTTGAGAATGTTGCCGACCTTGTTGGAAAGGAAATAGATCTCCTCGAAGGTATATTTCTTTTCCGTTCCCGCCTCGTCTTCCCAATAGAGGGCTACCTTGTTCTTGCGCCACGTCCCGACATGCCGGTCTATGGCGTTGTAGGCGGCATTCAACCCGCCGTCCACCCAGTCGACGTACTTCCGGGCATCCTTCCACGTAAACGTCGCTGCCGTTTCTTGGTAGTCGGCAAGATTCGGCGGGACATCGTCCTTCTTCGGCTGCTTCTTATGGATTTCCTCGTTCATTTGGTATCCCGGCGACGGAACTTTTCGTCCAGACGCTTCAGGTTTTCCATGACACCCGTATATTCCATTTCGTCCTGCGGACCCATGGCCGGATTGAAGAATCCCTGTTCACGGATGGCGAGCGTCTTTTCCGCAGCTTTCTCCCGGATCACGTCCCAGAACGGCTGGTCGAAGAGGTCGACCGCTTCGGTAAGCTTCCCTTCATGGACACAGTACCCGGCAGCGGACATGACCGTCGGTCCGTCAAAGAACGATATGATGGAATTCTGCTTGACCGGCATCACGGCGACGTGATGGCTGCCGCGGTTGTCGCCAAGCGTGAATTGAGCGGTTGCCCACGGGGACAGGATTTCCCCGGTTGATGGGAATTGTTTCTGGCTCCGCACGATACACACAGGATCGTCCTTGCCCACGTACTTGCCGGCGATGTTATGGAGACGGCTCGTACTGGCGACCGCGGCGGTCAATCCCGTCGCGTTTTCTACGACCGACTCGACAATATACCGGTTGGGGTCGCGGAGTAAGCATGCGATATCATAGTAATCTTTCGGGGCCGTCAGCGTGATCACCTTGTCATGCTCCGTGTGGTTGACGTCCATGATCGTGTAGGTGAACCCTGCTTGCATGTCGGGAGCAAGCAATAGCCCCGCATTGTGGTACGGGTCCGCAAACGCGGAAAACAGGGGATGGTTAAACACCCCGGGCCCGCATTTGTCGCCGGCGAAGACAATAAACGGCTCGGCCGCCCGCTCCTCTATTTCCATCTCAGCACTCCCCGGACCCATGCCGCGGACATTGCCGGAAAACGCATCCTTAAGCAAATCCTGCCCTGCGCCGTAAAGCCCCTGGCTTTTTGCAATTTTGGTCGTCTCGACGAACGTGTCCCATGCGAACTTATGGACATCGCTGTTATCGGTGCCTCTCGTGTGGGTCATAAGAAGCGCGATATCGTCTCCCGTAAAGGTGACGTGCGCGTCGAGGAGGAGTCCGCTCTTGATGGCCTCTGCCACACGCTCCTTCGCTTTCTCTATCATGGCATTACTGGGCCTATTGTGGCCGCCGACCGAACCCGTATCCGCTTTGATGACCGAAATGGTTGTTTTCATATATCTATGTACCGTGAACGTGCTGCTTGTGCAGTGAATGGCATACTAGTTTGCCATTTTGCATACGGCTAGTCCCGGTCTCCTTTCATAATCCCACGTCCGCCAATAAATTTTTTCCGCTCATGAGATCGGGCTTGGAAAGCCCCATAAGCGCGAGAATAGTCGGTGCGATGTCGGCAAGCTTTCCGTGAGGCAACTGCATCGGGTAACGTTCGAGTCGTTTGTCGACCATAATAAATGGAACCGTAAATTTCGAGTGCTCGGTGTCTACTTCCCCGTTGGCATCGAGCATTTCTTCCACGTTACCATGATCGGCAGTTATGGCGCAAGCACCCCCCAGGGAAAGCGCCAGCTGGGTTATCTTCCCGACACACTCGTCAACCACCTGGCAGGCCGTAATGGCGGCCGGAATGTTGCCCGTATGGCCGACCATGTCCGCATTGGCGAAGTTGATGACGATGAACGAATACACGTTGGACGTCATCCGATCCAATACCCTTGAGGTCATTTCCCGTGCGGACATCGAAGGCGCAAGATCATATGTCGCTACCTTCGGGGAAGGTATGATCAGCCGGTCCTCCTGCGGGAACGGCTCCTCTCGCATGCCGTTGAAATAGTATCCGATAAACCGCTCTTTCTCCGTCTCGGCAACCCGAAGCTGTCGTACGCCGGCCCGGGATAGCACCAGGCCCAGGGGCGAGTCGACCTGTTGGAGCGGGTATGCGACGACGCAGGGCAGGTTCCGTTCGTACTCAGTCATGGTCACGAAAAACAGCTCCGGGATGATGACGTTTCTCGTAAACGGCTTATGGCGAGTATCCTCTTCCACCACGTGCTTATGATGGTATTTGACGGCGTACGGATCGAATTCCTCTTTCGTCGTGTGGGTTTCGAAATCCGGCAGCACGAATGCGCGGGTGAGCTGTCGCGGCCTATCAATCCGGTAGTTATAAAAAATCACCGAGTCATGGTTGCCGATGCGGGGTGCTGGGATGCCATCCTTATCGCAAATGATGACCGGCTCGACAAATTCGTCCGTAATGCCTTTGGCGTAACTTGCTTCGATTGCCTCTGCAGCTGACTTTGCTTTGTTTGGGATATCCTCCGTGAGTGCCTGGTAGGCACGTGCCGTCCGGTCCCACCTGCGGTCGCGGTCCATGGCGTAATACCGGCCCATGATGGTTGCGACCGATCCCAGGCCCGATCCCCGGATCTTCTCCTCGACTTCGTGGATGAACCTTAACCCTGCTTTCGGTGGCGAATCCCTGCCGTCTGTGAAGAGATGGAAATACAGGGGACAGGCGCACTGATTCCGCTTCATAAGCTCAAGGAGCGCGTACAAATGGTCGCGGCTAGCATGCACCCCCGAATCGGAAAGCAATCCCATGATGTGCACCCGGGACTGGTGCGCGTTGGCATAGGAGATTGCGCCCGCGAACGCGTCATTTGTATAGAAGCTTCCGTTTGAAATGGCGATATTTATCCGGGGAAGATCCTGATACACGACTCTGCCCGCCCCGATATTGATGTGCCCCGTTTCCGTATTGCCGTCTTCCCCCGCGGGCAATCCGACCGCCTCCTGCGACGCATCCAGCTTCGTGTGGGGGTAACTATTCCATAACGTGGGGATATGAGTGAGTTTCGCTTGGGAGATGGCGTTCCCCGGGCCGGGAGGTGCCAGTCCCCATCCGTCCATGATCATCAGCACCACAGGTTTCGGGATCATACTGATTTACCGGATCGTTTCGGCTAATTCTCCTTCGATTTGCAGCAGCCTATTGTATTTGGCGACCCGCTCACCGCGGGCCGGTGCGCCGAATTTCACATAGTCGGACTGAACACCCACGGCCAAATCCGCAATGAAGCTGTCATTTGTCTCGCCGCTCCGGTGGGAAACGATCGTCTTAATGTCATGTTCTTTCGCAATCGCGATGACTGAAAGGAATTCCGAAAGCGACCCGATCTGGTTGGGTTTGGCAAGAATTGCCGAACATGCGTGCTCAGTAATGGCACGCCTGAGCCGGTCCGGATTCGTTGCCAAAATATCGTCTCCTACGATATGCACCTCATTGCCAAGTTCGGTGGTTAACTCACGCCAGTATTGCCAATCGTCCTCACCCAGGGCATCCTCAAGAAGTAGCAGGCGGTACTGCTTATGCAGATCCTTAAGGTACCGGATGAAATCCTTGGGAGACAGCGTACTCGGCTTATCCTTAATCTGAAACCCGCCGTTTTCCTTCCGGAACGAATTCGCCGCCAAATCGAGCCCGAAGAATATATCAACCCCAAACCGGTAGGGCGTTGCCCGGATGGCTTCCGATAACACTTCCATGGCGTCGAGATTCGTATACAGGTCCGGCGCGAAACCGCCCTCGTAGCCCACGGAATAAACGGCGTTCCGATATTTCAGGATATTCTTGACGGACTTGTAGACGGCTACCCCCATCTCAAGCGCCTCTGAGTACGGCTTGATCGTCGACGGAACGATGTGGAATTCCTGGAAATCCAAGTTTCCGGCGCCGTGCTTTCCGCCGTTTATGATATTGAATGTCGGGGTCGGGATCTTCGTTATTTCCGTCTTCACGAACGGATTAAACAGTTCGTTGATATACCGGTAGAGGGGCATCCTTCTTGCGTTCGCAACTGCCGCAGCAACTGCAAGGGATACGGAAAGAATGCTATTTGCGCCCAGGACGTGCTTGTCGCGGGTACCGTCAAGATCGATAAGCACCTTGTCAACGACTCCCTGGCTTGAAGCGTCCAGCCCCCGGATTTTTGTGGCTATCGTCGTATTAACGTTTGCCACGGCCTTCAAAACCCCCATGCCGCCGTAGCGTTTTTCGTCGCGGTCCCGGAGCTCGACGGCTTCATATTTGCCCAGGGAAGTACCGGCGGGGACGCTCGCAATCCCGCGGTACCCGCTCTCAAGGATCGCCATGGTTTCGATGGTCGGATCCCCCCGGGAATCGAGGATTTCCCGTGCAACGACGCTGTAAATCTTTGTGTTGGCAGCTTGCATAGGCAGTTATTCCCTACTTCCGCGAAACCAAACGGTGCTCGGCGGCTGCAACGGTCTCCCTGACGTTTGCGACCGCATCGGGATTGACCGAAACGCTGGTTATCCCCCAGGAAACGAGCTTCTCTACCAGTTCGGGATAATCGGACGGCGCCTGGCCGCACATGGAGGTCGTAACCCCCCGCTTGGCGCAGGTCTTGATGACCCGCTCGAATGCCCACAACACGGAAGGATCCAGTTCGGAAAAATCGTGTGCCACCTCACTGTTGTCCCTATCCGTTCCCATCGTCAGCATCGTTAAATCGTTGGAGCCGATGGATACGCCGTCGATACCCGCATCCAGGAAATCCTCGATACGTATGACATTCGTCGGAATTTCGCACATCAGCCACAATTTAAACGTACTCGAGCGGGAAAGCCCGCTTGCGGCGATCATTTTCTTCACCTCGGAAAACTCCTCCGGCGTACGCACGAAGGGGATCATGATCCATAGGTTTTTGTGCCCCAACTTGTTCCGCACCTCCTTGATTGCCTCAAGCTCAAGTTCAAAGACTTCCGGGTTTGCGATGTACCGTGCCGCACCACGGAATCCCAGCATCGGGTTGGGCTCTTCGGGCTCATACCGGTCCCCGCCCTTCAAATTCCGGTATTCGTTCGTCTTGAAATCCGTCGTGCGATACACGACCGGCCGCGGAGAGAAACTCTCGGCGATCATGGCAATCTGCGAGGCCACCGTTTTGATAAACATCTCCTGCTTCCCGTCGGCAATGATCTTTTTGGGGTGTATCCCCACGCTGGCCATGATAAACTCCGCCCGGAGGAGCCCGACGCCGTCGGCGCCGAGTTTGGAAACTTCCTTTGCCCTATCCGCCTGGGCAAGATTCATATAGACTTTCGTCGCCGTTTTCGTATGACTTGCCTTTATGGCGGACGCGGAAAGAAGTGACGAGCCGGTTGATTTCAGGGCTCCTTTATAGATCTCCCCCGTCGAGCCATTGACGGAAACCACCAGGTTGTCCTTGAGTGCTGTCATCGCGCCTGCCGCTCCGACGACCGCGGGGATGCCTAGCTCACGGGAAACGATTGCCGCGTGACTCGTACGCCCCCCACGTTCCGTCACGATGGCAACCGCCTTCTTCATACCGGGGACGAAATCGGGATTGGTCATCTGGGCAACCAGAACATCCCCCTGGTGCACTTTCGGGAGGTCCTTCGGACTCTTAAGAATCCGCACGGGACCGCTTGCCATACCGGGGCTTGCGGCATCACCCGTAAGGATCACCTCTTTCTTTCCCGATGCCTGGGCTACAACAACATCCTTCTTGCCCGTCGTCGTGACCGGCCTCGTTTGGACGATATATACCTTTCCGTCCTCAATGGCCCACTCGACATCCTGCGGGAAGAAATAATGCTTTTCGAGCTTCTGACCCCACATAGCGACATCCCGGATCTGTTCGTCGGTGAGCTTTTGGATTGATCCAAATTTCTTGGGAAGTGGCTCGATCGGCGTTTTGGCCCCCACCCGGCGCATAATTTTTTCCTGGGTATTCACTTCCTTCTCGAGAATCGTGAACGACTTCTTTTCGACCACATAATGGTCCGGCGTCACCGCGCCCTGTACGATCATTTCCCCCAAGCCGTGGATCGCGTCGACGACGATTTTTGTTTTGTCGTTGGTCACGGGATCGATGGAAAACATGACGCCCGAATAATCCGACTGCACCATTTTTTGGACGGGGACGGCAATCCCGACCTTGAAATGGTCAAACTTATTGGTGGCGCGGTAGAAGACTGCGCGTGCGGTAAACAAACTTGCCCACGCCTCCTTCACTTTTTCCAAAAGGGTCGCCTCACCCTTGACGTTCAAAAACGTCGCCTGTTGGCCGGCAAACGATGCATTGGGTAGGTCTTCGGCAGTGGCGGACGATCTCACGGCAACCAGCGGATGGTCGAGCGAATTCTTCCCCATCTTAAAATACGCATGCATGACGTCGTTTGCAATATCCTTGGGAAATTGCGACCGGGTAATCCGGCGGCGGATTTCGCGCGAGGCTTCCTCAAGCTTTTTACTGTCGTTGACGTCGAGGTTGTGGAGAAGGTCGGACAAATCATCCCGGAGGTGCGCTTCGTCGAGGAAATGGAAGTACGCCTGTGCCGTTACGATAAATCCGTTGGGAACGGGGAATCCAGCTTTCGTCATCTCCCCCAAATTAGCACCCTTGCCACCCACTATACCGATATCCTCACGATCGACGTCCTTAAACCACACCACGAATTTATCTGTCATCTCTTCAGTATGGAAAATTTCGCATCAAAACGCAATAGTTTTGTATTTATACTTGCGAAAAAGAGCAGCAGTGTTTTTACCGGGCTTTGCCCGGTGCTGCGTCGAGAAAAAACCGCTAGGTTTTGTCTCGAAGTGGTCAATCGTTTGCGGGAACGATCACTTCAAAGTTCTGGTTTTTGCCGTAGGCCTTCGGTCCGTAATCCGTACAGAATGCCCCGACATGATCAAAAAAGTACGGCGGCTTGGCGGCCTGGATTTTTCCGCAAATATAATATCCGAGCGACTGCATGAATCCGAATCCCGCCCATTCCGGGATGGGAAGATGCCACCGGTGCTTGGGATCGCCGAAAAAGGGCTGCTCGTTTCCGACGGATATGACCAGCTCCTTATCCCACGGGTGGACAAATTTCGCATGCCGGGAGATCCCTTCGGAATTGGCCCGCAGCATAAGATGGGGACCAAACAGCTCGTCCCGTTTAATCTCGATCATCGGGGCTATTGCCTGGAATTTGTCAGGAAGCACGAATGCGTAGGCCTCGTAGCCTTCAAATCCCCGGGGAAGCGCAAGCGTATTAATATAGTCTTTGATCGCGGCCGGATCTTCCTTCGTTGCCGACAAAATCATGCCAAGATACGTCGACGTGTTATAGGTATAGGGCTCCGCAATGCTCTTGTAGGCATACACGGAATCGGCTATCTTAGCCGCGGTCGAATTCGGTTTGCACGTAAGCAGTGTCGTTTGTAAACCCAGGGATTTGGCAAACTCCACCTCCCATACGGAATCCTTCTCCCCGGATGCCGAAATGACGACCGTATCCTTAATGAGTCCCTGCTTGACGGCGGTGGTGTATGCCGCCGCCTGTGATTTGAAATTGCTCTCGTCACAAATCACGGCAGCACTCCCCGAAAACAGAATCCTGCCGGTATGCGAAGCGTTGCCGCTGCCGACGACGAAAGGGAATGTTATCTTTGCAAGGTCAAGCGTTACCGGAGGCTTCGCAATAAAAAAATCCAGGGACGCTAACACGATTTCGTCAAGTCTCGGTAAGTTCATATGGCTCCTTTCTAATATGAAATCAACAACTCGGTAACGGCATCCCGCGGGCGTATGACGTATGTGCGACAGGAAGCGGGAACGAACGCGGAATGTCCCGCCGTAACGGCTAACGTGTGGCCGCCCGACGTAAGAGTCACGGACCCCGCACGGACAAACACATGGCGGAACGTATCGATGGATTCCGAAAAATCGCCCGCCGTGCCCTGCATGCGCACCCGGTCCATGGAGTAATACTTCGTTTCCAGAATGCGCTCGTATGTAATGCCGCCGTCCTTGCGGACCAGCCTCGGTTTCCGCATGTGCGTTTGCGGGTCATTGGCTTCATTACTCCGGTCGGCGAATTCGAAGTACTCGTCAATCTGCAGCGGACGCAGTGTTCCGTCAGGCTTCATCTTCCCCTTGTCGTACGCCCGGATAGTGGATTCGTCATCCATCCGGTTCAGTTGGATCTCATAGAGTACATTGCCTAATGGTATCGAATTAAGATCCTCTTCCCACGAATGATGGATGCCGCACGGCGATAAGTCGATCAGCGTATCTTTGGGAACGCGGACGGTGTTCACGTACTGCAACGGGTCATAGGTTTTGATAAGGCCGGCAATATCGCGCTTGGCCTGCTCAAAAGACATCGTGTTTGCGCGCACCGCTGCGGATATTTCCTGCATTTTCGCATCAAGTGCTGTCACTGCGGATTTGTACGCATCCCAGTCAACACCCTTCCTGACGCCGCAAGTGATAAGCCCGGGCTCAAAGTAATACCAGGATTCGGGTTTCGCTTTCCACTTGGGATGCTTCATCCCGTCCGGTATATGCAGCTGGAACGAATTCCCCAACGCTTGGGTAAACTTCAGAAGGAGCGGCATAACCGCGCCATAGGACGAAACGATGCGGGCGCCAAGGACTGCCTCGGGACCTTCCGAAATCAGCGAGGAAATACTGACGCTGTTTGGTACGGTTGACTGTGTCTCCACGCTTTTGTTGTCTGACAGCTCCCCCGTAAACTTCGGATCGCGGGTATCGGTAATAAGAGATAGGTTGCTCTTTTCGTATAGCTCGTAGGATTGCCCGATCTTACGCCCGGATAGCCCCGGCATATCCTGCCATGCCTTGGTTTCCACGATATACGTCCCGCCCCAGGTGGGCTGTTCGATTAGCTTGGGGATAACCAGATACGGTCTCATACGGGCATTCGCGCTTTGGCTATCAAAGCCACCTCCGAAATACGGTCAACATACGTATCCGCACCTTCCAGTGTATATCCATCCACAAGATTCTGTCTAAGACCGATGGTGTATGCGCCGGAGGCTTTCCCTGAGGCTACACCAGGGAGCGAATCCTCAATGACTAAGGACGTTTCCGGGCTGCTTCCCAGGACGCGCATGGCTTCAATGTATCCGTCGGGTGCGGGTTTATGGGCAAGATCAGGTCGGTCGTGGAGCGATATGATCGTTTTGATGAGACCCGCGTGCGGGATGCGATGAAGCGCCACGTCGATCCACCACTTCGGGGATGCCGAGACGATCGCCATCGCGTACCCCATCCGGTCAAGAGACACGATCAGCTCATCCAACCCTGCGGTAATCGGTGAGGACGCATAAACGATCTTCGCGTGGCGGTCTCCAGCCTCGTACATCTTTTGCCTCGGTACGGTGCTTCCCAATGCAACCGCCATGTCGTGGATGCCGTCCATATTCACGCCAAGGGTTTTATCGAGCTTTCTGCCGATTTCCTCCCCGTACAGTTCCGTAAAAATCCGGGACTTTTCTCGTTCCCAGTATTTTTCGTTGTCGATCATCACCCCGTCAAAATCAAACAGTACAGCCCGTGTCATTTTGGGTTATTCGAGTGCCTTCGTGTTGACGCCGCTTCCAAAGTCCACTTCGGCGAATTTGTGGAGAATTTCCCCCACCTGGGTTTTGAGCGTGTTATAAGCGTCCAGAGTTTTCCCTTCGAACTTCACCGTAAGATACGGCCCGTTCTGGGATGCCCGGACGATGAGCATTTCGCTTTCCGTATCCATCCGGACGCCGTCCATCTCCTCATATTTTGCTTCGGGGTATAGTTTTTTGATCTCCCCGCCAATTTTTTCCGACACCAGCGAAAACTTCACGGCATCGGGACAACCGACCTTGATCTCCGGACTTGATATGTATTTGGGCAGCTCGTCGATAACGGTCGCGAGCGATTTATCGACACGGGTTAAGTATGCAAGAAGCCGCAGTGTCGCGATCGCGCCGTCGTCGTGCCCGTAGAAATTATCCATGAAGAAGAAATGTCCGGACAGTTCGCCGCCAAAGGGGGAACGCGCCTCCCGGACTTTCGCCTTGATGAATGAATGCCCCGTCTTCCACATCACCGGGGTGCCGCCTTTTTGACGGATCACTTCGTCGACCTGTTTGGAACACAGTGCGTTATAGACGATATTTGCCCCGGGCAGATACCCCAGAATATCGACGGAAAAAATCGATACCAGGACGTCGTTCCAGATCAACCGGCCCGTGTGATCGACAATCCCCACACGGTCCCCGTCACAGTCATACGAGAATCCGACATCGGCTTTCTCGGCAAGCACGCGTTTGGCAAGCCGCTCCTGGACCTCATGTTCCGTCGGGTCCGGCGTGCCGACCGGAAAATTGCCGTCGGGCGTCGTGTTCTGCTCGATGACCTCGCAGCCTACCGACCGGAGGACGTCCGGAAGGTATATCCCGGTCGTCGCCGCGCAGGAATCCACGACCACCTTGAACCGCTTGATGGGATCGATCCTGCGCTTCAGGTCCTCGATATAGTCCTGTTTGATGTCTTTCTTGATCACGACCCCCTTCGGGCTCCGTGTCACGAATTTTCCGGACTTGACGAGATCCCGCAATTCTATGATTTCCTCGGATAGCATGGTCTCGGAATATCCCATCCCGAACTTGAATCCGTTGTATTCCTTGGGATTGTGGGAAGCCGTAATCATGACGAGTCCCTTCGTACGGAAATAGTACTGCGCAAAGTACGAAATCTGGGACAGTGTCATGCCGATGTCATAGACGGTGATTCCCGAATCGGTAAGCCCCTTAACAACAGCATCCCGGAATTCCGGGCTACTAAGCCTGCAGTCGTAGCCGACGACACAGTCGTATATTCTCCGCTGCAGTAGCCACGTCGCGTACCCGCGGGCAAGAATTTCGACGTTTTCCGCATCGAGTTCCGAACCTACCAGGCCGCGAAGGTCATAGCCACGAAACACATGATCGGGAATGGATTGCATACGGTACCTCCTTATATGGAAACAAGTATTTGTTCTATCTGTTGCCTGAGAGAAAACGGAGAACTACTACTTTTGATCGCAACATCGGCTTGGAGCAGAAGCTCATGCATAGCGACAAGTTCATCCATCGTAAAGTGCCGCGCCTGTGTTGTCAAGCGAGCCTTCTGCCAATCCGCAAGACCCTTGGGGCTGACGGAATCCAAAAGCTGTATAAGCTGACGTACGCGCCGCACCATAAGCGCAAACACGATCTCGGGAACCTCGGTTTCCATGAGCTTGGTAAATAGTGTAACCATCTCCTTGTGGTTTCCGGGCCGGATGCAGTCGAGGAACTGGAATATGATGACCGGCGTTTTATGGAGCGAGACCCGCGCTGCGGAGCCCAGTTTGGCGACCGTCGTTTTTTCAATTTCCTTCTCCTCGTAGAGTACGACATCAACGGCGTTACTCGCCTCGAGAATCCTTTTAAGTGTTGTCGTAAATGCCTTCTCCCGTTTCTTTGCGGATCCCAGGAATTGCTCAATGACGACCATGGTATCCCCGCCGAAAAGGGAGGAGGATTCCAACGCCTGGATAAGATCCGTCTCGTTGAGCTTGGCGCCGGATAGCTCCCGGATCTCTTTGCCCGTGGCCGCTAACTTGAGCTCCATGAGCTTTGCGCGGGATGCTTCCGACTGGTCGCCATGGATTAGGTACAGCATATGATTATTCGGACTGCCGGGACAAAATCTTCCACGCTTCCGTAAGGAGTGGGCCGTTTGACTTGGGATAGCCGATCATTTTTTCCGCTTCCTCCCAGGGAACCCACTGCGCTTCGGTGATGCCTTCCTCCTTCTGGACGGTCGGCTTCACCCGTTTGGCACTCCGGAACACATAATACTGCACCGTCTTCCGAATCGGAATCTTCCGGAAGTACCAATACCTGACGGGGGGGAGTTCGGCTATATATTTCAGGCCGGATATCCCGACCTCCTCGGCAATTTCCCGGAGGGCGGCATCCGTTTCTTTTTCGCCCTCCTCGATTTTCCCTTTGGGGAACGTCCAATGACCCTTCATGTCTTTCATAAGCAGGACAAACCACGCGCCACGGTAGGAAGAAACGATAACGCCGCCGGCGGACACTTCGTTATTCATGTTTCGTAAGAAGATATAGGACGTCGCCGGGTGAGACTTTCTGGTCGACCTTTATGCCGCATGACTCTCCGACTGCCACTTCGGGCACTTTGGCGTGCTCGATCTGCAGGGACGCTACCTCCTGAATAAATTCGTTATCGTGTCCCGAAATCTTCACCCGGTCGCCTACCTTGAGCGCCTGGTTCATCACTTCAATGACCGCAACACCGATCTTGTCGTAGTAATGAGTAATCACTCCTATCTGTATATCCATACCCTATTTATTGTAGTACTTCTTTCCTTTGAGTTTATCGGGCAATAAACTTTCCGTCGTATAGGCCTGGTACCCTTTCCCGTACCCCAAGCCCTTCATAAGTTTGGTCGGCGCGTTGCGGATTACAAGCGGGATGGGCAGGTTGCCGAACCTCTTGACGTCGTCGAGTGCGGCAAAGTACGCATCATAGGCACTCCGGTCCTTTTTGGCAAGGGAAAGATACACAACGCCATGCGCGAGGTTTTCCTGGCACTCAGGGTAGCCGATCTTATTGCACGCATCGAATACCGCGTTGGCAACGACCAGCGCGGTCGGCTGTGCGACCCCGATATCTTCCGATGCAAACACCACCATGCGCCGTGCGATAAAGAGGGGATCCTCCCCGGCCGCAACCATGCGGGCGAGGTAATACAATGCCGCATCAACGTCGCTTGCGCGCATGGATTTGATGAACGCGGAAATCGTATTGTAATGCTCCTCGCCCAGGCGGTCATAGGCAAGCATTTTCCGCTGCGCGGCCTCCTCGATATCGGAAACCGTGAGCGTCTTCTTTTTGGAAAGCGTTGCCGCGATTTCAAGGATAGTAAGAAGCGCCCGGGCATCGCCGTTTGCGATTTCGAAAAGAAACGTCTGCGCGTCCTTGTCGATCGATTTCTTCACGTGGGCAAGCCCGCGCCTGGTAATTTCAGTTAGCTCCGTTTCCCCCAGCGGGTTAAGGACGAGTACCCGGCTTCGCGAAAGGAGCGGCGATATGACTTCAAACGAGGGGTTTTCCGTCGTGGCGCCGATCAGGAGGATGTCTCCCCGTTCCACATGCGGCAGCAGTTTGTCCTGTTGCGCTTTGTTGAACCTATGGATTTCGTCCAGGAAAATGACCGGCCTCTCGCCTGCCACATCTTCGATGTCCTTGATCTTCGTGTTCACCGCAGAGAATTCGTAAAACGTCCGGTTAAGCGCACTTGCGATGATGCGGGCAAGCGTCGTCTTCCCGCTCCCGGGAGGGCCCCAGAAAATCATGGAAGGGACAAATCCCGTCGCCAAAAGCTTCCTCACAATGCCGTTTTTTCCTACGAGGTGAACTTGGCCGATCACGTCATCGAGCGTTTGGGGGCGGAGGATGTCGGCAAGGGGACGCAACTCACTCATCGGCTGTATTGTAACACTTCCCCGTACGGATGACGGCGGGAGTTCCTATTGCGGCAGGACCTCGTCATCCCGGAAATAGAAGCGGGAACCTGATTCGTCATAACAGGCCATGGTCGAGGTCATGTAGGAATGGTCTTTGACGACCGCACCGCAAATCCCAAGCTCCCGAAACGTGTGTTCGGCGCGGTCAAACGCATACATGTTATCGTGGCAGGAAAGGACGACCGTCTTATCCGAAAGAAGCGGAATGCTGTTGCAGTTGTAATATGCGCCGAACCGCAGCAACTCGGGATCTCCCCCGACCGTGCGGAGTTTGATGTGATCGGCGCTTGCGGTGAATTTTTCATAAATTGTCGTTTTCCCCTCCTCGATGATCGCGAGGTTACTGTCCCCCAGCCAACCTCCGGCTGCCTGTACTTTCGGCATACTCAGAAGCGGCTTGTCGCCGTTTGCTCCGGTCGTGAGAAACAATACGGCATACGCGCGTTCGCCGATCTGACAGACGGCCGTATACGAGATATTCTGCCGGGATTGCTGTGGCGGCAGTTCCTCACCAGACTCATCAACCAAGTGCATCGTGTAGGTATAATTTTCAATCTCCTTTATCCCACTGACCAACTCCGGGTACGGCGCGACCGAATCCCTGATCCGGTCATACGGGGCCTGCTCGCCGGACAGGTTGAGGCACAGGAGGGGCTGCGGCGATTCGTTCTCCCGGATCGTAAGAAGGGAAGGCGCTTGGAACAACACCTCCGGCGGTTCGACAGGTTTCCATGAGTTTTCCGCGTTGCTGATGTCGGTGATTGTCTTACTGGCAACGTTTGCCGTCGCCTTATATACATCGATCTCGCGGGAAAGGAAGTAGACCTTCAGGGAGAGGAGCGAAACCAACAGCACCACGACGACGCCGATGAGTACGCGCACCCACGATGGCGTTTCCCCGTTTGCCATACATCCATCATACACCATATGCCGTTGGCATATGCAATGTTCCTCACAACCAAAATTCCTATACGACCTTTTCCCACGGGAAGCCGTTCCGCCCGAAATGCCCGTATCGGGCCGTCTCCCGGTAGATCGGGCGCCTAAGATTAAGCCCCGAAAGAATGCCGGGAACGGATAAATCCAGGAGTTTCCATGCGAATTCCTCGATTTCCGATAGCGGCTTCCGTTCCGTGCCGAAGGTTTCGACGCCCTTTGCCAATGGTTCCCGCTGGCCGATGACGTACGCTACCCGCACTTCACAACGGTCGGCTAAACCCTTAGCAACGATGTTCTTTGCGATATACCTTGCGGCATACGCGCCCGAACGGTCTACCTTGGTCGGGTCCTTGCCGGAGAATGCGCCGCCGCCGTGCCGCGCAAACGCGCCGTAGGTGTCGACGATGATCTTCCTCCCGGTTACCCCCGTATCGGAGGCGGGCCCGCCGATTTCCCACTTCCCGCGGCTCCCGTTGACGATGACCGTCTCAAGCTTCGGCGGCGTCAGCTTGTACTTTTTCAGAACCGGCGTGATGACTTTCTCGTACAACGCCTTCCGGAGCTTCTCGTTGGAAATTTTCGGATCGTGCGGGACGGCAATGACGATCCGCTCGACACCGACGGGCTTGTCGTTCTCATAGAGCACTTTGACTTCGCTTTTGCCATCCGGCCGAAGATACGGCAGGATTTTCTTCTCCCGCACTTCGTCCATCCGTTCGACGATGCGATGGGCGAGCACAAGCGGCATCGGCATGAACTCCGGCGTCTCGTTGGTCGCATAGCCAAACATCATCCCCTGGTCCCCCGCGCCCCCGTCGTCAACGCCGCCGGCGATATCGGGAGACTGCTGATGGATGTAGACGGATATCGGGGACTTATAAGAAAAATTGAATTTCCCGTTGGTGTACCCTAAGGATTTGATCGTCTTTCTTGCAATCCCCTCGTAGTCCAGTTTCTTCTTGCAGGTGACTTCTCCTGCCAGCACGACGCGGTTGGTCGTCACCAGCGTCTCCACGGCAACCCGTGCCGTGGGATCGGCGGCAAGCGCCGCATCGACGATGGCGTCAGAAATCTGGTCGCAAATCTTGTCCGGATGCCCGGCTGCCACGGATTCCGAGGTAAAATGTGTTTTTTTCATAGGACCCGCCCTTTCCTTCGCCCCGATGAAAAAACAAAAACCCTCTCAACGAGGGTTAGTAGTGTTTCCCCACCTTGGGCAAATCTTTTCCCGTTTTGGCACCGTGTCTTTTGATCGGTTGCCGGGTGGATCGTCAAGCGAGACCTCTCCCCACCGCTCTCGATTTTTATTAATTTTATCTACTGTACTCTTTCTTTGTTTCCCGTGTCAACTGGCGGTTGTCCCGGCCGTTTACCCCGAATATTCGCGTACCAGCGATTCCTGGAACGGCACGTCGGGAAGACCGTTGACCCCGCCGAAGGCGATCCGGTCCAGAACCTTCTGTTCCATCCGGACCATCCGTGCCGGATGGATGACGAAATCGCCGAAGCGGTCCTGGATCGTGTCGACTGCGCGGGTCACGTCCCATTTCCTGTTCTCCTCAGGAAATAACGATGGCTGGAGATTTGTGTCGCGGATAAGGAGGTAGCAGGCGATAGCCAGAAGCTTCACCGGCCGCCGGGGCGCACGGGTGAGAAGGCTCCGAAGCTCCACGTAGAAATCCCGGTCGGCAAACATCGGAAACTGCTTCTTCTCCTGTGCGTGCCAGTGCCCGCCGTCAAACATGAGGGAGATACCGATGCCACCCGCGGCGAAACCGTCCCGCCTTAGTCTCCTGCCCATTTTCATCGTAAGCTGCATGAGAATCTGCCACAGGTGGGGATCGTCCGGCATATAGGGCTTACCCAACGCGTGCGACTGGCCGAAACTCTTCTGGTCAACCTCCGTATCTTTCTCGAATTCCTTATACATCACGCCGTCCTCGTACCCGTGGAGCCGGAGCCACCACTGGTAGCCGACGATGGAACGGAAGGCCTGCTTGAGTTTCTTGCCACTCGCCCGGAAAAAGGCAAGCGGTGTCTCGATGCCGTTGCTTCTTAGCCTCCTGCCGTTCCCTTCCTTGATACCGCAGAAATCCTCAAGCTGCATCGCACTGAAGGTCTCCACGATGTTCTCCTCGTTGATGGTGACTAATCCGTCCGGCTTTTGGAGTCCCGAGGCGACTTTGGCAAGATACCGGTTCGTAGAAATGCCGCAGGAGACGGTGATCCACTCCCCGATCTCCTGCTTGATCCGGAGCTTGATTTCTTTCGCGATATCCGTCATATCCTTACGGGTAAGCGCCGGAGTCCCTGCCAAATTCATCACCATTTCATCGATGGATTCGACACTGATGTGGGCGGTATAGGATTGGAGGATGGCAAGCATCTGCCGGTTGACGACTCTATACTTGGGCGGATCCGGAGCAAGAACGATAAGCTTCGGCACAAGCGCCCTCCCCTCCCGCACCCGCATGCCGGTTTTGACCCCCAGCTTTTTTGCCTCCCGGGATGCGGCCAGGATGCACCCGTAGTCCTTGACGTATGCCGCGACCGCAACCGGCTTGCCGCGAAGCAAGGGATTTGCCTGCTGTTCGATCGTTGCAAAACAGGAGTTGATGTCCACATGCATCGTGGTCGGCGGGTGCGGGTTGAAGTAATCCATATCAACTGGAAAGACTGTCTATTTCGATAAGCTTCCATCCCAGGGTTTCGCTGTCCATAAGAAGCTTGAAGAAGTTGCTGCCGTCGCTGACCGAAAAGATGTGGAAGAGCCGCCGCCCTTCCCAGACGGTGTGGTGGAGACCGATTGTCGTGATGTGGTAGCGCCTGCCGTTCCAATAGAGGGAGTAGGGCACGGTCTTTTTTGTCCTGTGGTTGCTCCAGAGGGTAACTGAGACTGCTTCGTTTACCGGTTCTGCCATACCAAAAACCATAATAAACCCGAAAATAAGGGTCGTCAACTAGGCGTAACTATATCAAATAATATAAAAAATAACCGAAAATACGGTTGCACACCTTGTGTAATTACGGGGACCGCAGTATAGTTTTCCGCTAATGGCACGAAATATCGGCGGCACCGGCATGGCTAGTCTGACACTCCGGCATCCCCGGTCGGATGTGTGCGAACACTCAAAAGCGCTGATAAAACGGGAGGTCTATATCGGAGAGGGAGAATCCGGCGAAGAAACCTTCACCACCCAACGCTGCGATGAGCCCGTGCGGCAACTTATGAGCCGCGGAAGCCGCCGGGAACACGGATGTGGCGCACGGCTGGAAGGCGTCTCCTACCGCTTCCATGAACGGATTCGCGGAATGTAACGCTCACTTGGTGGTAATTCAGCCGCTTCTGCGCTGACCGACGCCCCTGCGGCGCGGCCTCACAATTTCCGTGGCTACTCCGAACCGGCCGACGCTTAGCACTCTGCCGACCCGCACTTCGCCGCCACCATCACTGCTTGCGGTCTTCCACTCCCCGCTCTCAATAAGACACAGCGTCACCGGATCGTCGGGAAGCTGACGGAGCGCCACCATCCTGGCGATGGTATTGGAGAATTCGATGCCTTCGTCCCGCGTCCAGTGCCCCGCTTCGACCATTTCCCTGGCCCGCCTGGCAGCTGCTGACGCTGCGGATATTTTTTGAGCCGTTTCCGCCATAGGTTGTTATGTATTGTACAAAATTGTGGCTTTTTATGGTAATCCGCCCCGACTGATTACTCCTCGGCAAGTTCCCGCGGGACACGTACGCCGGATCGCCTCGTCCGCCACTGCAGTTCGCGGCGTGCCCGGCCGGCGGATTGTGCGATCCGTTCGGTAAGCTCGTGGCTATCGATTTCGCAAAAGCCCTTCTTTGCGTGGGTCAGCTCACCGATGCGGGCAATTCCACGGATCACGGGGTCTCCCAGCATGCCGGCAACCACCCGGCGCCCCTGTGCATCCCTATACACCCAGCTGTCATTTTCCAGGTGGATTACGCCCTGTTCCGCAAGGTCAGCCAGGTAAGCGATGCATCCGGCGCCGTCGACACCGCGCCCGATGACCGCGTAGCCGTGGCTGAGTGCTTTGGCTAGCGTCTGGCCTTCGGTCCCGGTGCCCCTAATCCGATCCATAATCCGTTTCGTTTCCGGCAACGCCATAGGCCGATAGTATATCAAATTACGTGTGATTTCGCACAATTTTGTGCCTAAACGGGATTATGGCCCGTTGCGGGAGAAGGTGAAGGTGATGGGCTTGCCATCTACGCCGTACCAGGTAGAGCCCGAAACGATTTCCAACTCATACGTTGCGCCGGAGTCGAGACTATGTAGGATCACTTCGTGGATCGTGGACTTTTCCCGGACGTTGCCGACAACCCGCATTTGTTCGGAATCCGCTGACGCCGTGCCATACCGTACGAACCCGGACTGCGGCTTGGACGTTTCCCAGTGGACCAGAACGGAGTCCGCATCGCTGTGGTCGATCCGAACGTTCAGGGGCTCCTCCCCGGGGCTTGCTTGCATGACGTTGCCCACCCCCCTGCTCATGGAGCTTAATACCATGGGGATTGCCGCAGCAAACAGCGCAAGTACCAGCATGCCGGCGTTAATTTTCGCCGCCCGTAGTTTCCCCGCCGTCATCACAACCAGCGCCGTAACAAACAGCACGACGGCGATGACATACGGGGCAAAGAGCATGACAAAATCGACATACGGGGTAGACGGCGGCCCCTGCTCGGTGCGGGTTTCGGCAGTCACCGGGCTGTCGGCAACGGCAGACAGCTTATTGATCATCGCGTAATGGTTCGCCGCGACATCGGTCATACATCCGTTGTATCACATCCCAATTTCGGAATCCAGAAACCCTATATTACGATGCGTCGCATTCCATTCCAGGCGATAATTTGGTACAATTTATTCGGTCGTACAAGTAAAAATTGCCCCGTTCGTCTAGCGGCCCAGGACATCTGGTTTTCAGCCAGAGAATCGCCGGTTCGAATCCGGCACGGGGTACACGTATAAAAAGTCCCGCATTTGCGGGATTTTTTATACGCATATATCCTGTGCCGGATAAATGAAGCGGTTTACCGGTTCGCAATCCAGGAGTTAACGAGCCGATTCTTCGAGGCGAGTATTACTCCTGGTGAGTGCAGCGTAATCGCCGCAATCCGGCACTCCTTAAATAAACCAAGGCAGGTTCGGGCGTTTGTCCTCAAACGCGTTTATTCATCCGGCACGGGGTTGCTATGAGGTTATTCCTGTCTTTCACCTGCACTGGGTCTTCGTGGGGATTCCGCGTGAGATGCATCATCTTCCACTGGAGGATTGATTGCGGATAATACTGATTCCGTTGTGGGAACGCGGTGGTGTCGTTCCTGCTTCTTGGATTCCCGGTTTATCGCAGCCGTCGCTCGTTTCAAACCCGTATTAAGGTCTCCTCCGGGTGATAACTCTCTTGCGTCAGTCGTCCCTATGGTCGTAATCCTTCCGGTTAGTTTATCCGTAACGACAATTCCGTATGATGTCCGTTTGGCTTTGATTCCCATATAGCTGAATTATCACTGGTAATACGCAGAAATTCAAATTACCTTTACTCCTTGATCCACCCTCTCTTCCCTTTTTTCTTCTTTTTGCCGGGGCGTCCGTTTTCCGGAAGCAGGGCAAATATATCTGCCCCTGATCGCGCAGCCTGAATCCCGAACACATGACGGCCGTGCTCCAAATTCGATAACCTGCGGGATACCGTTCCGTCTTCTGCCACGTCGATCCATTCGTGGATAAACTGCGCCGCTTTAAGCATCCGGCCGTGCCACGTTCCCGGATCGGTACCCAGTTTGTTCGACGGCTGGCGGTGCAGTCCGGTCGCATCCAGATAATACCCGTGCTCAATGGAACTACGCAGCTTGTCCCCCATCCTGCTTAAAATATCCTCCCGGTCGTCGGGGTGTAGTTTGAAGAAATGCTCGATCGTCTTTAAAATGGCAGGCTCGGATCGCCGTGTCCGCTTGTCTCTCTCACGTTCCTGTCCGGACGTCGCATCGACGCGTACGGCCGTCACGTCGGGCTCCGGAACATCCGGCTCATTTCGAATCGCTGACCGGGAAGAGGCGTAATCGAAACTTTTTTGCATGAGTTCCCCTTTGGAAAACGTCACCGTGTGTCCGGGTTTCGCCGATAAGGAGCGGAGGTGCTGAAGCAGGAGGGTGTCGCCGTCATCCGTGGTGATCATCAAATCGCTTGCCCCGCCTTTCTCCGGGAAATAATGCGGGTATGGGACGCCAATCATCGGTTGTCCGTCCATATCCGCCCGCAGTACGGGATGCTTCCGCTTCTTCGACGGTGCTTTATAATCCGCTGCCGGCATCCAGTGAAAAATCTGCATCGGCTCTTTGGCACGGTTCGTCACCAGCTTCATGACGATGCTCCGGAACCGGTCGCCCACCGTTTGTTCCGAATCCGTGGACGATATGGAGATTATGCCGCTTCCGCCCATGCGGCTGAGTACTGCGTCCATAACCGAGACGGGATCCCTGTCGACGGATTTTTGATTAAGTACATCCGCGTTTTGTGTAATCTGTGTTTCCACTCTCGCTATAGCCATGGCCGATATTATACTATAGGTTAATAAGCCAAACAACTTTACTGCGTTTATTCATCAGGCACGGGGAGTTATAGGGCTGGTGCGTACCACGGTAAACCCGGCACGGGTTTACGCCGTTTCAGTATTTTGGGATTCCGAAGTTTGCACCTTGGGCTCAAATTCAATGATCTTGAAGAGCACGGGGCCCAAACCTGCCGCATGCCTACCCAAACGGAAGATAGTTTCGCCACCGAGGAATGCGGATCGGCTGTTTCGGTTAATCGGATAGCGGACAGTCATCCTATCCTGTCCCGCATGGACATCCGCGACACGGCCGTTTCTTTCTTTCGGAAGGATACGGAGCTCGGCTGTGCGGTCAGCCATGACCTGAACGATCCAATGATGCGTCGGCAAGTCCCATCGGTGATCCGTTACGTCATGCGTTCCGATTTCCAAAGGCTTTGTCCTGACGCACCCACGGTAACTGCGCATAGCCCGGCGGATGCCCTGTTCGGACGGATCGGTGATAAGCATTGGAGGATGCAGACTCTTTTCCACTACCATAATACCCATATTATAGGCTATACTGAGCACGAAAATCAACTGCAGGCTGGTACCGTGCGAACAATTTCGTGTGGCAGACCGACGCAAAACCAATAGAGTTCCGGTAGACCGGTCGAAGTAATTCGTTGGGGAGATTAGTCTACGAACGTAAGCGCAATGCCCCGCTTTTGGGCGCGGCCCGTGCGGCCGATGCGGTGGACATAATCTTCCATCGTCTCGGGAAGGTCGTAGTTGATGACGTGAGTCACATCCGGGATATCCAGGCCCCGGCTTGCAACATCGGTGGCAAGTAAGACCTGCACTTCGCTTCTGGTAAACTGCTTGATCGCAAGCTGGCGCTGGTTCTGGCGCTTGTTGCCGTGGATGGCGGTCGTCTTGAAGCCGCGCTTTGTTAGCTCGTCTGATAACCGTTGGACTCCCCACTTGGTCCTGCCGAAAATGAGCACTTTGGAGAATTCCTTTTGGATTAAAAGATCATGGAGCACCTCAATTTTGGCTTCCTTGTTCGGGACGCGGACCACATCCTGCCGGATCGTGGTTGCGGCATCCGCAGACTTGACCCGAACCGTTACCGGATTCTTCACGAAGTCCGTGAGAATCTCCGACACCTTCCCCGTAATCGTCGCGGAGAAAAAGAGGGACTGGCGTTCTTTCGGAAGCAGCGAAACGAAAAACTTGATCTCGTTAATAAACCCGATATCCACCATCCGGTCCGCCTCATCCAAAACGACATTCCGGTAGGCCGACATGCGGATGTATTTGTATTCGATGAATTCCCGGAGGCGCCCCGGGGTGGCGATGACAAAATGCGGATCGGTGCGCATATCCTGCCGCTGGCGCCACTCGTTGGATCCGCCGATCAGCAGTGCGCTTTTGATGGACAACCCCTGGGAAAACGCCCGGAGTTCGCTAAAGATCTGGTAGGCAAGTTCCCGCGTGGGGGCCAGTACCAGAACGCGCTGGTTCCTGTCCTTGGTAATCTTCTCCAGAAGCGGGATAAGGA
>CAZHOQ010000015.1:0-22195 GCA_964533995.1 uncultured Gammaproteobacteria bacterium
ATTTGGTCCATCGGCGTTTCGCGGTTGTCGTCCATGCTAATGAGCACTTTCGACACGCTGGTCGAGTACAGGACACCGGCTTGCCCGTATTTCCACAGGATGACGCTGTATTGTGCGCCATCGCCGTCTTTCGATCCCACAGCGCGGGACGGTCCGAAGACGACGCCGTTTTTGTCGGGCGTACCGGTCGGGCTGGGCCCGGCGGTAACCGTCGGATTGGGCGTTTCGGTCTTCGTCGGCGCGTCGGTGCGGGTCGGGACGCGGGTTTGGGTCGGCGCTTCCGTTGCGGGTGTCGCGGTTGCCGCGGGTGCGCAGGATGCCAGCAGAATGGACAAAACGGCAATAAGGCTCAGCAATAATGCGAGCCATTTGGTAGATTTGGACATGTTGTTCTCCTGTTTCATGAGTAAGTGGGCCGTGGCGAATGCCTCGGCTTTTTTCGATTGATTGCGCAAAGCGCATCTTTTACCTCACCCCCTTAATCCGGGTGTGAGCTCATTCGGCCCGTGGGTTACCCCCCGGGTTTCTTGCCTTACATTGGTGTAAATTTCCTTCGATAGGTTCCTTTCCTTTCTATTCGATTTGAAAACGAATTGATTGAACAATAGCTTGAAGCGTTTTGTCCCCCAAAAGGATGAAGAGTCGTGTGTGATAATTAACGACTGTCTTAAATAACCCCCATCTGAATTGTATGTGTACCCCTGATTTCCGACCGCCGAACAGGGAGCGGCCAGGAATCAGGGGCACACGGGAAACGTACAACCACCACAGGAGAACGCATATCACTAGTATTGCCATGTGCGTTTCTTAATTATTATTGAGAATTTTCCAACTCTCTCTTGTTAAAGAGCTTTCCGGCATCCGCAGTGTCCGCCGCATTGGCGGGCCGCAAATGTCCAAAAAGACTATGGGCGGGTTTTGAAGCCCGCGCATAGTCCCGGGATGAACCCCAGGAATCCGGGCTCATAAAGAGTCCAGGTTCCCGTTGTCCTTCCGTAAAATAGAATGGAGGCCGACCTGATTACTCAGGAAGACCGGCCTCCACCGGAATGTTGAATGTTACGGACCGTTCATGATGACGATCGAACCGTCATTCTGCATAAAGCAGCCATATACCGGTATAGACATCCGCGCGCAGCTGATGTTCTCCGTTGCGGTGACGATCGGATCTCCCGATTCGGTCAAAATGATGTCATACGTTTCATGCGGATCTGCCGTGACCATGATATGGCCATCCGCCGATGCGGACAGTGCAGTGACATGCCGGTTATTCACTTCAACGGTATGACCGAAGATGATGATCCCGGTCGTGGTATCCATGTCCGTGTGTTCTCGGTCGCAGGTGTATGTGACACCTTCGTATTCGAATGCCGTTACGGTAACGACGACCGTAATGCTTGGCGATGTATTATCGCTTGCGCCAGCGCCTTCAATGATGACCCCACTCGGGATTACAGCACTGCATTTCTGGACGAACACTTCCTGAGCCTCCTTCGACGGCGTGAAGTCCGATTCGGTGAAATCCATTGATCCGTCGGTTTCCATGGTAATGGTGACCAGCCTGCTGTCGCCAAGGTAATACTTGAGCGATTCGCCAGCCATCACCATATACCGGAGACCGTTATAGAGTCCAGCCACGCCGGATGTATTTTCCGGGGCGGCGGGCTTACCCAACGTACCTAATAGCGTTGTGATGAGAATCCCCACTAATGCAAACGTGATGAGAAATTTCCTTTTCATTGCCTTATCTACTCCTTTTCATCAAAGATGAACAAATAGGATTTTGACTGCTTGCTCCAACATCCCGGCATGAACTTGCGTTCATACGAGAATGCCGGAGCAAGCAGCGGGGGACCGCTACTTCGGTAGTATGTATTCAACATTCCTTTTAATGTGCACTTTGTTATGTCCCGGATCGGCCGCAATCGGCCTGCCGGAACGTATCAAAGTTCTGCGGCCCTTTCGGAGCGCAGTTCCCGGGATGAACCCCAGGATCACGAGCTGCTGCCGCAGCCCATGATTCCGAAGCTCATCTATTCAGTTTTTAAACGTATTCTCCTGAGCGTACAAAACCATCTGTTTTGTGCGTTCAGGAAAAGGCATGAATGCGATTACTCTCGTAAGGTCGGCGGTTCATGCCAGAGTAGGAGAGAGAGTTCCGGTTAAACCGGATAAATACAGTACACAGAGGGCTGATCACGAGGTATCAGCCCTTTGTTTCTGGTATGGGAGGCCGTCATCTTGCGGCGGCCTTTTTATGTTACTTGGTTGACCAGGCAACCGCCGTCAACCCCAGCCCGGGGCAAACAAGCCTCGAATTGAAGTTGCTAAACGGCAGCTGCACAAATCCGTTCCTCGCATTGAACGACTGTCCGTTCAGCGTGCAGGCGATGTCGGCGGGTAAATTCCCGTCAAGACTAAAGCGTGCCACTGCGGCATACGGATCGCTCGCGTCCACTCGGAAGGAAATGTAGTAAAAACCATTGCCTCCCATGAGATTAAACCGGGCGCTCCCGTCCGCGCAGTACGCGCTTTCCGCTTCAAAGTTCACCTGGTAGTTTGCCGAACTCGTGCTTGTTGAGCAGTTCTCGATCAATGTCATCGGCGTGATGTCCGGCAACGTCATGACCTGTGTTGAACCAGGCACCGGCGTGCTCGGAAGTGTTGCCGTGAGCGTTACCGTAGGCAGCGCCGTATCCGTCGGCAGCGGCACAAAGGTCACCGTCGGAGTGAACGTCGGTGTGCGTGTCGCGTCCGGCGTGCTGGTAAACGTCGGTTGTATCGTCAGGCTAGGCAGCACCGTCACGGTCGCCGGAATGCTTGGCGGAATGTGTGTTGCCACCGCCTCGATTGCCGTTTGAGCCGCCAGCCGGTCCGGCAGATATACTTCCGTGTAATAGCGGTATCCGACGATGCCCCAAAGCAGGATGAAGAACAGGGACGGCGTCATCCACCAGACGTTGATCGCAGTCATGCTGACGTCTTCGATGCCGATGTTTTCTCGCACCCAGGTGAAGATTTTCTTTATGAGCAGGAAGAGGAGGTATCCGCCTCCAAATCCCACCAGCAGAATCACCAGAGTGATGATTGAGGTCCGAAGATCCGGCATCTGCGGTTTGCCCCATTGTATGTCCACCAGGCTGAAGTCCGGCAGTGATATGGCGGGGAAGGCGATGCCCGGGAACAGGTTTTTGACCTGGATCGCGTACAGGGTTATCAGCATCGCGATCAAGCCGCCCAGGACGGTCGTCTTTTCCCAATCCCACCAGTTGCCGAATGTCAGGTACCCGTATACGCCTTGGAAGACGTACAGGGCAGCGGTGATGACCCCGAGGGGCCAGAGTTTCCAGAGTGTTTCCCGGAAAATATCCCCGAGCCGTATATCCACGCCGTACATGACGACGTAAATGAATCCCATGGCAAGCCCGCCTTTGACGATTCTGATCGCCATGGTAACCAGCATGGAGTTCGGGCTGTCCGGTCCGTACCGGTACAAGGCAAAATAGTACGCCTCATGGCGCCAGTGCCAGTCCCGGTAGCGTTTCGACCAGAGTATTTCAAGCGCCACGATCCAGAGCGGTATGATGAACCACCACGCGCCGTGCGGGATGTACCCGGCGATATAGCCAACGACCTTGCGGAAGTTGACAAAGAACATCACCAGGGCAAACCAGAACGACGCTTCCCCCAATTGGAAGGGGGTTGCGGTGGTGCTTCGTAAGTAGAGTTGGCGTTTGAACCACGACACGAAATATTTCCATCCGTTTCCGTCATGCCGTTGCCAGAGTGCCGGTCTTCCCCTCAAATACACCTTGAGTTCCTCAAGGAGCCCCCGATGGTATGCAACCATTCGGTGAAACAGTTGTTTCATTGTGTTACCCTTTTTCCTTTAGATTTATTGCACCGTTTATGAAATAACCAGTGCATCAGCGTCCCCGGTTTCCCCCTTTAGGAGGGTGGGACTTTGGATTGGTCCGTATTTCTAGGATGGCGGTCAGGCCTTCCCGAGGAGAAACGGTGTTTCTCCGTCTATAAATGAATATGATTGTTAGGTTGTTTTCCTCTTTCGTTGGAGTGAAAAAAATGCTTTTTGTTCACGACAGTATCGTTACTTGCCCCCAAACGAGATAAAAGAACAAAATATTCCCCCTAACCGATCAAAAATTCCGTAAGAATTCTTCTTATCCCCCCATCCGCAGCCAACCGTCTGGTTGCAGAATAGGGGATAAGAATGCCGGACAATCCCCAGGTAAAAGGGCTTGTTTTTTTATTTCTCTCTCCTTGTTAATGTGCCATCTGGTATCCGCAGTGTCCGCCGCATATCGGCAGGCCGCAGAGGCCAAACGACCTATGGGCGGATTTTTGCCGCGCATAGTTCCGGGATGAACCCCAGGTCTATGGATTTTTGTAGAAAATCCATGGATCCGGAGTTGTCGAAGGGATTGAGGTACTCATTCCACCGCACCAGAGCGTCTCTCATGCGGAAAAATAAGTAGGCATACAGGATCAATCGATCAGGTGGCGAAGCGAATGATTCGCTCCATCATATGATTGATTGCAAATGGCTGCCGCACAAGAGAGGTCAGGGATCCCCCAGGGTCCCTGACTCAATTGTTGTGCGCTTACGGCGAAAGCTCGATGTACTCGGCCCGGCAGGTCGTGTTCTGGGCATCGATATAGCCCTCAACGCCTGTCTTCTGGTCCTTCACCCTGTACCAGGTGAATCCCTTGCCGTCCGTGCCGGCTGATTTGAACCGAACCAGGCTGTTGGGCCTGATTGTTCCGAGATCGGCGCCTTCGGCGTTGAAGAACGGAATGCCGTCTGCGGTGTTTGTTCGGAGAACATAGGTATGATTCTCCACCATGTTTGTACAGACGTTCGGGTCGGACCTGAGATAGGTAACGCTACGTATCGTGCGTATAACCCCCATTGACGTCTGCGCCCACACGGCTTTCGGACTCGTGCCGGTGAAGGCAGCGAATACCGTGAGGATCACGCTGAACTCGAGGCTCAGGATGAGTCCGTACAGTAAGCCTTTTCTCACCAGCCAGTTGATGAACCGCGGCGCCCAGAACATGGCATGGATTTTGTCGAGTTCTGCGCTCAGCCAGGGCCACATGCCGTGCCATACGGCGGCAAAGACGAAGAGCCACCAGTACGGCTTCAAGAGCGCTATCGTGCGGTTGAGGTCTTCGGTGATTACCAGGATAAACACGAATACGGATACGGTGGTAAGCGCTACGTACAGCACCCGGTTGGCAACCTGGAGCGCTTTAGCTATCCGGGTTTCCCGTTCCCCCCATATGGGATTGGTCCAGACCTTTTCGTACCGGAGCCTTCTGGCAATTAGCTTCTGCCAGCCGACGGTCCGGCGGACAATTGCGAACAGTCCGATCGCGAACATGACTGCCGCCACATGCCAGTTCGTCCATTGGATCCGCGTGCCGAGCAGTCTGCTCACGTACGCCATTAGTTCCGGCGAGAACCGGAAGAGCAGGAGTGCGGTGAGGAAGACCAGGGCAAGGTCCAACGCGAGACGATTGTTCCTTCTAATAAACTGTTTCATGGGATTCCTTTCCCCAGCCGGGCATGCATGATGCAGTGGTCCGGGCCGGGAATGTGAGTGGATTTGATTAAACGGTGATTGGAAGCGATACGCTTCGAAATTCTCTGTGTTATCTTCAACGTATATTCTCCTCTGATAGGTGTAATTGGTTGTTCTAAGAAGCCGTAAGCAAAATTCCCACTTAAATTTCATACCCCCGATTTCCGGAAGAACTGCCGTTCCGCCGAAAATAGGGGATATGAAAAATCCCGATGAAACGTTTCCTGTATGCCTTGTTAATGTGCCTCGGTCCGTCCGAACTCGTCATTTGTCATGTGCTCTTGTTTCGGCTCTTTCCAAACCGCTTTTGGTCTGATCAAACGGATCGAAAACTGACAGCGGATGTCCGTTGCTATCCGGCATGCGCAGT
Organism: uncultured Gammaproteobacteria bacterium; assembly: GCA_964533995.1. Taxonomy (GTDB): domain Bacteria; phylum Patescibacteriota; class Microgenomatia; order UBA10105; family UBA927; genus UBA927. Next base: position 5,977 of record CAZHOQ010000015.1, read on the forward strand.
CCGGGTTTTTGTCCCCAGAAGCGAGAAGAAGTAATGACCTCTCCTCGTTTCCGAAGGCAAGTATTATCAGTCCGATATTAATAGTGCTAACTTATGCAATTCTGCTTGTTCTATCAATGTCTACCTCAGTTCTAGATCAATGGTTTGCGCTCGTTGTTGACTCGCAATCGCCTTCGGCGGGCAAACCATGTGCCTTGGATAAACTCGCGAATATGAATTCGCTCGTTAACCAAGTGCATCAAAAAACCGGCATCTCTGCCGGTTTTCGTTTTTTATGTATGTTTTCTTCTTCTTTTGTATTGGCCGGCAGACCAATGTTTCTGTCCTAAGTTTTTTCTTAGGGCCGAATGTATCCTTTCGCAAGAATCCCAAACCCAATGACTGCCAAAGCTAAGAAGGGGATCATGTAGGCGTAGTCTTCGAATCCTGCGACCGGAAGGGTCGTAACGCCCATGACTTTCGTCGCGACACAAAGGCTAGCCGTGTCCTGGTCGGACTGCCCGCCCGGACCCGTAGCCGTCACGGTATTGACGATCTCGCAGGTTAAGTCATTCGTAAATTTGTCGTTGAGCTTGACCACTACCCGGTTATGCACCGTCTGGCCAGCCCCAAGGTTGGAAATTTCGTAGGTCAGCTTGTTACCGCTCGTTTCGTATCGGCCAGGGCCGGCGACGAAGGTGACGACTCCCGGGAACACGTCGATGACGGTTACGATCGGGAAATTGTCGTTTGACGTGTTGGTCACGGCGACATCGTATTCGACCTCAGCGCCAGGCGCATATGCCGTATCCCGGCTCGTCAGGTTCTCGAAGAAGACGCCGCTTGTCGGGTGTTTGACGGTTTTGTTAACGACGATTCTGTTCGGAGGGCATTCAACGGTCGCACCATACTGATTGGTACAGTTGCCGTCGGCGAGCGCTTTCGGCGCCACAAAGGCAGAAGCTACCAGTACTGAAGACAACGCAAACGCTTTAAATGAGTTCATAATATATAGTTTGCTCTAGTTGTTTGTTTCGAGCGTGTTGGTATGGTACCACGGAATGACGATAATGTCAAGTGTTATAGGATATAGGTGGGAATTAGGCTCGGATTCTAATCCTTTGACTATGGGCAGAATATCCGGTTAGCAATTGTGAGATATAACACAATTACAGTACGTATCCGGTTTATGTGCGTTTCGCGCGAAGCTCCCTGTAGAGCTCTTTGATCGGGGACCGGATGGTCATCGTGCGGCGCATATCCATTTCAACGCCGTTTTTGTCGGTTTCCTTTTCTTGCATGTCGACGGCAATCACATGTACCGGTTCGTTGATGTTCACCGGGAATGTCTGCCGGACCATTTCCGGTATGACCCACCAGGCCTTATCCTGGGTTTGGATCGAGGGAGTGTTGGGGAAATGCTTGGTTTTCGTCTGTGTCTTTTCTCCGGTCGGCGTCAATTTGGTGATTGCGAGCGAAACGCGGACATCTACCTTGTCTTTCCTTCCGATGAGTTCGGCAGTAAGTGCGGTTAATCCGCCGATCAATCCGCCGCTCACAGCTCCGGGGACATTGAGCATCGCCGCACCGATAAGTGCGCCTTCCGCGGCTCCTACGGCCGTCACGGTGGTTACTTCACGTACGTTTTTCCAGGATTCTTTGTTCATAGCCCATAATTATACCACAGACGGCTCCGGGGTGGGCCCGGCAGCTTCATACGGATGGAATTCCGTATGCGGATAGGTCGGGTCCATCTGCGCAAGCCAGCCAACGACCTGCACGTACTCCCAGGCGCGGCGGGCTAAATCCGAAGCTGCCGCAGTGAGTTTTTCCTGTATGTTTTGTTCTTCCGGTTGCTGTTCTTTGCTCATAACACCAGGTTAAATCGCAAGATTCGCTTCCGAGATAAGGTCCGCAAATATAAGGAGCCTTTCGGTCGTGGATCCCGGCGGCCAGCAGGTCTGGAGGATAAGCTGCTTCACTCCGGCCTGCGGCGCCATGTACGCGACATCCGTCGGATTGACGATCTGTTTTCTTACGATTTTGTAGGTATATGTTTTTCCTTTGTACACAATTGCCACCATGTCGTCTGCCTCCAGATTCTTGAGAAGGTAAAAGACGGCATTGAGGTCCTTGACGAACCAGTCGTAGTTGGTGGAATGCGAGAAAAGATAGACCGTGCCGTCCTCATCCGGGAAGTAGGAAAGCGAAGAGTGGGCAACCCCCGTCTCCAGCGCCTTGAGGTATTCTCCCGGTTTGGTCGGGTTGACGGCGGGGATGACGGATGCATTGACGCCGATTTTCGGGATGACCAGGCCGAAATTCCGGTCTACGGGTTCGATCACGCTGCCATCAGGGTTCTTCAGCGGATCGAAAATTTCGCGTGCGGCTGGCTGTGCCTGGGGGGCAACGGTTTCCGGCTGTTGCCGGGCTGCCAGATCCCTTCTGAGCATCGTTTGTGCCTGGATGAGATAATATTGCGCCTCGAGCCGGATCCTTGGTGTGAGGGGGCCGGTGAGGCCGCCTAAGGCCAGCGCAAGGAGTCCCAAGCCGAAGAGCCGGGTGGCATAGCCGGACCGGGCCTCCGGTGCCCTTGGGGAGCGGGCTTTGCGCCGCGAAACTGCAGGTAATCCGCGCCGATAATCCCACTCGTGATAGTAGATGATCCCGGAGGATTTCATGGATAAGTATTATACACTATAAGCCTAAATTAGGTAAAGCGTCAGAGGACTTTTTCGAACTTTTTCATGGTGACGCCGTCGAGCGTCGCATGGCCGGTCGGGACATAGCCGGCTCCAGTGAAGAGCCTGATGCTTTTCTCGTTATCAGGCTTGATGTAGGCGCGCGTGGATACAAGGCCAACAACGTCTTTCGCGTAGGAATCCATGGCCCTGAGGGCAAGCTTGCCGATCCCGCGGCTTTGGTATTCTTTCTCTCCTATGACGATGCCGATTTCGCCGGTCGTGTCCGGGGCCTGGTCCTGCCGCAGGTTAATGAATCCGATCGGCTTGCCGTCGGCATTGATGGTAAAGTAATGCCGGTACGAGTCGTGGGTTGCGTTGAAAAGCCAGCTATTGATGTCTTCGACTGATGTCGGAAGATTGTCCCACATCCATTTGCGGACATCGGGGTCGTTGATCCAGTTAACCCAGTAATCGAGCGTTTCCTTGGTGTGTTCGACGGGGGAAAGGGTAAGCGACGCGATAGGGGCGAGCGTTTCTTTTTGCGGAGTACCTGCGGATCGTTCGGCGATAGCGGTCATTGGCGGAGGAGTATATCAGAGTGTCCTATAGGAAGCAATATGATCGGCAGTTTCTTTTTGGTACAATGGCCTCTCGCAATGAAATCGGAACAGCAAAAAGCAGATATAGAGAGCCGGAAGGCGGCAGCGGAGGAGCGCCTGCAGCAGGAAGCACTCGCCCGCGTCCGGAATAAATATCCCTGGGCACGTGGATCCGTCCTTATGGACCTGGTTGCCCGGGAAATAGGCAACGACAACGATAATCGGCGTTTCCGCGTACTCATGTGGAAAGCGGGACGCCGCCGGCCTACGGGGTAAGGCGTATGGTATACTGCGGGGCAGTATGGCGGGGTATTTGTTCGGAGAGCGGCAGGTACAGGTAATCGGGGAGACGTTCGAGTCGCTCAAGCGCGGCCCCGAGGCGCGTGGCCGGATACGCGCACGGTGTGTACACGTAGAGAGTAATCCTCATGTCATCCGGGATGCGGCCCATCTTGGATGCGCGTTTCTGGGATACGAACGGTTTTCCGCGACAGAACTTATCGCGATATCGCGCAAAAGATTTCGGGCTGCGGGGCTTAATACTGACGTATTGGGGAATATTGGGCTTGAGGCGTTTGAAGGAAGCAGTCGCCAACCGATAGAATCAACGCGCAAGTTGACGTAACCGGATGGGCTAGAGCTTTACCGTGATCTACGGACACCATGTCTGCCGCGCCGGCTACCGCGTCTTGCCGAATGCATCAAATCTTCTATCGCATCCAGGCCGGTTACTCTCTCCGTATCCGCCCACTCATTTTTTCTCCTTGGGGGGAGCGTAAGTTTTTTCGGCAGGGACCGGCGGACCATATCCGCTCCGTCTTCTGTCAGGGAAATTTGACCCCCCGTTATGTCGCCGGTAATGATGCCCCGCCGGCGTAAGGCGGTCAACGTTTCATACGGAACATCAAGTCGGGATGCGTATCCCGCGCCGGAAAGCAGGGGCTCAAGGCCTGATGCCGTTTTCTTCATAAGCGGCGGATGTTCACCACGGCCGCGACGTTCTTCTTCTGTCATATATCGATATGGATTGTATGAAACTTCACCGGCTTACGCCAGTGGTTTCTTACGAAACGTAAAGTTTCTCTCACCTTCGTTTCGATTCAGATTTTTCGACCTTCCGCCCTTGCGGCGGCCTTGCGGGAGTCCTCCCGGTTCTTCTTCCAGTCGAGGAACTGTTCGTGGGTTGGTTCGGTGCCGGACAGGTCGTAATACGCTTTGTTTTTTGCAATCTCATCGTTTTTCCATGCTTCGTATTCGCGTTTGAGTGCCTCCTGGGCAGCCGCATCCCGCATGATTTTCACTTCTTCGCGGTGCAAGTCATTTTTCCGTTTTTCGCGTCCCACCGCTTCTATTGTTTTTCGGATGTCATCGGGGTGTTCGGCGGCGTACTTGAGGGCGCTGCCGACCGCGTTTCCGGCGGCCTTTTTGTGCATCTCAAATTTTTCCGATCGTTTATAGTTATCCAGTTTTACCGACGCAAGATATCCTTTTTCCATAGCTCCGGTATACGCAAGAAGCGCTCCGTGCCCGATGCCGCCCCGAAGAATCGTCAGGAGTGCGCTGCCGGCAGGGATTGCCGAAAGGGCACGTCCTATCGAGGCTGCTTTCCGGTCGGACTCCGTTTGCGTGCCGGAAAGCAACGAATCATAGCCCCTGGCGATGGGATTGGTTATGGATGAATTCCTGAGCCGGTCGACAACCGCATGAGAGAAGAACCGTTCCCGCCCCATCGGATCCCGGAAACCGGACGCGGAGAGGTAGGAAAGGAATCCGGCGACCGCAAAGTCGATGACCGTTGCCGTCATGCCCATATCCCGTCCCTTTTCCCGCCACTTCTCGGCGTGGGATGCGATACGGGCCTTTTTCTCCGGGTCGTCGATTGCATCAACCACTTTCCTGTGCATTTCCACGAAGCGGTCTTCAAGAGGCTTGGGTCCCATCCGTTCCCACCATTTGGAAAGAGATGATTTTATACGGTCTGATACTTTATGAGATAGCGTTTCACGAGAGCTTGAGCCAACGAACACTTTTTGTGTTTCCGTCATACGGGAGGGGATTAGGTCGTTTTCTTCGCAAACTTCACTTCCAGTTTATCTCCGACGATGTCGATGCGGTCCGCTTTCCATGACGGGTCGATCCGGCCGTTCAGATGGGTGAGCACGAGATTGTTGAAGTTATCGAGACTGTCATGGATCGGTTTCTGCCATGGACGGGCAAGGAGCGGGAGCTTCAGCTGCACCGTGTCCTTCTTGACCGTTAACCCATGCTCAGGATCGGTAACCAGTGTGCCGCCGAACGAGGCTTCGCCGACGATTGTTTTCGCTTTCATGCCGTCAAGCTTCACCGTATCGCCGTCGATGACGATTTTCCCTTCGGTGATGCGTGCGCCCGGCAGTTCGACAGAAGATTTTACGTAATCCATGAGTTCTCCCGTGGTGAGTTGCACGTTAGCAGCCTGGTCACCGGCTTTCTCCAGGACGTATTTGATGCGGTCTTCTACGCCTTCGGGAAGCTGTTCTTGACTTGGTGCGGGTGACTCGGCTTTGGGCTGTTCCACCGGGACTTCCGATGCGAGCGTTTCGGCCGGTTGTACCGGCGTTTCTGTGGGTTGTACCGGAGTTTCCGTTACGGTTGGCGCGGCAACTTCCGCCGGCTGTACCGGTTCCGCTGATGTTGCTTCCGCTGTGGGGGGAACCGTTTCCGTCCCTGCCGGTGCCGTTTCCGTCGCCAGGGTTTCTGCGGGAGTTACTTCCGGTGATGCGACACCCGTTGTTACCGGAGCTTCCGTGGGTGTTTCAAGCGTCTGTTCGGGGACGGGTTCGGGTGCGATCGACTCAAGCACCTGGCGGGCTGTTTCCGGGGCGGGTTTGGTTGCTTCCACGATTGCCGGACTCTCGGCACGCCCGAAGTCTTCGATACTCATCGGGGCCGCAACGTTCTCGCCGAGCTTGCTCATATCCGTAATGACGACTTTTTCATCCGCTATCTCATAGGGAAGCCCCATGGATTCCATCGTGCGCCGGAAATACGCCTCATGCCGCTGCGGGTTGGTAGCTTTGAGGGTCGGATACATATGTTCGCGCATACTGGTTAAGGATTCCTCAAGATGTTCTTTTGTCATAGTTTCTTCTGCCTTCTTTGCCATGTCCTGCCACGGCATGTCTTTATATACTTCATTTGCATCAAGCGGGGTTTCGGAGTCCGCTAGTCCCAACCGCTGCAGGTTGGCATAGACGGTGTCCTTGGGATCCAGGGTGGCGGTAAGCGTCGGGAGAACGGTCATCGTGTCGGCATTGCCCCGGGCATTGCGCACCATCCAGGCAAGTTCGCGGTCCTCGCCGACCTGGGACTGTTCATTATATCCGCCGACCCCGGCGAGGGTAGCCGCTCTGACGCCGACGTTGCCGGAGTAGACGCCGGGCACATGCTCCGCATCACCGTGGCGCACTAAGCTGTCCATGACTTCAAACGCGCGGTGCTGGGCGAATAATTTGGGATACTGTTCGAGGGCAACTTTCGGTAGTTCGTATGACCCGCTGACCATATCGAGTGCCGGGTTGGCATCCAGCGCGTCAATGGCGCTCGATATGTAGGTTGGCTGGATGGGTTGGGCAGTGCCGTTGTCCGTAATGATGGCGACGTCGGGAGCATCGGAAGGCAACGTACCGATTCGGGATAGCGCAAAATTAGTCATATCGCGCTTGACGTTACCGCGGCTTGGGGATTGGTCGTAGGTATGCGTGACATAGACGACTTTCTGGTCGGGATGATCGGTGAGGAACCGGTCGACTTCCGCCTTCGTATCCGCGGGTAGATCCTTGCTGACCGAGCCCTCAGGCGGCGTTACCTTGGCGTCATAGACGACATATTCCACTTTATGGGGGGAGAGCGGTGTGCCATCGGCATTCGTTTGGTTGGTGTAACTTGATAGCTTCTGATATATTTGTGACGTTCCCAATTGTGAGGTAGGGATGATGACGACCGCCCTGACCTCCGGGTGGATCGGCGTCTGTTCCTGGGTGAGCAAGGCTTCCAGTGTTTGCGTCTCTTCTGGCGTCAGTTGTGAGAGGTACCAGGGGATTTCCTCGCTTTGTACAAGTTTCGCTTCGGCGTTTTCGGTGAGACGCGGGGATTTTCTGGCATCCAATGATTCCTTCGCCAGATACGCATCCTCGCTGCCAAACGGCGAGAGAAGGGAATCGGGGGTATGCACGGGGGTAGCAACTTCAGCCGATTCACGCTCCAAGACTTCGCGGTAAGGAATGAAGATAGGGATCCATGCCGATTCTGAGGCAAGGCGGGTAGCCGTCTCCGCCGCCGGGGCGGCAGCTTCCGCAGCACCAACGGCAAAGGCCTCTCTGGCGATAATTTGTCCGGGTTGGTCTTCGGGATAGGCAAAGTTTAATGTCAGGCGATGGATATCGACCGTTTTATCAAGGACTTCCGTGACAACCGGTGTGGTTTCTGCGGTGGTTGATGCCGTTGCCCCGAGTTCTTTCAAAAGCGGCGCGAGTTCGGCTTGCGTCGGCAGATCGCTGTCTCGTCCAAAATAGCCAAGTTGCAAAACCGCCGCATCAACTTTGTCCGCTTGTGAACCCTGTTGTAATGCTTCAAGTGCTTGCATCGGCGCTTTGCCCTCGGCAATGAGTTTTTCGTAATGGGTGATTGCCCGGTCGTTCAGTTCGCTGAATCGGTGGATTCCATCATCGGAAAAGATGGCTTTCGGCACTTCGATTTTTGCATCCGGCGGGATTCTTGCTATGTTAAATTCCTGGACGGGTTTATCGCCGTAGATGGCGCTTCGCAAATGCTCCTCGGCGTAATTGGGATTGCCGGGGACGTCGATATTTGCATTATTTTCGTTAAACGTGTGGAGCCGAAAAAGGTTCTTCATGCCGTTGGCGCTAGCTATCGGGTGATCGCCGTCTGTTTTTTTAAGAAAATGGTCCCAGAGTCCGCCTTCACCTAAGTCCGATCCCTTGATATCCATCATTTCCTGGGGCCTCGCGACGGTTTCCCGCGTGGTTTCCGTTACCTGCTTCATAACGTCGACATTTCCCACTTCCGGGTTGCCCAGTGTATAACCTTCTTTGAGAAGATCCGCTTTGAGTTTCGTAAGTTCAGCTGCGGTTGCTTTGATTTCTCCGTTATCAGCTAACGCGACGCTTGCTACTGTGTGTTTGTCGGCATCGAGAATCTGCCATTTGTCTGTCGCATCATCAAACTTCATCCCGTAGCCCTTGGGAAGCCATGCCTGGATTTCGTTGCCGTTGGGGTCTTTCAAGCCCGGGATATCCATGTACTGATGGGGTGAGTAAATGAGATCTCCTGCCTTGTGCGGGGCATCGATCGCAAAGCCTGCCTTGGTAAGAGCCGCCTTGAGTTCAATACTGGTCATGTCATCGCCGATGACGATGTCTTTGTTGCCTTTCAGGTTATCCCAGAAAGAAAGATCGATTTTTGCATCGTAGGTTACTTTGCCGGCAGCATCGGTATGCGCATTGATATCCAGCCCCTGCGGGACTTGGTATTGGGTAGTGCCAATCGTTGCGGTATGGTCCGGGGTGGGCTTGGGCAGTTCGAGTATCTTTGCATCAGCGTCGGGCACCGCAGCCCGTTCAGAAATGCTTGCTACCGCCTGGAATGTTGCACCGACAGCCATACCGATGGCACCGGCTTTCACCCCGTATTTGACGGCTTCGACCCGGGCTTCTTTTGAGAATTCATCCATGATGGCATCCAAGCCCATCGCTTTTTCATCAGCATTGATTGCAGAGGCAAACGGCCACCGGCGTTTGACGATAGCGGCTTCCGGCGCATACGAAGAGACCAATCCAAGTGCTGCCTTCACTGGGTCGTCTTGGGCATCGAGGACACGGATGCCTTCACGAAGCACCTGCGTTTGCGTGACGGTCAGTTTTTCCATGAATTCGGGGAAGGTATTGCCGCCCAGCACTGTTTGCGCCTGTTCGGCATGGGTGCCCAAATAAGTTTCCAAATCTGCGAGTGCCTTATTTGCCGTGATATCGAGTGCGGCACGTTCGGATTCGATCGTTTCCCTGTTTGTAAACTGTATCAAACCGATCCGTTTCGGACCGGTTTCAGACACTGCCTTACGGGCGTGGAGATCAGCAACGGTGGCAAACGCACTCCGAAGTTCGTCATCGGTAAGCGCCGTCTTGAGCGCCCCTTCGGTATAAAGGGATGATTGCAGGGTGCCCACCATTTCCGCGGCGTTCCGTTGCTGGACGGCGAATTTCTCGAACCATGCCCGGCGCTTCTGCGTTTCCGAAAACTTCGCACCGGATTCGCGCTCCCGGAGATGGGTCATGTAGTCCCGCTGAAGTTGTCCGTATTCCTTCCACCCGGCAAACAGTCCGCCCGCAAGCGCACCGCCGGTGAGACTCCCGATCGGGCCGGTGATCGCGGCGACGGTCCTGAATGGTGCCGTCTTCATGAAGTTGACGGCAGAGAGTGCGATAGCCACCCCGGAGCCGATCGTCGCTTCGTTGAAGACCATGGGGACGATGACGTTTTTGCGGTTTAGCCATTCGAAGACTTCACGGACCTCGCCCACACCCTTTTCGACGGCGGTTGGGTCCATGCTCGTCACCTCTCCCATCTGTCCCAGCCCCAACCGAATCTGCATGGAATTGATCGCTTCATCCAGGTTGGCAAGTCCGGCTTCATGGGACATCTTGGTTTTCAGCGTTTCCGCCGCATCAAAAAGGCTCGAACTATACAGTTCCGCCTCAGCTATGATGTCGGGCCTAGCTTCCTTGAGGGTCGTCTGGAAGAATTGTTTGGCTTCCGCTTCAAGCGCCTGCCGGTCCGTAATTTCGCCGGTTGCATAGCGCTTCATCATGTCCTTAATGCCGTCAACAACGGGCTTGTTTTGTTCGTTTTCAGGATCCAGCAGTTCGAGTTTTTCGCCCAGGTTCTTTCTGACGAACTGGTCAGCTGTCTCCATGTCCGCGCCGAATCTGGCACGGATTGCTTTGGATTCCCGTTCGAACGCACTCATGCCGCGGATCTCACCTGAGGCCTTCATCGCACCCATTTCTTCGAGGGCAAGGCGTTGGATGGTTGTCCGCATGCCGACTTTATCGCGGAGCCAATCGACTGCCTTCGTACCCGCACGTACGACAAAATTGGCATCGGCGAGTTTTCTCTCGTACGCAACTTTGGCGCGTGCCTCGGCGAGTTGAATCGCGTCTTCGGCAAACGGCGTCTCCGCGGCTTTCAGCATGTCGGTGTAGTACTGCCGGGCTTTCTCCGTAAAATAGATGCCGCCGATCGAGCGTTTCCAGATGCCGGTGAAGATGAACTCATGGAGGCCGGCAACATTGCCCTTGACGCGTTCCCAGAGACTATTGCCTGCCTCGGCGCGTTCCTGCGCGCGCGGGGTTGCGAGTTTCTGCATGCTCCGTTCGGCAAGATCGTTGGCGCGGGTCTGGTATGCTTTGAGTCCGACGATCGTTATCGTATTCGGGTCTTCCGTAAGCGTCTCCAGGACATCGCGGGCTTCCTTGGCAGGGAGGACCGGCGGTTTTTCCGGAAGGGTCAGTTTCGGTTCCGGCTCGGGGGCCATCTCCATGGGCTCGTTCATTATCCCCTCGGGAGATGCTTCGGGCGGGGTGAGGGAGAGATCCTCTTTTGGAATGACGTGGGTCATTCCCGTCTCGTCCGTCCATTGGAGGCCGGAGACTTTCTCCCACGGTACTTCGTCGAAATCGTTAAGATTGGTCATGGGCTTGTCGACCATCATGCCTTCTTCGCCCTTTTTGCGGCTGGCTTCGTTGATTAAGGGAACGGTGCTGCCGACACCCTCCGTTGCCCGTTTATCCGCGCCGAGGATTGTAAGGGAGGTGATGTCTTCGCTCCCCATTTTTTGCGGATTTCTAAGATAAATCGGCGTTTCACCCACAAAGACGGATTGCGGTTGCGGGATTTCGGGATGTGGTTGGGGCGGGAGCGGTTCGGCCATATCAGTTCGTTTGTTTTTCCTCTCCTATATATAGGCGCTTGAAGTCCGAAAAAATCTGGGCGACAAGGACGTCAGGTTCTTTCACGTACTGGGAAATGAATTTTTGGACTTCTTCCGGATTGGGGTTGGTTTTGATAAGGTCAGAAAGAGACTTGACGGCTTCCGGATTGGCGGCACTGACGATTTCGATCGTCCTGAGCGTAAGATATTGGTTGAGGCGGTCAGTAAGCTCGCGGCGGATGTCCGCACGCGTGGCTTCATCCGGAGGGGAATCGGCAAATTTTTCGTTAATAAGGCCGTCGACAAACGCCTCGAGCGCGGGCAAAGAAACGTCCATACATCCACACTAGGGGAGCGAGATAGCATGTGTCAAGGAGGCCACTACTATATAGGAATAGAACATTGCATCTCAAATCTGATACTGATTTTGAGGATTGATATAGTTGCGGATTTCTTAAAAGTGAAATGATATCGTGTTATTTTGAGGCTTTTCCCGACCCCGTCCATACGAGCTTCACGTCCTGGGCGATGACGCGTTCGGCAAGCTCCTGGGCCTCCTTGTAGCGGCCGGTTTTAATAAGCTGGGAGACCTGGGCGATTGCGGGTTTGGCAACGCCCTCTTCGTAATCTCTCAGGTACGGTACGATGATGTGGGAGATTTCCGAGAAATTATCGTCCAGGTGGGGGAGGGTCTTATAGAGGTCCTCGAGCGACATGCCGGGCTTAAGCCGGTCCAATACAAGCTGTGCCAATGCCTGTGCCCGGTCTTCCGTCATTTCCTCGGCTTCGACCTTAACCTTAATAAGGTCCACGATGTCTGCTTCTATTTGCTCACGGATATCGTCAGGGGACATGGAATTAGTATCAGGGATTTATGATGAACTATCAAGAGCCACAGGTGCGGATTACGGAAGTTGCAGATTCGGGGGAGTATTCGGCTTGGTGCCGTAGCGCTGGGCGGTTGTCCTGCCTCTCAGTTGCGGTTTGGCTTCGGGGAATTCGGACGTTAAGAGTTGGATTGCCTCCGGTACGGCACCATAAAGGATCCGCTGGCGGTCTTCCTGGGTGAGGTGGCTCCACGTAGGGAGTTCCGCAATAAGGCTCGGCGGAAGATTGGGATCGGTTTGGATGTACATCCGGAGCGGCTGTTCCGTATCGAACAGTTCGACCGAGCCGTTAATGAATGAAATGCCGCTCGCCGACTTCATAACGGCTTCCTTGCCGTGGCGGTCTACGAACGCGCGGACATCCTTTTCGGTATACGGCCGCATCTTGATTGCCGTCCGGACAAGGACGGTGCGCGGATGGACATCAGGGTTGGTCATGTCGATTGCGGTAATCGCCGTGCAGAGTTCGGTGTGTTTGCCGGAGAGCGCCATCGCGCCACGCTCGCGGTCGACGATCCAGTTCTCGATATTCCTGGGTTTTTCTAATATAAGGGTTGCGTCGTCCAGCGTGTCTCCCGCGTAGGCGATATTGATGGTGTCTGAATAGAGCCGGATGATGCGTTCGTTGTCCATCCGGACATCCCCGCGAAGCCCGGTTTCCACCGTTTGGTTCAAATAGCTTAGGACCATGAGTGCTGCTATATCCTGGAAGGCTTTGGTTTCGGCCATCTCCATCGGCCATTCCGCAGTCTGGGTATTGATGGGCTTCCTGATAATGTCTTCGGTGAAGTGGGGCCGGACCTGCCGGACGTTTTCCGGGCCTAAGAGCGATGCGAACGCGTCATGCCGCGCCCGGGAAGAGCTGACGACATGGAATGTGGTTTTACGTTCGATATGTGCCATGGGCTAAAAAAATATTCACGCGCTTGGGGCGGAACCCCTTGGGCACGTGAAGTTTCCACCACCTTTATACACGATGGGAATGGTGGGCGGTCAACTAGGAGATTATGTAAGGATCCGGATCAAAATGCTGCATTTTTGCGGGCGCATGGTATGCCGGCTAGTCAAGACTCCCGATCGCTGATAAGATAATGGTCTATGGAAGAAGCATACACAAAGCACGTATTTCCCAATGGGGTCCGCCTTATTCTCGTGCCCGTTTCCGGCGTCAGTAGTACCGCAACCGCGGTGATGGTCGGGGTGGGGAGCCGGTATGAGGCGAAAGAGATCAACGGGATCTCCCATTTTCTCGAGCATATGGTCTTTAAAGGGACCGGGAAGTATCCGACGACCGATGATGTGAATACGATCGAACGGGCAGGGGGACTGCAGAATGCGTATACGGATATCGACATCACCAATTATCACAACAAAGTACTGGCAAGCGACTGGGAGCTGGCACTGGACATCAATAAGGAGCTGGCACTCAATCCGCGCATCCCCGCGGAATGGGTCGATAAGGAACGGGATGTCATCTTGGAAGAGATGAAGCGCTACGAAGACGAACCGGCGAGCAAGGTGGAAGAAGCGTATCATGCGCTTCTGTATCCCAATACCAAACTTGGCATGCGGATCATCGGGGAAGTAGACAGTTTGAAATCGGTCGGCGCCACGGAACTTCGGGACTACCATGACGCGTGGTACACGCCGGGAAAAATGGTAGTGATCCTCGCCGGAGACGTGAAGCGTCAGGCTGACGCGATCAGAAAAAAGACCGAGGAGTGGTTTTTAGGATTACCCCAGAAGCAAACGGGTGATATCGAGCGGGTAACCCCAAAGCAGGAAACGCCCGCACTTACCGTCGTGACGAAAAAGGAAGCGGCCCAGGCGCACCTCATCATCGGCATGCGGTCATTTGCCAGGGATTCGGAAGATCGGTTCGCGTGGAGTCTTTTCAACCTTATTATGGGCGTCTCGTTCACCTCGCGGTTATTTAAGGAAATCCGCGAGAAGCGTGGGCTTTGTTACCACATCCGTTCTGGGAATTCCGGGTATGCCGACGTCGGAAGCTGGGATATTTATGCGGGTGTCGCCACGGAAAAAGTAGAGGAAGCAACGAAAGCCATCATGGAGGAATTGGGGAAAGCCAAAAGCGGCATTACGGAGGAGGAGTTGGCCGTTGCGAAGAAGCGCCTGAAGACTATGCTGGCCTTTCGCGCTGAAGATCCGGAGTTCTGGACGGAGTGGTATGGGCGCGCGGAGCTATTCGGGATGAAGCTGATGACGCTTGAAGACTATATCAAAAAGATAGATGCCGTATCAGTACCGGATGTGAATGCGCTGATCGGGAAATATTTCAAAACGGAAACGCTGAACATGTCCCTCGTATGGAGTAAGCCGCGGGACGAAAAGCTGCTTACGCTACTTTCCTACTGATTTTCCGTTGCGTCCGCTCGATTCTCGTCAGAGTGTTGTTATCGCTCTTGATTGCCTGAATGTTTGGTTCCCCAATTTTCGCGAGGAACTCCGAGCTGTGTGAGGTTGTCTTCCGCCTGTTGCATCCTGCCGCGGCTTCTTCCCGCAAGCCTGCCGGCATTGATTGCCTCTTCTGCGGCTTGTTCGCTTGCGGTTACGTCGCCCATTCGTGCTAAGGCATCCGCGATGCGTTTCTTGCGTTCGCTTATCTCATCAAGCGTGCCGGCTAAGGCCCGGTTAAGCCTTCGTTTGCTCCTGTGGTTATCCGCATTCTGATCGCTGCTCATAGGTTAGTGGCGCGGGCCGCGATGAAGGCGGAGCGCCGTTTCTTCCAGGAATTCCTGCGCATCTTCCTTTTGTTGGGATTCGCCCAGTTTGCGCGTGAGCCGGGACTGTACCCAGAGCGATGTGGAGCCCAGGATGTCACCGTGATCGAGCGCATCCTGCGCTGCGCGCTCCAGGAATTCCGCATGCCGGAGGGTCATCCCCGAGCGGAAAAACGGGATGCGCCGTTTCCCCCTGTTTTCTGTAGAATCTCCCATATGCTCCCAATAATTGTACCGTATTTCGTGCCTTTTCTTTGTCGCCATGCGTATGGCAACACGGAAAAAACGGGGAGTGGGCGCTGTCTGCGCGAATAATTGCTGTCCCAAAACGGACCAAAACAATTTCTTCTCCCCCAAGGATAACTCGATCGCCTCACGGCGTATGCAAACAGGGAAGCCACGGTAAGGTGGCTTCCCTCAAGACGAAATGAGACTAATCGGTCGGGCAGGAGACCTGGTTTGCGAAATGGACCAGGTTGTCGTTATAGTCTTCCCAGAGGTCGGTCGAGATGTTCGGCCAACCGCCCCTGCCCCGGACGAGTTCGTTGTCCGAGTTGCTGGTCTCCGTGTAGGTAAGGACCCATCCGTTCGGGCCTTCGGTCCATACCGGGATGACGTAGTGCGCCCAGCCGCTCACCGTATTGCCGTTCGGCGACCACCAGCGTGACCAGGAGCGAGCCAGGCGGACAAATTCGTTGTAGTCCGTAATCGGCTCATTCACCGTGGTTTCCGTGCAATAGACGGGCTTGCCGGTCGGACCGACGGGCTGCCCGCTTAAGACGTCTTCCTGCGTGGTGCCGGTTGCCGGTACGCCGTTACCGTTGTCAACCGCGGCGGTTTCCGTGTCTGTGCCCGCGATAAGGTTCTGCGGTTGCGACGCGACGCCGTTGGCGACCGCCTGGGTCGGCAGGGTGTTGCCGCCGTTATTAATAAGCGGTGCCGATGACGTTACCGTTACCTTCGGCAGTCCGTTGGCGACCGCCTGGGTCGGCAAGGTCTGTCCGCCGGGGTTCACTTTCGGCGTTTCGGTTTCGGTTGCGACGGGCGTCTGCTGTCCGGGTGCATTCTCACAGTTTCCGCCGCCGTTGCAGGCGAACGCGCGCGAGACGCCCAGTAAGCCCAGCATGAGCGCGAGAATGACGAGTGCGCTGACGATTTTATTTGTGTTGTTTGTGTTCATGTGTGCCTCCGTATCTGTTCATCGCAGTACGGCGTTTGCTTCGGGACGTGACCCTTGTCTCTGATCCCTCGGCGTATATTGTTTGTCACATAGTCTGACATCGTCTAGGCCATCCGTACCCCCGGTGGCTTCGAGTCGCGTTGTCTCTCAGGTTGGGAAGCG
>CAZHOQ010000016.1:0-21696 GCA_964533995.1 uncultured Gammaproteobacteria bacterium
TTCTTTATATCTATGACGGTCGTTATCTTTTTGTCTTCAACGCCTGTCCGGGGTTTCCCGAACGACTCATTGGGGTAATACTTCTTTTTGACAAAGTATGAAATGATGCTTTCCGGCTCACAGGCGTAATAGAGTTTGGGAGGATTATCATCCCCGGTTGCTTCCTCTTGCCGGTCATCCGCGTATTTCTGGAATGCAAACGTCACGGCAAGCGTCAATTTGACATGGTCGGGATCATTAGTAATACCGGACGGCTCGAAGGTCATCACGACGTCCGGGCGTTCAGTCGTTAGGATTTCCATGATCTTGTCTTCGATCTCTCCCGGCGTGAGACGGGTAAGTGCGCCGTCCTTATAATCCAGAAACGTTATGGATCTTGCTCCCAGTTCGGAGGCCGCCGTCTCAAGTTCCTTGACCCGAATCTGCCCGAAATCTTCCCGGCTAGCGTCAGGATAAGGCCCTCGCGCTCCGGCCTCACCGCGTGTAGCAAATACCAAATCCGCAACCCATCCCGCCTTCACGTACTTGGCAATCGTTCCCGCAGACGAAAACGATTCGTCATCAGGATGCGCAAAAATTCCCAGAAGCTTTCCCATGAAGCGTATAGTAACTTATTTCACAACAAATATGAACCCACAACGGTAACTACTTTTTGGACATCACGGTTTTTGTTAGCCAGTAGGCGCCGGCCGCACCGATAAGAATATATATGATGCGTGCAAGGAGCGGACTCGTACTGAGCACCACCTGCACCACATCGATATCGAATAACCCGACGACCCCCCAATTCAATGCCCCGATGAGGACGAAAACCCATGCCGCCCATTCCAACTCATTCATCTTTCCGTTTTTCATAGGCCCTCCTTTAACCATACTCCATCATATCACTACGCCGAGATCCTGCAGGCTCTTCAAAAGCCGCTCATTTGATGTGAAATGAACGCCGTGAATTCCCAATGACTTGGCAACTTCGATGTACGCCTCCATATCGTCGACAAATACGCATTCGGAAGGAATCAAGGAAAATTTTGTCAGGAATCTTTCGAAAGCGGCGCTACCCTGGGATTTCGATTTTCGTTCAAGATGGGATGCGTATACGCCATCGAAATGGGCATAAAGTCCGCGGCGGACGTTGTGTTCATGATGCACTTCGAAGGTATCGGTAAGAAGGAGCACCCGGTATCGCTCCCGAAGCTTTCCAATCGCTGCAATGAGCGGTTCGTTTAGCGTACGCGCCGATTCTTCATACAGACTTCTCCATAAACCCCGTAACTTGCGTAAGGGAGTTTTTATCGCGAGCCGGTCCCGCACCGTCCTAAGAAAACTCTCCGAGGGCAATTCGCCGGTTAGTAACGCATCCTTGTATTCGTGCCAAATCTGCCGGCCCTTATCCGGAGTCAGGCCGAATACCGAACCGATAATGGTCGGCATCAGGTCCCGCTCGTGGCCGATAATAACGCCGCCAAGATCGAAAATTATGTTTTTTATCATATCTAATGCCACGTATCGAATGTCCGTATCATCGCAAGCCGCTTGGTGCTGCCGTCATACCGGGCTGAAAACCATGCATCAAGTATGTGCATCACCGTTTGTCTTTCAGCCTGCCAGCCGACAAGGCAAAGCACGTTGCATTTATCCTTCTCGACCGCCCATGAAGCAATCTGCGGATTGGATGCAAGTGCCGCCCTGATTCCCGCGAATTTATTTATGCCCACTTCCACACCAACGCCGGTCCCGCAGGATACGATTGCGGTATTATCCGCCGCCCTTCGCACTTTTTCGGCGACGACCGGAAGCATCACTTCGAGCGGCATGTCGTCGCCGTCACGCGTGACCCCGAGGTTTTCATACGCCAGGCCGCGTGCGTCCAAATATTCCATTACGATAGAAATCGCGTTCCATCCGTGCTTGTCACCTGCAAGATAGATCATACAGTGGTATTATAGTCCCGATAGCATGAAACTAAAAAATAAAAACATCTCCGTCTGCATCTGGTCTGACAATTATCTGAAACTTGCCAAATGGTACAAAGACGTCCTCGGGTTTGCCGTACGGGAACATTTAACACTCCCTAACGATACGGGCATCGATTTCGACTTCGAACATACGTATTTTTACGTCGGCAAACATGACAAGGTTAAGGGAAAAAGCAAAGATCCGTATCGGATGATGGTCGGATTCAACGTCGACAGCATATCCGAAGCGTATGAAGAACTGAAAAAGAAAGACGTGACCTGGATCGCGACACCGTTTGAGGGCCCGCCCGGGGGATTCTGGTGCATGACGATCGCAGACCCCGAAGGCAATATCCTCCAGTTTTTTGGCGGCAAATAGGCCTCTTCAGCGCCTTTTCAGCATAATATATATAATGTAGGCTACTCATGCGCATACTCATTGTTGAGGACGAACACAAAATTGCCGCCGCGATCAAAAAGGGCCTTGAACAGGAAAACTACGCCGTTGACGTCGCATACACCGGTAATGACGGCTTCGACTTGGCGTCCACCGAGGAATACGATATCATGCTCCTCGATGTACTCCTTCCCGGCATGGATGGTATAACAATCTGCAAGGAATTGCGCCGCCTGGAAATCCATACGCCGATCCTCATGCTTACGGCAAAAGGGCAGGTCCAGGACAAAATTACCGGCCTCGACACGGGCGCTGACGACTACCTCACTAAGCCGTTTTCGTTCGAAGAACTTCTGGCACGCATACGCGCACTCGCCAGGAGACCGAAAACGAGCCTGGGGAGTACGCTTGCCATAGCGGACCTCACCCTCAATACGCACACATACGAGGTTATGCGTGGCGGCACCGCCATCCCCCTTTCCGGCAAGGAATTTGCACTTCTTGAATATCTTCTGCGGCACCCGAACGCCGTCCTCACGAAGGATCAGATTATCACGCATGTGTGGAATTATGATGCGGATATTTTGCCGAATACCGTCGAGGTGTACATCAAAAACCTCAGGAACAAAATCGACAAGCCGTTTCCGAAACGGAAGCCGCTTATAGAAACCATACGGGGGTTTGGGTATAAAATCGGGAACACATAACCTATGTTTGCGGCCGCACGGTTAAAGCTCACTGCCTGGTACCTCGTGATCATCATGGCGATAAGCCTGTTGTTCAGCATGGTCATATACAACAACATTAATTCGGAATTACGGCGTTTTGAAAAACTCACCGTCTTCGTCAAGCCGGAAGAAGATACGCTCGAATTACCATTCCGCCGGATGCACCTGCCTCCCGCCCGCATCAATCCGGACATGATCCGTGCGGCAAGAACGAGACTCGTCACGGCCCTGACGCTCGTCAATATTGCCATCCTCGGACTGTCGGCAACCGCCGGTTATTTCCTGGCCGGAAAGACGTTAAAACCGATCAAAGACATGGTAGATGAACAGAACCAATTCATATCAGACGCCAGCCATGAACTGAGGACTCCCCTCACCGCCCTTAAGGCCGGATTGGAAGTAAACTTGCGGGACAAACGCCTGACGCTAAAAGCGGCAAAGGCCGCCATTACGGAAAGTATCACCGAAGTGAATGCATTACAATCACTCTCCGACTCACTCCTCACTCTTGCGCAATACCAAAAACCCAACAACCATACGGAAACGGAAACTGTTCCGCTCGATAAACTCGTGAAAGACGCAGTCAGAAAAGTACACTCTCTGGCAACTGAAAAACGGGTCACCATTGCGGAGTCCGTACCGAATATCAACGTCCTGGGTAACCCGTACAGTCTAACGGAATTACTCGTCATCATTCTCGATAACGCCATCAAGTACAGCAAAACGGGCGACACAGTCGAAATCAATGCAAAAAAACGGGACGGCAGCGTAAGCATTTCCGTTACCGACCACGGCATGGGAATTCCAAAAAAGGATCTCCCGCATATCTATGACCGGTTCTATCGGGCGGACGCCGCGCGCACGAAATCGTCACAAAACGGATACGGATTAGGGTTAGCTATCGCTAAAAAAATCGTCGACCTCCATCACGGAACCTTAACCGTACAAAGTACGGTGGGAAGCGGCAGCACGTTTACCGTAATGATACCCATGCATAAGACACCACGAATAAAGCGTTCAGCTGGATTTCAGAAAAAAGAAATACGATACGCATCATGAAGAAATTATCCGCGAAAAAGCTGCTTCTTGTCCTTGGTGTCGCCGTTTTTGGTGTTGTTGGCTTCCATCTTTTGAGCGGATCAAAAACAAATAGTCCCTCGTACCAAACGGCAAAAGTCGAAAAAGGGAATCTCATCGTTTCCGTATCCGTTTCGGGCCAGGTCTCAAGTGCCAATTCCGCCGAGGTAACAACACAAGCTTCTGGTGTTGTGAAGGCGGTATATGTTAAAGACGGCGACACGGTGAAAGCGGGCCAGCGGATTGCGGACATCGACCTTGATATCACCGGCTCCCAGCGGTCACAAGCCGCATACGCCAACTACCAAAGTGCCCAAAATAATCTCGAGACGGCGAAAGCGAACCTGTATACGTCCCAGGCAACGATGCTGACGGAGTGGGAATCCTACATGAGCAAAGCCCAGAACTCGACATACGAGAATTCCGACGATACGCCGAATACCTCAAACCGCCAACTGTCGGACTTTGTCATAACGCAGGATGAGTGGCTTGCTTCCGAGGCAAAGTACAAAGTACAGCAAAAAGCTATCTTGCAGGCGCAAACCGCGGTGTCATCCGCCTGGTATTCATACCAGCAATCCTCCCCAACGATTGTTGCGCCCATCTCGGGAACGGTAACCGGCTTGTCGCTCCAGCCGGGCAATGTCATCACCGCGCAGACCAACACGAGCGGTACGTCGACCAGTCAGCGTATTGCGAGCGTCAAAACGAATGCCGCTCCCACGGTGAGTCTGAACATCACCCAAATCGACGCGCCGAAAGTAAAAGCCGGCAACAAGGCAACCGTAACCTTTGATGTATTCCCGGAAAAAACGTTTACGGGAGAGGTCGTGAGTGTCGATACCATCGGCACCCAAATCTCGGGCGTGACGACCTATCCTGCCATCATCAAACTCGATACTGAGGTCGTGGGGTTACTCCCCAACATGTCCGCCCAAGCGACCATTATCACCGCAACGAAAAACGATGTCCTCGTCGTCCCCACGACGGCACTCGTTTCCGAAAACAACACCAAATACGTGCGGGTCATGAAAAACAAACAAATGACCCAAGTCGAGGTTGAAACGGGGCTTGCTTCGGATAACCAGACGGAAATCGTTTCAGGACTTGCCGAAGGCGACACTATCGTGACATCCGTATCAACCGGAACGTCAACAAGGACAACAACCGGTACAAGCTCCCCCTTCAGTCCGTTTGGCGGCGGCACAAGAGGGGCTGGCGGAGGGCAACGGACTTTCATGATTGCGCATTAATATATGTATGATCTCCATCAAACACATTACCAAAACCTACAAAACGGAAGCAATCGAAACGAAAGCACTTGACGATGTCTCGTTTGAAATCAAGAAGGGCGAGTTCGTCGCCATCATGGGTCCTTCCGGATCGGGCAAATCCACCCTCATGCATATTTTGGGAGCGCTTGACCTTCCTACGAGTGGCACGTACAGCTTAGATAACGAATCCGTCTCCAAACTCTCAGACGATGAGCTGGCAGATATTCGCAATAGGAAAATAGGATTCATCTTTCAGGCGTTTAACCTGCTTCCCCGAACGTCCGCACTTAAAAACGTCATGACCCCCATGATGTATGCAGGAATTCCCAAAGAAGAACGCATGAACCGCGCCAAAACGTATCTTGAGATGGTGGGATTGAAAGACCGGATGTACCACACGTCAAACCAACTTTCCGGAGGACAACAACAACGGGTCGCAATCGCACGAGGGCTTGCCATGAACCCGGCAATACTCCTTGCGGACGAGCCGACCGGCAACATCGCAAGCGCACAAGCCGACGAAATCATGAAGATATTCGAAGACTTAAACGACAAAGGACATACCATCGTCATGATTACGCACGAACCGGACATCGCGCATCACGCGAAACGAATCATCGTATTAAAGGACGGCAAAATTATTTCGGATATCAAAAACGGAAAAAGGACCCGCGTATGGAATACCAGGAAATCCTAACCGAGTCATTGCAAACGCTTACGGTCAACAAACTCCGCACGGGGTTGGCTATCCTTGGGATAATCATCGGCATTGGCAGCGTTATTGCACTGATCTCGCTCGGACAAAGCTCTCAAAAGTCCGTACAAAACCAAATCCAATCACTGGGATCCAATATCTTAACCGTGCAACCGTCGGGGCAAACAAGCGGTGCGGTGCGGGGCGCTGGCGGCGGCGGCACGACGCTTACCAACAGCGACGCAACTGCTCTTAAGAATGCATCAACGCTTACCACCGTATCTCGTGTGTCGCCTGAATATCAATCGCGCGGCCAGGTCACTTCAGGAAGGAACAATACCAATACCCGGATCATCGGCGTTGAGTCCCAATATTTCGACATGCGCAAGTTAACGCTCTCATCCGGCTCACCGATCACCCAAGCGCAGGTTAACGCGATTTCAAAAGTGGCAGTCATCGGTCCGCAAACCGCATCGGATTTATTTGGTGACGGGGTAGATCCGGTCGGTCAAGCGATGAGAGTCAACGGCCAGACCTTATCGATCATCGGTGTAACGCTATCAAAAGGCGGCCAGGGATTTAACAATCCCGACGATGCCGTCTACGTGCCGCTTACCACCGCCCAAAAAATTCTCTTCGGAACAACATACTTAACGAGTATTGCCGTAGAAGCAAAAAGCGCCGACGCCATGACGGATGCCCAAAACGAAATCGGGTATTTCCTGCTTGCCCGCCACAGGATTTCCGATCCGACAGATGCGGACTTCATGATATTTTCCCAAAATGATATCTTAAACACCGTCACCCAGGTGACCAACACCTTCACCACCCTCCTTGGGGGTATTGCCGCTATCTCCCTTTTGGTGGGCGGCATCGGGATCATGAACATCATGCTTGTCACCGTCACCGAGAGAACAAGGGAAATCGGTCTTCGCAAAGCGTTAGGCGCCAAAAAACGCGTCATCATTACCCAGTTTTTAACAGAGGCAATCCTTCTTACCGTGATCGGGGGACTCATGGGAATGCTGCTTGGTATTATCATTTCCTATGTATTAACACGGGTGATGAGTATGCCGTTCACCGTTTCGCCATTTGCTATCCTTTTAGCACTCGGCGTTTCCGGCGGGATCGGCATCCTGTTCGGATGGTACCCGGCAAGGAAGGCCGCTGAATTACAACCGATAGAAGCACTCCGATATGAATAAGCTGTTGATCGGCATCGCCGTCCTCATGCTTGCCGGACTTGTCCTCTGGCAACGGATGCATGTAGCTCCCTTTACCGTACGGACCGATGAACCGAATAACCAGATGAGCGATGGATCCGTGGTTACCAGTGCGCACGAACTGCAAATCGCAACGCTAAAGAAGGGCTCATATCCAGGAAGCGATATTACCGTCGAGCAGACGCTCTCAAACGGGAGCAACTATTCCCGGCATGTAGTCTCGTACCGGTCGGAGGGAAACAAAATCTATGCGCTCCTCACGATTCCCAACGGAGAAAAACCCGAAAAAGGCTGGCCGGTTATCATCTTTAACCACGGATACATTCCCCCGGCCCAGTACCGGACGACCGAGAGGTACGTTGCCTATACGGATGCGTTTTCCCGGAACGGATATATCGTTTTGAAATCCGACTACCGCGGACATGGGAATTCGGAGGGCACGCCATCCGGGGCGTATGGATCGAACGGATATACCATTGATGTCCTGAATGCCGTATCTTCCATAAAAAAACACAAGGATGCGAACCCGAATAGAATCGGCATGTGGGGGCATTCCATGGGAGGATTCATAACGCTCCGTGCAATGGTCGTCTCAAAGGATATCAAGGCAGGAGTCATTTGGGGCGGTGTCGTGGGATCGTATGAGGATATGATGAACCGCTGGAGGAGGACAACGGGTACTCCGAATCCGACCATTCCCCTTCCCTCAGGTGCACGACGGTGGCGACAGGAACTCGTCGCACGGTTTGGAACGCCTGAACAAAATCCTGAATTTTGGAAGAGCATCTCCGCGACATCGTACCTTGCCGACATCAGCGGACCGCTTCAAATCCATCATGGCCAAAATGACACCTCCGTGCCCGTGGCGTTTTCTGAAACGCTCCATGCGCTCATGCGGTCGGCCGGCAAATCATCGGAATTATTTGTCTATCCCGGTGATGACCACAACATCTCCAATAATTTATCGACTGCACTCAATCGATCGGTTGCATTTTTTGATACATATCTGAAAGGGGGTGACCAATGAAACAACAATTGATATTGCCACTTGTCCTCGTTGCCGTTGTTGCAGGGGCGGGAGGATTCTTCGGTGGAATGAAATACCAGCAAAGCAAGCGCGGCAATTTCGTCCAGATGGGAGGATCCGGAGGCGGTACCATGATATTCCGTAACGGGAATGGTGCAGGTGGCGCAAGAAACGGATTCCGACCGGTCGCTGGTGAGATCATCAAGGCAGACGAAACCTCAATCACCGTAAAACTTGTGGACGGAAGCAGCAAGATCATACTGGTTACTGACAAGACGACGATCAACAAGGCGGAGCAGGGATCAACATCCGATCTGACCGTTGGTGCCAGTGTCGCCGTGTTCGGGAGCGAAAATAGCGATGGGTCCGTAACCGCACAAAACGTCCAGCTGAATCCTACGAGAATGGGATTCCATGGCTCACCCGCGCCAACGCCGTAATGTCCTAGCGCAATGTTTCGAAATATTGTATGCTAGATTACATAGGAGATACGAAATGAAAACAAATATTCTCGTAGCGGTCGTATTGGTCGCCGTAGCTATCGGCGGCATTTGGTACGTTCGAAGCCAGAACCAACCGGCCATGGAACCCACGACCGAAGGAGCAGGTGGTGCCTCACAGGATACCAGTTCGATGATGCCCGCATCGGGTGCCTCATGAGTGACCGAAACGGTGGTTGGGGGTGAGACGCAAGAGGTGACGTTGGACGCATCGGAATTCAAATTCTCACCCGCCACCTTAACATTTAAAAAAGGGCAAGCGGTCAGACTAACCCTCAAAAACGTGGGCAAAATGCCGCATGACTGGGTCGTTGATGAACTTGGGGTACGCACCAAGGTCATACCAAGCGGCGACACGGATACGATCGAGTTTACGCCAGAGAAAGCTGGAACGTTCGAGTACTACTGTTCCGTCGGTCAACACCGGGCAAACGGCATGTTCGGAAAACTTACCGTAACGGAGTAAATCTACTCCCGAGGAAAACACGCGTTTCCTTAATACATATTACAACGCAACTCCCCCGCCTCACGGCGGGGGTTTTGATTAGGGAGCCTCCTGTTTTTTCCGGAGCATGATATTTCTTACGTAAATAAACAGGGCGAGGAATTGTGCCGTGATGAATACGATGTCTTCCCGCTTAATAGCATAGATAAGGATCATCACCGACCCCACAATCGACAAATACCAAAAGCTCATTGGCACAACACTTTTCTTTTCCTTTTCTGAAACCCACCACTGCACGGCAAACCGCAAAAAGAAAACAAACTGCGCCAAGAATCCGAACACAACCCATGCATCAAGCGTTATCTTCATATGAAGTTATCACTTGGGAAACCGGAGCTTCCCGGTCCCCGCCGGTCACACTAATAATAAGTTCCCCTAATAATCCGGTTGAAAGTAACTGAAATCCAAATAACACAAACATCACTCCCAACAGAAGTAACGGTCTCGTGCCAATCGATTCCCCTGTGAGTTTCACTGCCGTCAGATACACAAGGGCAGCAAGCCCCAACACGATAAGGATAACACCGGCAGGTCCGAACACGATAAGCGGCCTGGTCCCGTATCCGGATAAAAACAGCGTCGTCATGAGATCAAATGATGCGAACGCCCGTTCAATACCGAATTTCGATGTGCCGTATTTTCTTGGGTGATGGGAAATTTCGCGTTCGGTTACGCGAAAGCCCCTCGCGTGCGCAAGGACGGGGATGAATCGGTGCAACTGTCCGTAGAGCTGAAGTTCGCGGGCGACTTCTACACGCATCACCTTAAGACCGCAATTCATGTCATGAAGGGTTAGTCCCGTAAATACAGATACCGCCCGGTTAAATATGCGTGAGACGCCGAGTTTCCCTTTGGAATCCTGCCGTACTTTCCGCCACCCGACGACAAGATCATATCCCTTAGATAACGCCCCCATAAGCTTCACTGCTTCCGCAGGGTCATCCTGCAAGTCCGCATCGAGTGTTGCCACGATGTCCCCATGAATATGTCGAAATCCCTGGGAAAGAGCCGTTGACTTCCCACACCGCTTCCGGAGCCGCACGATGGTAATAGGACACGAAAATTTTTTGCGTTCCCTTTGCAACACATCAAACGAGGCATCCGTACTTCCGTCGTCAACAAAGACAATCTCAAACCGAACCTTCGTAAACGCCGCACGGATAAGCCGAATGAGTTCAGGCAGACTTTCGGCCTCGTTAAAAACCGGGATAACAATACTTATGAGATTATTTCCTGCGGAACGCATAAAAATCTCCTACCTGCGCAATCAGCTCATGTCGCGAACTCGCTAACAGATCCTTCACGGCGTTCTTTTGGGCATCCCCGCTTGGCCACGCATTCATATCCCCGAGATACGCGAGTACAAAATCGGCTTCCTTTGCCTTGACCGGAAAATTGTACAAATACTGCCGTCCGGCCACGTGCGCGCCGATGTTATTCGTGACGGACACAGTATACAGGGGATCGATGCTCGTTGCTATCTGCCGTATAACCGGAGACTCCGGTCTCGGCCAAATGAAATAGAAAAACCGATCCTCGAGTGTTAATGGTATTTCCCCCCACCCGACAGAAGAGATTGCTGCAAATCCTAAGATCCCCGAAAACACAAGTTGCCGCATTCTTTGTATATTCCAAAGTTTTTTCCGCTTCTCAATGAATGCATTCAATCTACGGAACCCTTCAATTGCAGAAATAAAAAGGAACGGAATGATCTCTGCGTTGTACTGGTAATCGATCATCCGCATCATGCCGTTGCTGCTGACGATATTAATAATGATGCTGTGGATGGCAAACACCAAGTATAGCGGTGAAAACAAGGACATGAACCCGACCGGCTGCAACATGCGGTAATACCACTCAATTCGATCGGGTAACAACGCCATCGACACGACTTTCAAGGGGTTTTTCAACAACCCCCCGACTATCCCCGACTGGCTTTCTCCAAATTCAGAAAGGTATGACAATGCAAAGTGCCTTCCGGTGGGAGCAAGCCCAGGCATGGCAAACCAGTACAAAAATACGAACATGACAAACCCCAGTGCCCCAAGGGTGAATCCCAACTTCCGGTTTCCCTGAACGAAACCGACAAAAAGCCCCATCCACCCAACGACAAGCCACGTGGTTTCCTTACCCAATGCGGCAAGGAGGGCAAACAACACGAACAGCCCGTACCGCCTCTTTACCATATACCAATAGGAAAATATGAGAAACGTTATGGAGAGCGCGACGGCATGGAAGTCATGGAGCAGTATGTGCTGAATGGCAGGATACAGAAGGTACAAGAAGGAAAACAGGAATGCCAGCTTCTCGCTTTTGAGAGTTTCTTTTGCTATCCAGAAAAGCGGCACCGCGCCAAGACCCACGATAACCGTTTGGACAAAAAGCAATACTTTGGGATCCTGCCACATCCAATAAAACGGCACCATAAAAACCAAAAGAAAATCCGCATGCACGGCAAGACGGGATATTTGCGTGTCCCCCATGGGATCAGTCAGGGTAAAACCGTTGCCGTTTGCCAGATTCCAGACGGTTTGCTCCATATTCCCCAGGTCGAGTCTGTTGGAGTGGAAATTGTCATGCCGTGCAAACGAAACGAAACTAAAAAACAAGACAAAAACGGCAACACTAAGCCAAAGCAACATTCGAGGAGTGAGACGGGCGGCGATGGTAGCAACGCGGGGCATCGTTCACGAATTCTATCACACAAAACTATCCTACCGTCCTGAAAAATTCCTGAAACGATGCATGCACATCGTACCGCGGTTCGGGAGCAAGCGATGCGTCCAAGAACCCGCCGATTGCCCGTGCGGCCAAGATGACGCGAAGCTTTTTTTGGTCATAGCCCATTCCGATGAGTTTGTCGCAGAGCGTTTTGGCAGTAGCGGCATTACCCAGCACGGAAAATACCCGCTGGATGAAATACCCGATATCGTAGTATTCGACCCCATTTACCAGGTAATGCTCCCCGTCGATTAAGCCAAGCGCATCACCGCTATCCAATATATGCCAAGGAGTAAAATCTCCGTGCCGCGGTTTTTTCGAAAGTCCGGATACCCCCGCTTCGACAATTGCCAGCGTCTGCCGGACGGCATACTTATCTCGGACCGCTTCGGGAATTGCATCGTACCAGGACATGGCCTTTTCTAAAAACAGTTGCCGGTGGTCTACCGTACCGGGACCGGGTGGTGTTGGTAAATCCGAAATTACTTCAGAAAACCTGATGATCCTGTCGGAATAGTCGCCCAAGTTCGGCACCTCCGCGCCAATCTCAGGGCCTCGCGCCAAAGGCAACCCTTTCAAAACGTCGGTGACCATATAGTAAAGCTTGGAATCATACATCCCATCCTCTACGTTTTTGGGCACAAAAAACTCTGAAGTATCCCGCGGATGTTCGGCGAGAAATACGTCATTCCAAAGATACTCATTCCTGGTAACCGCACCGATCCCTTCGGTTGTTGCGAGTTTCAGAAAATAGGTGGAACCGTCTTTCATGAGTGTCCCGAGCACGTGGCGCCCGGCATTCGTCAGCTCGAAAACCTCATAAAACCGCGAGAAATACGTCCGCACGCTATTAAGGTCAAGCGTATCTCCCACCCGGTAATCGAGCAGTTTTCCATCCACCTCAACGTCAAATGCCGTACGTTTCCTCATAGGATTCTGAATGTGTTCCTGTTGCGGATTTCTGAAATGAGTGTTGTCACCAACCCATCATAAGAGTCGGGTGCCAGCGTAAACTTTCGGAGATCCGTTTCGTCAAAATCAATGAGCGGAAACGGTATGTTTCGGTCTACTCCTTCTACCGTTATTCCAAACGGTGTAAGTACGTCCCGGGCGAGTGTCGCCTGGTCCACAATATGCGAAAGGTAAACCGGCACGGTGTAGTTCCATAGATTTCGTACTATCGTCTGGTCGATCATTTGCGACAGGTACCCGATATAGGTCGGACGGAGTTTCCAGGACGTATCGAAGGAAACGGTCTTTTCCCCTCGTTCTATCGCAAACAAAAATCTATTAAATGTCCGGTCATTGGTTTGATTCGGACTGACCCCAACGATAAGGCTCGGCCGAAGGATGAGATACCCGTGCTTTGCAGCTTTCACAACGTCCTCTGAGAGCGCTTTATATTTCCCGTAGGGATTGTCGGTAACGAGCGCTGC
The DNA here is from genome assembly GCA_964533995.1 of uncultured Gammaproteobacteria bacterium. GTDB lineage: Bacteria > Patescibacteriota > Microgenomatia > UBA10105 > UBA927 > UBA927. The sequence continues at coordinate 13,538 of CAZHOQ010000016.1, forward strand.
CTGCCCTGAAATAAAAACGAATTTCGTTCCCACCCGGTTTGCCGCATCCACCAGGGACTTCGTCGCGTCGAAATTCACCGCTTTATACTCGCCTTCCCTCCCTTGGGCACTTTTGGCATTGGGGAAATTTGCGACATGGACGATGACGTCTGGATTCACCTCCGAAACGAGTTTAGTAACGGCATCGTTATTCGTAATATCGAGGAAAAGAAGCTGATCAGATAACTTGTGGGTGTGATATGTGCCAACAAGTTCGTATGTCGTACGAAGATCATAGTATATCCGCGATCCGACATACGAACTGGCTCCGATAACAAGAAGCTTCATACACCTAGTTAAGCACAACGGACAATAGCTCGTCGCGTCCCTCGCCGGTGACGTTGCTATACGGGATAACCCGGACGGGATCGGCAGCCAAGACGATTTCGTTCAGCGTTTTGGCGCGTTCACTCATCGGGAGCTTATCGATCTTGTTTGCCGCGATGACGAACGGAATACCGTTATCGGTTAATAAACTAATCGACTCACGATCGTAATCGGTGAGGCCTACTTTGGCGTCGATAATAAGGACGGCGAGCTTATGATTGACGCCGGAGCGGAACAAGTACCATGCAATGAGTTTCCGGTAATGCTCCTGGGTTTCTTTACTCCGTTTGGCATAGCCTATCCCTGGTAAATCGACAAAAAATAGTTTATGTTCGATGAGGAAAAAGTCCAGCTTCACCGTCTTGCCAGGCCGCGAACTCGAACGCGCGAGCGATTTGCCGATAAGCGAGTTGATGAGGCTGGATTTGCCGACATTCGAACGCCCGAGGAACGTCACTTTGGGCTTCATGTCCTCTATGATTTTATCCGTTCCGTTTATGCTTTTGACATACGTGGCGTCTAATTGGGGAGCACTCATAGCCCAACAAAGTATACGTTATGGCGAAGGAAAGATATAGAGCTCGCGCTCGGCACGGGTAACGGCCGTATACAACCAGCGCTTCCACTCTTCGTCAGTCATCCTCAAAAACCGTTCCTCGAATAATATGACCCGTTTGGCTTGGGACCCTTGGGCTTTGTGTACGGTCAATGCGTACCCGAAATCAAAAAGGTCGATACCGTGATACCGGGCGCGGTCCTGGGTAAAGTTAAGCGCCGTATCCGCATCAAATTGCTCGGAGGAAATCGTGCCGGAATACGTATCGCGTTCTCCGTCAAACGCTATGTCCGCCGCATACGCGTTTACGCGGGACTGCCGAATCCTCACAATCGTTCCCAGCATGCCGTTATAGATTCTCGCGCGGTGGTTGTTTCTTAGACAAATGACCCGGTCACCTGCCATCGGAGCTGGATCATTGAACCCAAGGGCGGCCCGTATGAAGGTATTTAAACGTTTCCGTGTCTTGTTGTATCCGCAAAGAATGAGCGTATCGCTCGAATAATTATTAAGCATCTCTGCCATTACCTCCCCGGTCTCAGGGTCCTCTGGTGCATATTTCCTGACGCGGTCGGAATATCTACCCGCTCTAATGGCGCCATGGGTTCTTGCTTCTATGGATAGTGCGATAATCGGATCCTTCTTTGCCTGTCGATGGATCTCCTCCAATCGAAGATGCGGTGACTGCATGAGGGAGAAATTCCCTTTTATCGGGGGCAGCTGTCCATGGTCGCCGACAACAACCATGGGCACGCGGTAGGAAACGAGGTCATGCCAAATCGCAGCATCTACCATGGACGCCTCATCGATAATGATGAGCGACCGATCTATCTCGTCTTTCTGTTTCCAGCCGACGATTTCTTCCTTATCGTTTACAACAGGGGTGTAGATAAGCGAATGGATCGTTCCCACGGTATCCTGCGTGTACATGACATCCGCTTCCCGTATCTTTTCTTTGAGGACGCGGGCAGCTTTTCCGGTGAAACTGACAAAGCCGACTTTCAGCCCCGGATCGAGTTTGTTTAGTTCCCTCCGGATGATACCAAGAAGCATAGTCTTTCCCGTCCCAGCGTAGCCGCCAAGGGTGACATACTGCATGACCTCACGATCCTTTTTATACCACTCAATAACCTGAGAAAGGACGCTCTTTTGGTCTTTTGATAACTGCGGCATACGGGATACCACTATAAAGTCCTTACTATGCGAAGTAAAGCAAGCAAGTCCTTAAGTCTCGGTTGGTGATGTATCCAACAGGCGGATATAATGGTATGAGAGATGAATGAGCCGCATGTACATCACTCGGAACGATCGCTTCGGATAGATGTCTTGCGAGGGATAGCGGTTATCGGCATGGTCATTGCCCATGCGCTGTTTTTCTTCCACGACAAAACAAACCCGTTTTTAACTCCCCTTGAAAGCCTCCTTAACACCACCGTATTTACCCTGTTTGTCTTCGTATTCGGCATGTCTCTTTCTAAGTGGCTTGATACGCATGCGCACGACCACACCAAAAGCATTACCGCGTACGCGCTCAAACGCGCGCTCGCCATCTACATGGTGTACGTGCTCACGGCAACCGTGGCACAGCTCACCTCAAAACCCGGGCAATTCTCACTTATCAATGTCATCACGCTCCAAACGCCGCCGAACTTCACGGAGTACATGCCTCTATTTATCATCTTCGTGCTTCTCATCCCGCTTATCCGCCCCCTCCTCAGAGCAAGCAGGGATTCGATATTCGTGACGTTTCTGGTTGGGGCCGTGTCCTATTACGTCGGGGTCACGCTCTATGATCTTACCGTCCCCGATGTATTCCTCCCGATGAAGTCACTGTTTGCCGGAGACGAAACGCTTCTCCGATTCCCCGTCTTATTCTATTTCCCCGTCCTTTTGTGGGGCCTGTGGTGGCAATACGACTCAGACCACCGGACGCAGAACGCCTCGCACACGTTTCGGCACACCATGCTTTTTATCGGTAGCATAATGGCGACTGTCGTAGGGATTCTTGCGACACGGGTTCTCAATATCCCGATTCTTAATCCAGACATCCGTTGGCCGCCATCCGTCACGTTTCTGACGACCGGGATGAGTCTTGCGGGAGCATTGCTTCTGATTGCCCCAAGCCTCAGAACGACCGGCACCGCAATAAAACGCGTACTTTCCTATTTCGGGAGGGACGCTCTCGAAATATGGACCAATCACCTGCTGTTACTGTTTTTGTACCGGCAGTTCGTCTCGGTTACCTCGGGGAACATGTTCGTCGTCGGAGCATTCATACTCATCCTGATCATCCTCACCGTCTTCGTGTCGTCTTTAACCATCATCAACAACATCCGCTTCCCCTTCACGATTACGACCGTTGGCCGCACACGCCTGAGGAAGCGGCATATCGTGATAGCCGGTGTCGCACTGCTGTTATTTATGTGGTCCACCTATATGTCCGGCGGCAGCCCCTACGGCAGCACGCTGAGAGTACCCGCGCTCACGATTGAACCGAAAATCCCACCGACGGCAACCGCGGAACTCTCTGCAAGCCATACCTGGTACGTCAAACGAAACCCTGTACCGCAATCCGTCGAACTGACGCTCACGGTTAAGGACAAAGAACAGATGCTTCAAGTTGCGCCGGATCTTGTCCAAATCAAGGCAAACAATGAATCCGTCGACTTTGTCGGAGTTGCGGCAATGGATGGAACGATCCACTTCACCAAGCCCGTTGCGGATATGAATCCGGGCGTCTATGCGTTTTCCGCTGTCATCGACAACGGGGGCAATACGATCACCACTCCCAGCATCACGGTATTTGTGAGCGAACCGCTTCTTGTCTCCTGGACGTTTGACTGGGAGGGATGGGATGCGCCTAATGAGGTGATGACATCGATAAACGGACTTGCGGTCAAATACCCCACCGTACGGTTTACACATTTTATCAGTCCTCGAACTTTTCTTCCCGGTGTGCTTACGCCGATCCGCGCAAACGAAATTACCGCGTTTCTTAACGAACGCTCAACAAAGGGCGATGAAATTGCCATGCATGCCCACATGCATTTTGATTTGGTGCGCGCGGCTGGGATTGCCACGCGGTCCGCACACCCGTGGGGACTCATGACCCAGGACGGCTACGATGCGCCGACGACCGAGTATTCTCCTTCCGAATTCCGGCAAATCATCGAGTTTGGATTAGCAATTGCGTCACAGTCCGGATTGCCGAAAATGAAAGGGTACCGAGCCGGCGGATGGTTTCTCAATACGGCACAGTTAAACGAGCTTAACGCTCTTGGATTCACCTATGATTCCTCAGGACGGGACCGTCCCGCCACGGGGGCGTTCCGCACGACGCCATGGAATTTACCCATTGGCGCCCAACCCTATTACCCAAGTAAGACCGACCAAAACGTACCGAGTACCGATACGACGGGCATTCTTGAGATTCCCTCAAACGGCCTTTCGACGTATGACCAGACGCCAGAAATGATAATCGGAAGAATCTCGTCGGTGTATCAGGGTGGTATACTGGACCGCCCGAAGGCGTTAGTATTTGTGTCCCATCCGCAATTTTACACGAAAGAATTTATGAAAATTCCGGACGTGCTCACCCGAATCATGACCATGGCGCAGGTTACCGAATTGGGGCCGGCGGTATTTGTCACCACGGGAGAAATTGCGGAAATATGGGAGGCATTACGCAACTAATATTAATGTTTGAAGTGCGGGCGTTTTTCCTTGTGGCGTCACTTGCCCTTGCTGCGTTTTCTTTAGTGTACTTACTGCGGACGCTCAAATGGGACACCCGCCCGAAAATTGTTACGCTTCTTACGATTATTTTCGTTTCCCTTGCCGCAGCCGGCATCTTAGGAAACGGCATCATCAAAAGCCTCCGGGGCGTACCAAAAATCTTGTTCTCGAGCCCAGGCAATAACAGCACGATTCTCTCCCACGCCCCAGACCTTACCGTGACATTTTCAGCACCCGTCGTCTATAGCTCGCTTGCCGTCAACACGAACCCGCCGATCGAGTTTTCCATTCAACGGAAGGGGTATTTCTGGAACCTGTTGCCGTTCGGCACATCACTTACCGTTACGCCAAAAACCACACTTCCCCAGGGGGAACGGTTCATGGTGTATTTTGCCAACATCGAAGGGCCGCTGACGAAAGGATACGGCGGCGAGCAGCTTCTGGAGATGAATGTCGACGATATGGCTGCAGTCCGGGTCTTGCCGCCAGACAACAGCGAGAATGTTTCAACGGGACAGGAGATATTGGTTAAATTTTCATCTCCCATTCGCTACCCGAACGAGTGGAAAGCCGAGTCGGATCCCAAGCACCCGCTTACCCTCGAGAAATTGGATAACCGGACATTCCGGATCAAGCCAACCGAACCGTTCCGGCAAGGCTCATCGTACCGGATCATCCTCACCCATGCGCAGATCATTAAAAATAGAAGCGATGAAAGCCCAGTACAAACCCTTGACCAACGGATAATAGCCGAAGTCCGGATCTCGACGGTCAGGGGGGCATTCATCTCCTCATTCTCCCCGAACGGAAACGGGATAAACCCCAAGGATCCTATTGTCATCGTATTCGACCAGCCTATGGACGAGGAATCCGTGAACGATTCCGTCCGCGTCACTCCGGACGTCTCAGTACGAAAAAAATGGGATAACAAAACGAATACGCTTACCCTTGAACATTCCGGGCTAACCAATGATACGGAATACAAAGTGACGCTTATCAAGGGGCTTAAAACCGAACGCGGCGGCACACTTACGTCAGACACTGAATATACCTTCCGCACCGCCGGCGCCCTCAAGCTTACCGACAGCAACCCCGCAGGAGGCGATAAAAACGCGCAAACCAATGCGATCCGTCTGACCTTCGACCAGAACGTGCCACAGAACATTACGGAATATATCGATATCTCACCGGATATCGAAGGAAACTTTAAGGTTGCGGGAAATGTCGTCGAATTCACGCCCAAAGACGGACTCAAGCGCCAGACGGCGTATACAGTAAAGATCGCCAAAGACGCGCCGAGCGAATACGGGCTGCCCTATCCTGCTGATGAAATCATTTCGTTCACGACCTCGGAAGACCAGGTCCAGCTGACGGTTCCCTTCTACAAACAGCAGACCTTGTTTACCTGCAACATCGCGGCAGCCCGGATGCTTTTGGCATTCCGGGGTATTTCGGTTTCTGAGCGTGACCTTATCGACAAGATCGGGCTTGGCGGCAAACGCGGTTCAGGAAATCCCCACAAAGGGTACGTTGACGACTTCGGGACCTTCTGGGAAGCGGTACTCAGAGGCGTTACGGCATACCGAAGCGCTCACCTTATCGAAAACGGCAGTCTCACCGACCTTCTTACCGAAGTGAAAAAAGGCAATCCCGTCATGACCTGGGGCTGGAACGGATGGTCGGACCCGCACTCCATATCCTGGACATCGACGGACGGCACATACATCAATGCGGTCAACGGTATGCATTCAATGGTCGTACGGGGATTCTCAGGATCGGTCGAGAATCCCACGAAACTTTACATTAACGACCCGTGGCGCGGCCAGTACACCATTGATAAGGATACGTTTATGCGCCGGTGGAATTACTATAAAATTGCCCTCGTGATGGAGTAATGAAACCGCAGCATCTTGTTATTCTCGTAGTCCTACTTTCCGTAACAACGACTTCCAGACTCCTTACCGATATCGGACGGCCGGCTACTCGCTGGGATGAACAGACGAATATTGCAGTCGTCAGGGAGACCTTGGATAAACGGTCGTTCCCGGTCCTTTCATATAACAGCGCTCCGTTTTTTGAGAAGCCGCCGCTCTGGTACTACCTCAATGCCGGTATCGGGCGGATGCTCGGCGTTACCCCGATTCCGATGCGCATGGTAAGCGTCATTGCGGGTGCGATAATAATAGCGCTTTCCGTATTGTGGGTGTGGAACCGGTACGGGAGCATTGCGGGCCTACTCACGTGGGTCATCCTTCTTCTGTCCCGCCAATTGTTCATCAAGGACATAGGCAAAGTATTCTCTTCACACAACCTCAACTCAGCCGATCCCGATGCGCTGCAGATTGTGCTCATGCTCCTTGCGTTTTCAATATTCACCCGCCCAGTCCGCAGCTACTCGTGGATCGTTGCAGGACTTGCCACCGGGCTTGCCGTCCTTACCAAAGGACCGCTCGGATTCGTACCAATTATTATCGCAACTATACTTCCTTTAACTAATGGTTTTCCGCTTAAACAAACATGGACTCTCTCGCTGGCTATAATCAGCCCCTGGTACCTTGCTATGATCCTCACATTCGGGAAAGCGTTTCTCGATACGCATATTGGATACCACCTCGTGACCCGTGCAATATTTCCCATCGAAGGAAACGGTGAACCACCATGGTATTTCCTTGGCATTATTGCCAATCCGGAGATCTATCCCGTGTTTCCGCTTGCTGCACTGTCAGTCGTGCTATGGTTTCGGATGTATCGAAAACTATCAGGTATCGAAAAGTATGCCGGCATAATCACACTTTTACTGCTCGTTATTCCGTCATTGATGCGGACGAAACTGTCTTGGTACATCCTCCCGTTCTATCCATTCTTAGCGATACTCTCTGGGATGATGCTGTCTAAGGTTCTGAAGAAATCCGTCAGGTAACGGCGAGGATTTCGTAGGTCATTTGCCCTGCTGGCGCGTTGACGATTGCTTTATCCCCTGCCTTCTTCCCCATGAGCGCTCTTCCGAGTGGCGACTGGTGAGAAATCGTGTGCTGGGTTGGATCCGATTCGTACCCGCCGACAACCGTATATTCGACTTCCCTGCCGTTTGCGCGGATGGTCACGTGACTTCCGATATCGACGAATCCCGTGTTTGCCGTTACGACAATTTTTGCCCGCTTGAGGATGTTCGTTAACCGCCTAAGCCGGCCGTCGATGAACGACAATCGCTGCCGCGAGGCCTTATAGTATCCGTTTTCCGACAGGTCCCCCATCTCCCGCGCTTTCCGAAGGTTCTCGACGGCATCCGGGCGTTCAGACTCGAGCTGAGCTTTCTCAGAAACCAGCTTGTCGAAACCCGCTTGGGTGATGGGAATTTTCGTCGGCTTTCTGTTTAAAAGAAACGGCGCTATTTTCGGCATATGCCTATTCTACCTTACGATCCGAATCTGCGGTATAATACGGGATACTTGCGGGATCGTATAACGGTAGTACGCATCCCTCTGGAGGATGTTATCTTGGT
>CAZHOQ010000017.1:0-21694 GCA_964533995.1 uncultured Gammaproteobacteria bacterium
AGTCCGGAATCGTGCGGGGTTTCGTTCTTCCCTCGGGGTGTCCCTAGGTTCCGCGAACGCGGCACCGGCACTCTTGCACGCATCGTATGAAAGACAAGAATTTGTCGCCCCGCACACGGTAAGTCCGGACGGACAGGAAGCGGGAGCATTCCCTCCTTTGCCCAAACAGGCGTTACGCTGCTTGGGGTCACCATAGTCATAACATGATTTGGCCTTCGCGAAACTGATCCCCGACTCATGATGCGATTGGAAAGCCCAAAAGGTTATGCCGAGCGTACCGGCATAGCCGATAAGAAGCATAAGGGGTACCAAATAATTCACCCGCATGGATCCAATGGTACTACAAATCGGTGTTACAGCTTGAGGGATTTGAGGTATTCCCGAAATTCGCCGTTTAGGTCTTTGTGGGCGAGGGCGAACTCGACGACGGTCTTTAAATACTCGATCTTGTTGCCGGTGTCGTAGTACCGGCCGTTCTTAACCTCACAGGCATAGACGGGGCGGGTCTTCATAAGCTCCCTGATCGCGTCGGTAAGCCAAATCTCCCCGCTTTTCCCGGGTTTCAGCTGTTCGAGCGCAGGGAAAATGTCGGGTGTCAACACGTAGCAACCATGCGCGGCAAGATTACTCGGCGCTTCTTCTTTCTTCGGCTTTTCGATGAGTTTCTTAATTTGGTATACGCTCTCCTCGACCTTCGTTGCCTCAACGATACCGTACCGCGAAACGTCGTCTTTTGCTACCTGGATCGCCGAGATCACTGGGTCTCCGTATTTTTCAAAAACGTCAATGCATTGTTTGGCTCGGGGCGGATTCGCATAGATGAATTCGTCTCCCCAGATTGCGACGAACGGCTCGTTGCCGACCACATTCTTAGCACAAAGTACCGGCGTGCCGTTGCCATACGGGCCTTTCTGACGGATGTAGATGAAGTTGGCAAGTTCCGCCGTCCTTCGTACCTCGTCCAAAAGCTCATGCTTCCCCTGTTCTTTTAAGGTCTGGATAAGCTCGTTGGGGTAGTCAAAATGATCCTCAATCGAACGTTTGTGCCACCCGGTAACGATAATGATATCGCGGATGCCGGAAGCGACAAGTTCTTCGACCACATACTGGATGACCGGCTTATCGACGATGGGGAGCATTTCCTTCGGCATTGCCTTCGTCTGGGGTAAGAATCGCGTGCCGAACCCAGCGGCTGGGATGACTGCCTTGCGGATCTTTTGCGGCTTTACGGCCATAGATAAAAAGAAGCTTAGAGAAGTGACAGAATTCCTAAGCCGGATGTAATTGTATGCTGCTTTTTCGGCGTTTGTCAATTTGGTAAGATACAAACAGGTAGTATCATGAAACGCGTCATCGCATTCATATTCCTATGTCTCGTGCTTGCGGCATCTGCCCGGGAGGTATTCGCTACCACGGATGTCGCGTTCACGACGACCCGCCTTAACAAATTCGGCTCCGTCATCATCAAGGTCGGCCAAAAATTCGGCTTCGACATCAGCGGACTCATCCACCCCATCTTCAATGACGAAGACCAGCTCGCAGCCCCCGATCATGAACCGGAAGCAAAATGGTCGAACGCGTTCCTTGAATATTTCACTCCCCAGCAGCACAAAGACGACGGGAAGCATATCGCATGGGATGCCAATGCGAACCCCGTCTTCTATACCGCATATTACGGCGCGATATTGAAAACCGACGCGGAACATTCCAATCATCCCGAACCAACGGATTGTTATATATCGACGACCTATGAGAAATCCTCGGACGTGCCTTGGGCACCCCTGAGTTTCATGAATGCAAGACGATCCGCCGCATGGCTTGGGATTGACCCGGTCGATCCGGTCGACGGTGTTGTCAACTTTAACCTTCCCTCGCTGGTCATCGGAGGCATGAATCCCAACGAAGACTGTAAAAAACACGAACCGGGCGAAGAACAGCTCCCCGTGGAAAACGACGCGGTGAAGCTTGCACAGTTTGGTGCCGGCACCCAAGTCGAAGGATATGAGACGGTCAGTATTTTTGAAACCATCCGAAAATGGGTGGTCGACCACTGGGAGGAAGAAACGGATTACGCCGAAGAGCAGCACAAGGATGACGTCATTTTGACGATCAAGAAAAAACTCCCCTGGTACCACATCCAGTGCCTTTGGGGCGGCTGCCCGAGCAATGAGGCAGGCGAATTCAGCGGCACATCGGACATAAACGGCGGCCAGGCGTCGTTTACCCTCCGGGAGGAAGACAAGAAGCCTATTGTTGCCGCATCGGAGCAGGCGTACAAAATACTGGTCGGCATCTTCCCACAAAAGCCGCTTGAGGCAAGCTACGACATCAAAAACCAGGTCAATACCAGACTGAAGCAGGAAGCCTGTTACATGGTGCCGGATACCTCAAACCGGAAAGACAAAAGAAATCTTCAGAATGATGTGGCGATCGGCGATCCGAACGGAGGACCGATTGCCGCGGCCGTCGCCGGTGCCGCAGCGGCGGTCCAAGGCATAATACCAATCGGGGACATGTGCAGCCCGGAAGTTCCCGCTTGTGGCGGCGAGCCGCCAACGTTTTCCGGATCCTCAAGCTGTAGCCAATGCAGCCCAAACATGTCAGGGCTCGCCGAATCCGGCACCGTACCCGGCAATAAGCTTCCGGACAACCTTATTAAAATGGTCGAAGAAGTCGGCGAAGCATTCGGCGTGCCACCCGCCTCAATACTTACGGCGATGTACCATGAAGGCGCGTTCGTCTCAACCCAACTTGACCAGGGCATATACCAGGCCGGACCATTTACCGGTGGCGACGCATGGACCGACGAAAACGTCATCAAATGGTCGACGTGCGGCCAGACGATGCCGAACTGCCCCCTTGAGGGCAATACGTTCGCGGAATGCAATATTGACGGCCCGGGCGGCGGACAATGCGGCAAAGCGATCGTCGGCACCGGCGTTATCCCCAAGTGGTTCTGGGGATCCGGCGGGGCAAGCGACATCTGGAACGCCGTCCAACAGATCGACTCGAAGCGGACGCAGGAAACGATCAGCCCCTGCAATCTCCTCGACAGTGTCGCGGCCCTTGGCAAGGCGCTCTCAATATGGGGCCAATACCCCAGGACTCCCGATCAATGTTATGGCTACTCCATGACTTCCTCGTCTCCCGGTTCCTGCTCACCCTCTTCATGGAGCGACGACAAGATTGTCCAAAGCCATGTCGGTATGTGGGTTGGTAGCCTGGAATTCTGTCCGGACGGTTCCATGCCTCCCCCGCCCGAATTCGGCAACAACAGTACGGATCCGGGATACGCAACGAACAAAGTTCTGAATCCCTATAAGGTATTCCGTTGCCAATAGTACGTGCTTTACACCCGGAGGACTTTTTGGTATAGTTAGTTAGTCCCCGGGGAGGGGGCTTTTGTTAGGTTGACGATATGGAAAAACCATCTGTCCCGAAAATTCCGAACGTCGCGCCGACCCAGTTTTTCTCGGAAGTCGCAAGCGAGCTTCGGAAGGTGACCTGGCCGACACGGGAGGAAACGATTAAGTTGACGACAGCGGTCATCGTCATTAGCTTGGGAGTCGGATTGTTCGTCGGTGGCCTGGATATACTATTCGTCAACATAACAACGGCAGTATTCCGGTAATCATTTATACTACCTATATGAACGACACAGACAAATCGCAAACGACAGACATGCCTCCGGTCGTGGAGGAAAAGCCCGCAGTCGACAGTTCCGCAGGCCGCTGGTATGTCGTCCACACCTACTCCGGTCATGAAAACAAGGTCGCGGCAAACTTAAAGCAGCGCATTGAAACCCAAAAACTGACGCACAAAATCTTCGACATCGTCGTGCCGACCCGTAACATCGTCAAAGTCTCCCACGGCAAGAAGGAAGAAGTAAAAGAAAAAATCTTCCCGGGCTACATTTTGGTCAAGATGATCCTTGACGACGACTCATGGCTTGCCGTACGCACGACCCAGGGGGTCACGGCATTCGTTGGCGCGGGCAACAAGCCGACGCCAATCTCGGACCGCGAAGTCGATGCCATTCGGAAATTCATGGCCATGGAAGCACCCAAGTACAAGGCAAGCTTCTCGGTTTCCGAAGCCGTCAAGATTGTCGACGGGCCGTTTGCGGACTTTTTGGGAACGATCGAGTCAATCGACGAGGAAAAAGGCAAAGTCAAAGTGCTTGTTTCCATCTTCGGCCGGGAAACCCCGGTCGAGCTGGACTTTCTGCAGATTTCCAAGCTCTAACCTCCCCATTTGTGGTATCGTTTATCCATGACCGGACTTATTGACCGCGTGCGTAACGAACGTTCGCACTTTACCGCCATGCCGCCATTCGCGCGGATGCTCACCCTCTCCTATTTCCTCCGGAGCATCGCCTACCCCCTGATGTCCATATTCACCGGGGCATTCATTTGGCAAACGTCAAACGACGTAACGCTTTTAATTCTCTACTATATGGGGAACTTCGCGATGCTCCCCGTCATGTTTGTCATAAACCGCCGGCTCCTTCGGCGCATATCCCTGCGGAGGCTCTATGCCGCCGGAACAGTCATTGCCGGACTTGGCCCCCTGCTGGTTATATTCCAAAATTCGCCTACCCCGTTTGCCTACCTTGCATACGGCGCACTCTATGGCATCGGCAGCGGCCTCTACTGGGCAAACCGCAACTTCCTCACCCTCCGGCACACGACCACCCTCACCCGGGGGTACTTTACCGGCCTGCAGTTTTCACTAAGCACGTTTACGTCGATGGTTGTTCCGCCCGTCGCGGGATGGCTCATCGTGTTGTTACCGGTGGGATACCAGCTCATCGCGGTCACCGCGCTTATCTTCCTCATCACATCGGCGCTAGCTATCAGAGGCGGAACGGTTGAACAGCCGGACATATCCGTCGACCGTACCGGGTCATTGTCAAAAGAATGGCAGAAAGCAAAATTATTGTCATTCGCAATAGGGAGCGTTGATTCCGTCATTTATATCCTACCGACGGTGCTTGTACTCTACGCACTGGGCAATGAGGCAACCTTGGGAATCGTAAGCGGCATCGTCTCCTTCCTTTCCGCTGTGGTGAGCTATGCTTTCGGAAGGAAGTACCGGCAATCGATGTACGGCTGGATATTCCCCGCCGCCCTCGCCGGATTTGCGGTTTCCGGCTTGCCGCTCTTTGCCGGGATTACCGTGTTAACGATTTCGTGGTATCTTCTCGTCTCAAGTATCGCGGACAGTATCGCCTGGATAGCCAACGAACCGGTCATCATGGACATCATGGACGCGGAGGTCAAGCGCTCCAAAACAACCTATATTCGCCTCATTATAGAACGGGAATGGTGCATCAACGCGGGGAGAATCGCGGCGTTATTATTCCTTCTTGGCGTCTCGTCAATCAGCCAAAATTTCGGAATGGCGATGGGTGCAACGGCATGCGGCGTCATGGCACTTATATTCGCGGGGTATGCGCTCCGCAAACAATAGTTACCGGTGACGGCCATTTCCTCGGCTCACCCGTTGCGGACGGCCGTTTGCCCGTTCCCGGGACATAAGATAGCGCCACCGGGCTGGTATGACCCCATGCCGGTATACGACGGTTTCGACCGCCTGTCGTCGCACCTCACGGAATAATTCGGTAACGTCATCGGGGATAGAAAAATCTCCGGTGCGCGAACGCCCCATGGCACGTGCCAACAATTCTCCCCGAACCTCCCGGAGCCGCTCTTGCTTGTCGGCAGGTAATGCGCACATCAGTTCATCCATTACGGATTCTACTTCACGCTCGTCATCTTCATGCGACGCCATGCGCGTATTATAGCGCGTGCGGTCTCGAAGGAACACTGCGGATGCTACCGTCACTGGTTGGATTTGACGTAGACGTACGCGCCGAAGCCGACGGCGACGATGATCATAACCAGGAGGACGATCCCGAACCAGTTGGTGCCGCTGCCGCCGACAACCGTGAATGCCTTGCTTGTCTGTGCCTGACCGTCCGGTGTCGTCGCGACGATAAGTACGTTTTTGGCACCGGGTGTGAGTTTCTTCGTAAACTTATACGTCCACTTCCCATTCTTATCCGCATACACCTCACCGCCGACGCCGTCGGGGTAAACGGTGATCGTGATCTTGGCATCCGGCTCGGAAACGCCGCTTATCGACGGAGTCTGCCCAGTCTGCCCTTTCTTATCCGTAAATCCTCCGACGGTCAGAGGCAGGCTCCGCATGGCAAGACCGCCCGGTCCCGGTGTCGGGGTCGCAAAGAAGAATGAGCCGCTACCGTCGTCACACAAACACCCCGGCTTATCCGCGCACATGCGGTTTCTGCATGCCCGCAGTGTCGCGAATATCGTGGAGCACGTCAGCCCAAGTTGACAATCCGTATCCGTAGAACAGGACTTGCCGCAGACATCCGAAAGGAGCGGGATCGGGGTCGGGGTCGGCGTTGCTGACGGACGGACGGTTGCCGTCGGCCGCAACGTGCCGGTCGCCCGCGGCGTGCTTGTCGGCCTCGGGGTACTCGTCGGACGGGGCGTAGAAGTCGGCCTGGGTGTTGATGTAGCCGTCGGCTGGGGTGTCGAAGTCGGCCGGGGTGTAGAAGTCGGTCGCGGTGTAGAAGTTGGTCTGGGTGTAGAAGTCGGCCTAGGGGTCGCGGTAGGTGCAATGCAATTCCCCTCATACGTGGAATTTGCGCACGCGGTCATGGTTTTCGTCCACTGGCCGCCCGCGGACGGACAACAATAAAAGGATCCGTTGCAGGTTCCGATGCGGCCCGCTGAGTTACACAGTTGGATGTCCCCGTCCGGCTCAGCCGGACACTGGAAGTCGATAATCTGCCAGTAATTGCCGTTTTTGCATTGGGCGCAATTGGCAGGATCGCACGCTGCTTTCTGCCGCAGTTCCGTAGGTTGCCGGACCGCAAATACCATCACGACAATCCCGGCAATAAGTAGGACAAGGTATAAAAGCGTCTTAGGATCCAAAAGCCGCAAAATACCGCCACGCCCCCGCCGTCCGGCGTGACTTGCTGTCGTGCGATGTCGTTTCACTTTAGTCCGCGCTTTCGCCATTATCATCATAATCGCGAATTCGGGGTATCAAATCAAGGGGGAGATTCGCAAGCCAACGACCCTTGACAATACACACGGAAAGCGGCAATCTACTTAATAGAAAGGTCTTATTATATATGAAACGGAATACTAGCCGCCGCGTATCCCCATGGAGTTTCCTCATCCCGCTTATCATCGCGCTTGCTGTCGTTGCCGGCGCAACGGTTTTTGCGCAACTGACGACGGAAAACAGAAGCAAGGCTTCGTATGACCCGACGAAAGCATGCGTCCAGGCATGCAACAAAGCGGGTGCGTGGGTAAAAGACGCCGCCGCCTGCGCGCTGGACTGCCCTTCCGTCATCTCGGGAACCATGAACTGCACGTCGTTTTGTAAGGAAAACGTACGCCAAGCTTCGCGTACCAATAATCAAGGTGAGGAGAAAACGTCGATGGGCGTCTGCACCGCAACCTGCAATAAATTCACGAACCCATGCAGCACCGTCTGCAATGGAGCGGGCAAATACGCGGCATCCTGCAACACGCAATGCAATGCCGTAGATGAAGGACAGAAGACGTGTGCCGAGGCATTTTCCCAGGCCGCATTTCCCGGGGTAGGCAAAAAATACGTACAGCTGTACCAGAAACGATGCGAGGCCAGGTTTGGCGATAGCCTACAGCCGAAGCCAACCGGCGGAGCCAGTCCGACACCGGAAGCAACCCCAGTGCCTAAAAACTGCACCAGTCTATGTCAGGGATTGCCGGCTGCAGTGTCCGCACGATGCGCAACGATCTGCATGCAGTTTAATGCCGGACAACGCTCCTGTCCGTCAGGGTGCAATAATACGGGCTCCTACCAGCAGCAATGCATGCAGGCATTCTGTTCGCAATAACCACGCTGCCTGTTGTCGCATCGGACAAAGTGTGGTATATTCATCAGTACCTCGCAACCGTGAGGGAGAAACCGGGAAGGTTTCGAACGGCTAAGAATATTCTTCTTATTCCTTCGTAACATTCCCCCGTCTATGGCAGCAAAAAAAGTCAAAACACTCTTAAAGCTTAATTTACCCGCAGGGAAAGCAACGGCAGCTCCTCCCGTCGGTCCCGCATTGGGACAGCACGGCTTGAACATCATGGAGTTTGTGAAAGCGTACAACGAGCGGACGGCTAAGCTCGAAGGCCAGACGATTCCGGCCGTCATCACCGTCTTCGAAGACCGGACCTTCACGTTCATCACGAAACTCCCGCCCGTTTCCGCCATGATTCTCAAAACGTTGGGAATCGACAAGGGCGGCGGAAAAGCGGGACGGGAAACAGCGGGCAAGCTCTCGAAAGCCCAGGTTGAACAGATTGCCAAAGACAAACTCGGAGACTTAAATACCGATAACGTAGCGCAGGCAGCCAAAGTCGTTGCGGGAACGGCCCGGTCCATGGGCATTGAGGTGGAGGCATAATATGGGAAAAATCCGGCAGGTCACATTAGGCGACGAAGAAGCGGAAAACGAAGCAAAGCGCAAAGCGGAAGCCAGGCGCCAGACCAAAGCCAGCAAGAAATCCAAAGTCGAGGGCGTCGGCATGAAGGGCGGCGAACGGACCGTTCTCGTCGAAGGCACGGACATCAAACCCGAGTTTAAAAAACTTATCGAGGAAGTAGAATCCGGCGAATCCCCTGACGAATCCAAGAAGAAGGCGGCAAAGAAAAAGAAAGCGGTGGCCAAAGTCCGCTCCAAACGCTATCAGGAAGTATCGGGCATGGTGGACAAAACCAAGCTTTACCCGCTCAAAGACGCCGTAAGCCTCATCAAACAGACGTCGCTTACTAAGTTTGACGGAACGGTTGAGCTTCATGTGAACCTAAATCCCCTTTCCCTGGGCGAAAAAACGGACTATAGAACGACGGTAAGTCTCCCCCACGGGACGGGCAAGGAAGTCAGAGTCGTGATCGCCGATGATAAGATCATCGCGGAAGTCGAAGCAGGCAAGATCAATTTCGATGTGTTGGTAGCCCACCCTCAGATGATGCCGAAGCTTGCCAAAGTCGCCCGCATATTAGGTCCCCGTGGCCTGATGCCGAATCCCAAGACGGGTACGGTGAGCCCGGATCCCGAAAAACGGGCAAAAGAACTTTCAAGCGGCCAGGTGAACATCAAAACCGAACCGGGCAACCCGATCATCCATATGCCCGTCGGCAAGGTGAGTTTTGCGGATTCGGATATTACCGAGAACGTCCAAGCGGTCATTGACGCGTTAAGCGGCAAAATCTCGAAAGTGTCCCTCTCTTCGACGATGGGACCGGGCGTCAAAGTCGCCTTCTGATCCTAAGGCCCGCTTAGCCTCAAATTGAAACTTTTCCCGGGGCACCCGCGTACTTCTCTTGACTAGGCATTGTGATGCGCCTAACAGCGCATATTCCGATGCCCAGCTATAATAACGCATATCCAAAACCACATACTTGTGTGGTTTTCTTTTTTTCTATACCATTATGAGTGCAAAACAAGAAACTATGGGTGAAGACGACTCAATCGTTATATCTGGGGGCGGCGGCATACGACTGCGGCTTACCCGAGAGCAGCTGAATGAGGAAGCCGAAGAGGCGCATATCAAGACAAAGCTGAAAGAAGACGCCCGAAAAACGAATAAACGGATGCCCAGGGGTCAGTCTATTACGAAAGACACTGCGGTTGATGTCCTTAGCCGCCGCGGACGAAACGTCCGAAGACCGTAACACTTGTCAGCAATTATTTGGTTTGATATAATAGTTCTATCCTAAAGACCGCAGGCAGTCCGATAAAGGACGCTAAGCCCTGCCGAGGGAGAACATATCGGCACGTTTCGTGCCTTGTGATCCCGCTTTAGGCGGGATTTGTTTTATTTGGTCTGTTAGCGAACAAATTCCGATTTACGAGCTTACAGCCAAATATGGTTTGCCCCGCGAAGCGGTTGCGAGTCAGCAGCGAGCGCAAACCATTTTTAGGAGGTCATTATGGCAACACAACGAAAGATCGATGCAGTCAACAGTCTTACGGAAAAACTCGGCAAGGCCAAAGTCGCCGTGCTCGCCGATTACCGCGGTTTGAAGCATAAACAGCTTGAAGAACTCCGCCGGGCACTTAAGAAAACCGACGGCGAATTCGTCGTTGCCAAAAACCGCCTGATCCTCCGCTCCCTGGGAGACAAAGCGGAATCCCTCAAAGACAAACTTACCGAGTCAACTGCCGTCCTGTTTGCCTACGCGGACGAAGTGGCCCCCTTAAAGGAAATGCTCAAGTTCTTCAAAGCCGCAGGCATCGGCAAGACGAAAGCCGGACTTTTGGGAAACACGGTGCTCACGGAGGCGGATCTTACCAAATTTGCGACCCTCCCCTCCCGTGAGGTATTGCTTGGGAAGCTTGTGGGACAGCTTAATGCGCCGATCCAGGGCTTACACTACGCGCTTTCTTGGAATATCAACAAATTAGTTTGGGCACTCAATGCCGTTAAAGCAAAAAAATCATAAAGGAGGTGACACTATACTATGGCAAAATTATCTAAAGATGAAATCATGTCTGCCGTCGAGGAAATGACCGTGTTGGAACTTTCCGATTTGGTCAAAGCACTCGAGGAAAAATTTGGTGTCACCGCAGCGCCCGTCGCTGTCGCAGGAGCAGCCGCTCCGGCAGCTGGTGGAAGCGATGAACCCAAAGAGGAACAGACCGCATTCAACGTTGTCTTAACCGAAGCGGGAGCAAACAAGATCGGCGTCATTAAAGCCGTTCGCGAACTCGTTCCGACGCTGGGACTTCAGGAAGCCAAAGCACTCGTTGAGTCTGCTCCGAAAGAAGTACTCTCAGGTGCAGCAAAATCCGCAGCCGAGGAAGCCAAAAAGAAATTGGAGGCAGCCGGAGCTAAGGTTGAACTTAAGTAACCCGTCTCGAGAGGAAACCCAGGCTTCCTCTCGACGTGCCGCCAGCCTTGCTGGCTGAAAACAGGCACTGCTATCTTTCCTTTTAGGAAGGCAAAATATAAACAAAAGATCCCACGTAAGTGGGATTTTTTGTATCTGCTATAATACGTGCCATGGATAAATTCTTTTCGGTATTCGGAAAGGTTGCCCTCGCCCTTGTCATCGTTGGCGGTATTGCCTATGGGGCGTATTCGTTTGGCCTGAACGTGACTTCCAAAAATTCCGGTGGCGCCGCATCCACGACGGCATCTCCCACCCCAACCACCGACCCCGGCCTGAGGCCGGAGACGTTACCAAGCGATATGACGACTCCCACGCCAAAAGCCGCCAAAACGATAAAAGCAGGCCTGGATGCCACAAGCGGCCTTTCGTTTACCAAATATCAGATAAACGTTCTTGGCGGCTGGACAGAAAGCCACAGCACCACAAACGAAGGGACATGGGTCGATACGCTCACGCTCACCAAGGGCACGGCACAACTGAAAATTTTCCAGGCCGCTACCGGTGGCGCGATGTGCCTCTATACCGATGACCCGGATTTCGAAGGGCCGAGCTCCCGGTATGATTCCTTCGGCGAAATCACGACATCTGATAATGTCGTTCTCCGCCGCGGCTGGAACACCACGGATAACGGAACCACAAAAGGATTTACCTTCTGCCAGAAGGGCACGGAAAGCTTCGGACAGCCGACGGTATTCGGTCACATGAGCCTGACGACGCCAGCCAACCCCGACGGCGCCATTTTGGAGGAAGTCGACGCGATGGTCGCCTCTTTGACGAAAATAAAATAACTTTTCTTTCAAATCCTCCTTTACCGCGTTACAACGCGATTAATATCATTTCTTTGCTCACCCAAAGAAATGACAAAAGAAAGGGAGCCGCAATGAAGGTTTTCCTATCGTTCTAACCTCGGATGATACGGCAGAACCTCCCGCCACATGGGCGGGTATCCGCACGTACACCACTCGGCAAGAACGATAACGGAAAACGCTTCAAGCGGAATCCTTATCTAATATTCTTACACCATCACGTCGCAAAATTAATTCCCGCATGCACATTTTATCCACAAAACGAAATATTTTGCGACTCCCCCTTGACAACGTTTGATATTTTCCAGTATTGTTGTGATCGAATACGATATAAGAAATTTTTCCTGCTCCAGCTAAGGAGGCATATGGCACTAGGTGATGAATGGCCAGATTTGTTAACCGTCCGCGAAGTCGCAAAAATATTGCGTGTCTCCCCCCTTACGATCAAACGCTGGGGCAAACGCGGCAAACTTCCGGCAATCCGGATAAACTCCAGAGGCGACCGACGGTATAAGAAAGAGGCCGTCCTGTGGCTCCTTGGTCAGCAACAAAAAGGAATGGTATAACCTAGCCCGAGGGAAAACGAAGTTTTCCACCGACGTACGGCTGAGCTCAGCAAAGACACGCACTGCTCCTTATCCCAAAAGGAAAGTACTTTGGCAGGATACATGCTACGGCGTTATGCTTTTGAGCACCTTCGCGACCGCCGTAGGATCGGCGACGTTGACGGATAAACCCGTTCCCAATTCAAATCCTGCCCGATGAACAAACCTGGGGGTTATGCGGATAAACCAGTTCTCCCCGTGATAAATATAAAAGTTATACACAAACGCCCCCTCCTCATGTACTGAGTGGAAATATCCCTGGAATTGCGCGGCCCGGATGCGCTGGAGCGCCCCCTGCAAGACCTGCGACAAATCCTCGAGCTGTCCGTCATTTACCGAACTGAACTTGCCCCCTTCGTGTTTGGGCGCAATCCACACCTCAAACGGCCATTGGGAAAAATCCGGGCAATACGTAATAAAGAACGTATTTTCCTCGACTATATTGGCGACGGGCTCCCGGACGACGGCATCGAGATTGATTTGCCGCGGAATGACGACGAGCTGCGAATGCGGATGCTTAAGTGAGGCCCCTGCCGCGAAACCATGGTTGCAAAAGATCAGGACCTGCCCCTCGTTCTCATGCGCGCGGTACCGGTCACGGTACGCCGTCAGAATCCGTGTGACCTGGTCAAGCGGCAAATCCTCAAGATCCTTTTCGTTATCAGGACTATGGATGATCACCTCGTGCAAATCGGTGATAGGATATTTGTTCGGAACCACTCTAATCTGCCACCCCGGAGCGTCGCTTGCCCCCGGACCGATACGAAAGACTTCCGGCGGTGTCAGGTGCTCGTTACCCGGACAAAACGGGCAAGCTGAGACTACCGGAGCCGCGCCGCTTCTGGCTGCCTTCGACTGGTCGGGCCGAAACGACCTTCCCGGGGAAATGATCACCCACCTGCGGGAACCGATATCGGGAACGTATTTCGCCATACCTAATTATTCTCCAACAAATTGCTTCAGGAGTGCAATTACCTGCGTTTGCTTCTCATGGGTCACGGTAACCTCCACGATCCCGGATATTTCCGGCCCGCACGCCCATGCGGCGATCTTCGGCTGGCCGTAATATACGACACTTCCAAGGGGCGCTTCCCGGATGGCAATAAGCGCCAGCAGATCCTCTTCCCCGTCAACTTCGATGATCGTATGCGATCCTTCGGGATGTTCCAAGGATTCCGTTATGGCCAAAACCGCCTCTTGGCTTATGTATCCCGGGCCGCTTGCGACCGCAATACGCTTGAACGCGTGTTCCTCAATGAGCGGTTTTAGCGCCGTGTACGGCCGGCGGCCGACCCGATGGTCAACGACCATAAGCGCCGGCGTAATCCCCTCGGATAGGATGGTTTTCGTCGTGAGATCGCCGACCGTTATGATCGTGTCAGACCGGTGCGCCTGGAATGACGCCAGGATCTGCGACCTTGTCCGGATTATCCCCAGGGGCTGGGCCAATTCCCCCCGGAGCCCGTCGGGCAGCATGAGCTTCCCCCAGACACTGATTTTGCCTTCCCGGATACGGGTTGAGGATATGGGCGTATTATCCTCGGCTTTCCTCATGGGAACGACCAGCACGTCAAGTGCGGGCAATCCTGCTTTTTTGCGGAGCGCGTTTGCCTCTTCGGCGCGCTTCCTTGTTTCCTCCGAGACGACAATAGCCTCAAGCTGCGCATCCTTCACCGCGGGGCCGAAGGGATCGTTCAGCGGGATAATCGCGTACCTCCCGCGATAGGCGTCACGCGCTGACAGCCATGCGTCCAACGCATGCTTCCGCTCGGTATAGGCCTGAGTGACCCGCCGTTTGTGCGCCTTCACATACGCGTTGGTCGTCACCCCGACAAGCACGTGCTCGCCGGCATCAAACGCCTGTGTTAGGAGCGCCTCGTGTCCCGCATGGATGACATCGAACGTCCCGCCGACACAAAGGAGTTTATACATACGGATTTAGCATACCGTACACAAGAGGAAAAACAATATGGAGTTATACAGGGGTTTTACCGGATTCCCGCTAATCACTATCCACTAACACGTCGACCCCGCCACGGTTAGACAATCTCATCTCAAGAATTTTACTTCCTTCACGCCAAATTCCCAGACTCTGCAACATCTTCTGGGCGCCATCCAAGTTTAATGCGTCGGCTTCCAAATGTACGCCGCGCGATGTTGCGGTGCTTCGTGTCGTAAATCCCCACCCCCGCACACTGGTTGATTCGAATCCGTGATCCGTTCTCCGTAACGGTCTGTACGAGCGGTTACCTTCACCGCCACTGTCCCGTTCCCGTGATCGTGTAGATCGTCTCACCATATAATCGGAAGTACATGCACTATACTGTAATATTCCGGCCGCATCAATATCGTAATTCCGGCTGACCGGCCGGTTCGCACTACCCCTTATTCATCCTCAGCAAGTCTCTTTTCCGCCTTCTTTACGGCTTCGTCGAAGGTTTCCGCCGGGGGCGTTTCGGGACGGACGGTCACCCATATTTTTTTGCGCTTCCGGGTCATCAGCACCGCCTGCCACCCGCCGCCCCACAAATCCTCGCGTGCCCTGTCGGAGTGATACGTCAAACGGCGGCGGGGTCGCGCGGCCGGTACTTCCTCCTCATCCGTCCGTCTCCTCACCGTGCTTTGGGTCCGGTGCGGCTCAAATCCCCTCATTTCCATCTGATACGGCTCGGGTTGTTCGAGGTCAATTTCTTTCCTACGGCTTGTCTTTTTCCGCGTCATACGTATCCCCATAAAAAAACGAGGCCGGGGCCTCGTTGTATCGTTTTGCCTGGGATGCAAAGGGTAATGGGCATTGCGTGTCAACCGATTTTTGCCAGTATTACATACGGGGAACACTCCATCAAGTTCGGAAATTTCGGAATATCTGCGCTGTTGAAGTTATAACGTTAGCTTGTCCGCAACGTCTCAATGGCGGCTTCCACCCCGTCCGGATGGGTGAATATGTATTCGGTCGATACGATGCGGGTCGCCCCGGCATCCTTGACGGCTTTCACGGTTACGTCGGTGATCCCGCCGACAACCTCGATCGGCAGATCGGGAAAATGCTCCCGGATGAGCTTCACCTTCTCGACGGATTCGGGAAGGAACGACCCGTTCCCGCCGGCGGCTCCCGCTTCCTTGGTCATGACCGCAACCAGGTCAACCTCCTCCAAAAACGGTTCGACTTCCCCGATTTCTGTCGCCCCGTCGATTGCTATCCCCACCTCCACCTCATCGTACCGGGCTTCCTCCAAAAAACGGCGCGGATCGTTGCTCTCAAGGTGCACGGTGAGCCGGGTAAATCCGGCATCCACCAACGCACGCAAATATTTCTCCGGGTTTGCCACCATGAGATGCGCTTCGAATTTCGTGTGAGGATACTTTCGTATGAGCGAGGCAAACTGTATGCCGTCCAGCGGCGTCACCTTTTCGATCATGGACCCGTCGGCGAAATCCACATGGATCCACGGACTCACGGGAGCTGAACGCGCCACGCGCTCTTCCACTTCCGCCCACTCCGATTCAAAAATACCGGGGATGATCTCGACCTCAGCCATACAACAAGGCTACCGTAGATATAATTGGCTTGTAAAGAAGGAATTGTCCACGTCGAGAAAACCGCTAGGTTTTGTCTCGAGAGCTAACGTGCCCTCTGGAGATTCTCAGTGAGGCTTGCGTACTTGTCGTCCATGGATTTGAACATGTCGTCGGACACCAAGCCCCTGCCCCATGCAACCGCCAAATGAGTCCGGACCATCGCAACCATCCCGATCGCGTCCAGAAGGACCTGCCTGCCAAACCGCCGGTCGGCCCTTGATAAGCCGTCCGCGATTTTCGCGGCGACATCGGTCGCGCTTTTTATGCAATCCTCGACGATCTCCTCATTAACACCATCACGCATGCCGTCAAAGGTGTCATGCACCTCCATAAGCACAACGAACGCATCCTGCCACAATTTCTGTTCATGAAAGTTTTGCATGGTTAGAATTGTACCGTAGTTAACGGTGAATTGGAAGAGTTGGCCACCGGGTTACGGGGCCGGTGGTGCCTCGGATGATGCGGGGGCCTGCGGGGTTGCTGACGGCGTTCCGACGTTGATGGCGCCGACATTGATGATCTTGTTATTCTTCTCGTCAAAAAGGATTGCCATACGGGCGTTGGTATACAGGATCACCCGGTATCCGTTCTGCGCCTTCGAAAAAAACGGCTGGCTCTTGATCGCTTCGGCATCCTGGACGGTTGCTACCGTCGGCTCCTCACCCTGGGGAAGGTCGATGAGTTTTCCCACTTTGGAAAGTATTTCCTTCACCTCGATTGTCGGATCTTTTGCCCTCTGGAGGACATTCCTATATTGGAAATAATAGTAGATTCCGGCGCCCGAGCCGCCGAC
This sequence comes from uncultured Gammaproteobacteria bacterium, assembly GCA_964533995.1. GTDB lineage: Bacteria > Patescibacteriota > Microgenomatia > UBA10105 > UBA927 > UBA927. The sequence goes on from CAZHOQ010000017.1 coordinate 16,761, forward strand.
TGCCAATAAGGAAAGGACGACAAACGCGATAATGACTGACTTTTTTTCCATATGACCTAGTATACACTACCTCACGAAACTTGGTATGAAATATCTCACATTGCGTCTTCACCCAGAATAATCAGGAACTCCGCGCCCGAAGATGCAGTCTCCCCTTGCGGAAGTGCGCTCACGGTAAAACCCAATGTCTTTGCTATACTTGCCGCCTGAGCGGCTTTCGTGCCGTTCAAGTCGACGACGATACTCTTTGCGTAATCCCGCTGATTCGCGTTATCCCGGTCGGCAACAACCGCGTTCGGGAACGAGCTTTTGAGGGTTATTTCGTATTCCCGCGTCAGTCCGACCGTCGGCGTACCGTTATATAGGTACACCCTAAACGGCGATACGTCGGGGGTCGTCATCGCGGTAGGCGCGATGGTTGCGGTCGGCGACGCGGCGGCGGCATCCCCGAACGTCACGGGACCGACTTCGACGACACGGTTGGTTCCGGGGTCATATAGGAATGCTTTCTTCGCTTTTTCGTATACGAGCACCTTGTACCCGTTCTTGGCATTTGCAAAAAACGCTTGTCCGGAAAGCTTCTCTTTGTCGGTAACGGTGAGCACCTTGGGCGTCTCCCCCTGGGGAAGAACGATGAGCTTCCCAACCTTCTCGGATAGCACCCTTACTTCATCCTCCTCGGCTGGTTTTGACGTGCTGACACTCTTATATTGGGTATAAAAATAAACCGTACTGAATAGTAAGCCCGCACACACGGCCGCAAACAAGACGATAACGGCATTCTTTCGCAGGAAGGAGGAAGCCGGATGGGCATTGTCTTTTGTCATGCCCTATATACTAGGCGTTTACCGTCCCCCGGTCAAGAAACAGGAGAAGGGATATTACCAGGTGTAGACGCGTTCGGTCTGCCGGTTGAAGAAATAATTGCCGTGCCGCAATTGCCCGTCGGGACCAAGCATGGTAAACGTATCCGACGTACAGGAGGAAAACGACCCGGCATCGCCGGTATCGTCCCAGTATTTGACCTTCCAATAGTACGTCCGGCCGTCCAGCGACAGACTCGTTCCGCCAAACGTGATATCACCGCACCGGTTGCCCTGCGTGCAGTTGGTCATCGATGTCCCGGCCGCTCCGGAATCCCACACCTGCGCGGTACAGGATGAGTCGCTATACACGATGACTTCGTACTTATTGGCAATATCCCCGACGTCGCTGTCGTTGTATACGGCGGAAAAATTCGGCGTCCCGTCCCCGACGGCGACCGGATTGGCTACCCCCGACTGCGCGGTCGTAGCACCCTCATTCGTATACAGCGTTGTCGGCGCCCCCGGCGCGGTGTTTCCCCCGGAAATGGTAAGGTCATCCCACATGATCGTATTCCCGTCGAACCATTGGGCGAATATTTTCGCCGCCTCCGCATAGACGCTTGCAACCGAAACATTGCTTCCGGTTGTCTTCCACTGGGTTTCCGCAGCATCCAGCGAATGGGTAAACGGCAGCGTCGTGCTCCATGTGGGATCATCCGTTGATGCGCTACCGTCCGCGCCCAGCGTTCCGTCGTTGTTGTTGGCGTCGAGGTCTCCAACCGTCTGGCCGGTCCCTTCATCCATATTCCAATACCCGATCAGATTGGTTTCCGACCCAGTGAGACTCGTGAACATATCCTGCTGGATTTCCGCCTGCGTGCGCACGGCGCCGTATATGCGCACTTCATCGATTTTCCCATCGAAATATTCGTCCCCGCTCGCGATTTGGGCAAGCCCGATGGTGAGCGGCGTATTGGTGGTGCCGTTGATGGGATTGCCGGAAATGCTCGTATCGCCGGAATAGTTATCCTGCACGCCGTTGACGTAAATGAGCGCGGTATTGCTCGCGTTTACGGTAACGGCGATATGGTACCACCGGCCGGCAAGCCACGTATCGGTCGTCGTCTGCACGTTATCCCCGTATGCCCCGAAACGCATCCTGCCGTTCTCACCCTGCTCCCAGAAGAATACCCAGTCATTCTCAGAATCGGTATTGCTGCTTGCCTTGCTCATAATTCCCAGGTACTGCGGTGTCGACGCCTCGATACTCACATCCGGGGAAAACCAGAACTCGATCGTCAGGTCCGTGGCGACGTCCAGGCTTGCCGCATACGGGATATTGACGTAATCGGCAGTACCGTCAAAATCAAGCGAACGCCCGGCCGAAAGATAATCGGCCTTCTTGTAATAGATATCGGACGTACTTCTGTCGATCCAGAATCCATAGAGGTCGCTGTTGGTCGAATCGTAGGAGAGCGTCGTGTAGCTATCGTTGGCATCCGCCGCATCGGCAACCTGCATAACCGGTCCCCAATACGAGCCGTTATACTTCTTCATGCTTACTTTGTCGGTCGATTCGTCGTCGATATAGGAAACATACACATTCCCCGACCCGTCGGAAACGGCTGACATGCTGTCGTAGACGTTTGAGGGAACCGAATCGATGCTGTCGCTTTCCCCTGACGGCCGGCCGTTGAATAACCCCAGCATCTCGGCCCCTGACAATGCGCGGTTGAAAAAATAGACCTCGTCAATCCCGCCGCCGTCGAATTCACCGCTTGCGGATAACTCGCCGACCTGGAACGCGGCGGAATTGGACAGTGATCCGGTCGCCGCAAGGGACGTATCGGCCCCGGCGGTAACGCCGTCAACGATCAAGGCCAGTGCCGGAACGCCCTGGAACTGTGTTCCGTCCCGGTCCAGTGCGCAGATGATGTGGTGCCAGTTGCCGTCGATGAGCGCGGTCGTGGAATTGTATGATGCCGTATCCGTATTCGTGCCGTCGTTTACTTCACAGGTAATGGTATGGTTGTTGGCATTTTCGGTAGCATACAGCCGGTACCGCGCGCCGCCGGTGCTTTTTGAAACGATATTGGGACTCTCCGAAAAATCCGTCGCCTTGATCCAGGCGGATATCGTGAAGTCCTCCGCGGCGGTTACATCCAGCTCGCCGGCCGCCGGCGCGGGTATTTCAAACTCCTCGACACTTGCGTTGTTTGTCATGGAGAGGCCGCTTCTGTATTTGCCCGACGAGGTATACGGCGCGGTTTGCGTCCTCGAGTCGTTCATGTTTGCCGACGCGTCCGTGGCGAGAGATCCGCTTCCCTCATTAAGCGCCCAGTACCCGCTCGGACCTCCGTCCGGATTCATAGGCATATAGTCGGCAAGCGAAGCGATTTTGGCAGCGGTCAGACCGTAGTCGTAAATACGCATTTCATCGATCAATCCGTTAAATTCTTCTACGGGAGTGGTTGACCAATTGGCACCAATCCACAAATTTTCATCAGAAACATCCGGGGCGCTTGCTTGACCTGTGCCACCCCATGAGCCGCTCGTATACTCGGTCCCATTATGATAAACGCGTATGCTTGAAGATGTGCCGTATGTAAACTTGACGGCTATGTGCTGCCATTCGGACTGGACTAAATCCATGCCGGTCCCGTCCCAGCATTGATAGACATCCGAAACGGTAAAGCAAAATGTAACGGTATCATTGCCACCGGTATTCCCAATCTGCATCATATAGTTCACGTCCCCATCCGCATCTACTCCGCCTTTCGTGACGATAGTCTGCCATGTGTCGGCCCCGGGCAACGAACCCGGATAAATCCAGGCAGCGATCGTAATGGTCGAGCCGTTCGCCGCATCAAGGTTGGATCCGGTTCCGTAATCCGGCACGACGATATAATCGTCCGCCTGATCAAACAAGGGCGCCCGGTAGAACCCCTGTGCATAACTCGTCACATTTCCCGACCGCGCGCCGTGGTTGCCGTTGTTCGTTTCGTCTTTCACTTCACCGGTTGCCCCGCTGTAGCTTGTCTCATCGAACTTCCAGTATGCTTTAAGGCCGTCCCGGAAGTTGTAGTCCGACATGAATTCACAGGTCGTGCCGCTTGTCGCTTCCCACTGGTCGTCGGAGTTATCCCACACGCAGCCGTCAAGTCTTCCGGCCTGCACGTATGGAGCATACATGTCCTGCGAAGTAAGCGGGACGACGTTGGCATAGGTATTCGTTCCGGTATGCGTCGCATCCGCAAGGCTCCGCACGGAATCGGCGCTGTCTTCCGGCAGGTCATTGGTTCCGTCATCCTCCTTGATCATCCGCGGATAGGTGAGGTAATTCGTTCCCGTGTATCGCGAGCCGACGAAGACGTATGAGCTGGAATCCCGGTCGATGACCGGCCGGTCGTATGCGTCATCCGGGCTGCTGCCGTTTAACACGGTCTCCGTAGAACCCCATGAGAATCCGGTGCCGGGATACGAACTTGCCTTGGCTCCCAAAATATCGTATCCGGGCTTTGCAAGAATCGAGATTTCCGCATCGGTGAGCGCCCTGCTATACACGCGCGCATCGTCGATCCTGCCCAACATATAATTACCCCCGCTCGGCTGCGAGCCGATAGCCAGGATATTCGTATTTGCCGTAAGTGTTGTATGGGTCGCCCTGGTTGCCGTCCGCTTAACTCCATCGACCCACACTTCGCAACTCGTGCCGTTTCTCACTGCCGCCAGATGGTGCCACGTGCTGTCGGAGGTGACCAAGCCAGTCGGCGTATACGAATCGTTATGTCCCGATCCGTTCACCGTACGGCAGTACACCTCTCCTGACGAGCCGATCAGGAGCGCATACCCGCCATCCGAACTGTCGTTCGTTTTGGATATGACGTACTGGTTCGTACCCCCCGTACGGTATACCCACGCACTGAGTGTGAGGTCGCCGGTGATATCAAGCGTCGCATGGTCGCTGACGGACACGTAATCGCCCGTCCCGTCAAACAATCCGCCCCGGCCCAGCCGGCCGTCTCCAAGCGTAGTCGCGTTCCCCGAACGGGTCCCGTGCATCGCGTTCCCGGAGCTGTCCGCGACCTCATTGGTGGTCCCGGCCCACGAGTCCTCATTCAGTTTCCA
>CAZHOQ010000018.1:0-20596 GCA_964533995.1 uncultured Gammaproteobacteria bacterium
ACGGGGGAATGTGGCCGTCGCAAGGAGGGCGGTTGGAATAGGGAGAATGAGGTAGGCGGTATTTTTGGTTGCCAATAAAAGTCCCATGGGAACGGCCATAGCCATTGGGGACGGTGCGACAAGTAGCATCGTTAGAAGAAGGAGCACCATGATGCTTTCGGTGGTATAAAAATGCGCAAGCTGGATGAATAACGGTGTGGTCGCAAGAAGAATCGCTGCATATGTCCCGACCCGTTCGTTCCACCATTTCTTTCCAAGAAAGTAGATAAGGAGAACCGAGACGGTAGAAAGGAGTGCGGAAATGAATCTGCCGATTATCGTGAGGGTTTCCGGTGACGAGACAAAGGGCGCAATGACTTTCAGCAGGTACACGGAAAACCCGTTGTAGTCGTGGAAGAAAGGATTCCACTGGGTGGGTATGCGAAGTGATAATGCGCCGTTAACAATAAGTGCTTCATCCGGATGGAGCCTGCCGCCAGCATCCCAATTGAGGTTTATGAGTCTTACCATCGCACCCACGGCGAAGATACCGATGAGGAACCAATGAGTCCGAATCCACCGCATGTACCCACAAAGTATAGCATTATCCGTGCGTTCGTAATGTGACACATACTTTTCTCAACGACGTTGATGTACTCTCTACATAAGAGGGGGGTGATAAAAATGAGTCTATGGATGAAGAAGCTGGCAGGGAAAAACATCATGATAAGCGGCCTTATTGCATCCGTTGCGATGGTGCTCATCAGGCAGATCGAAGTAGTGTTTACCATGGGGTACTATACCGATCCTACGAACGCCGGATTGTGGAGCACGCTGATGATGCCTAATGCCGGTCCGCCTCCTCCGGAGTTTTTTGTGACTTCCTTGCTGTTTACGTTTGCTACAGGGACGGTGCTTGCCGCGGTGTTTGATTTTATGAAGGATTTGCTGGGGAAAGGCTATTGGCGACGGGTCATAGGATTTACGGATATCATGGTCGGTCTTGCGATCGTGTTTGCATACTTTCCGATGTATCTCATGTTCCGGGTGCCGCTGGGGTTATTGATTGCCTGGTCTCTGACAAGTTTCGTCACGATATTCGTATCGGCAATGATTTACGCAAAGCGATTGCGTTAGAGCTCGAGTATTAATAGCGGATTTTGTACCGCTTCGTATTTGTGCGGCCGCCTTTAAGCTGCGTTTCCACCAGGAGTACGGCCTTTTGGATTCCACGATGCGGCGTGCAGACGCCGTGGCTACAGGTACCGAAGTAAAGGTCCCGGGTTTCCGTCGCCGTACCACTTGGCGCGAGCGAGCCGACGGCTCCCTGCTCTATGCCGTTTGCAGAATACGAGAGCGTATAGGTGATTTTTGCCACATTGGAGAGATTCATAAAGGTTACCACCACACTGTTGGTTCCCCGTGAAAGTTTCGCCCGTGAGTATCCCGTAACGGTAGTGGTGCCGGTGCGTTTCGTACTAGTTGCGGTTCGGACTCTGGGTTTTGCGGCAAGGGCAATGGGTGTATGAGCAAGGGCAAAAACAAAAAGGATAAGGACGGGTAACATCCGCATAGTGCGATTATAGCAAGGAACTGCCTCCCGTGGTACACTGGGCAGGTAATGAAGCGTACAATCCTATTGATACTACTGGGCGGACTTGTGTTGGGTGTGGGGGGAGCCGGTGCGTACCTTTTTTTGAATCAGAAACAGAATGACTCCACAGACGTTGTGTCCCAAACGCCCACCCCGACACCGAAGGCAGCCCTCCTGACATGGGACGACCCGGCAGGATTCACCGCTCAATACCCTGAGGACGTGACGGTCAATAAACACGATGAGGATAAGGAAAATTACGCCCATGTGGAGTTTACGAACGCCAAGCATCCGGGAAACCTTACTATTTGGGTGAAGGATCTTCCGAAAAACGTCACCAATACGCTCACCTGGGGAAAGGTCGTATCAACGCCGTCTTCCGCATTGTCGTTTGATACGACACTGGGCGGCAAAGACGCGCAAAAAGTACTGGTCTCGGGTTTACAGAAAACAGTTGAAACAGGTGTCGTCTATGACGGCGTCCTCTGGATCGTTTCCGCAACGCTTACCGACGAGCCATACTGGCAGTCGGTATTCGATACGGTAGCAAACTCGTTTACGTTTAAGCCTTTTCCCGGGGAATCCGAAGGAAGTGCGAATACGGCTCCGGTGGCACCTTTAGACGAAGGGTCCTACGACGAAGAAGAGGTCCTCGAGTAGTCCACTAGGTACACGAAATCATGACGTCGTGCACTTTTTGATCCCCAAGGTTGAGTGACGTGAAATTGCCGATGATGTCCATGCCGTCGAAGGTTACCCGAAGCCCGTCCCGGATTTCGAATGGGAAGACGTTTCGTAACGTGGTTATGCGGATACGGTTATCCCATGTCGCATCAATGACACCGGATAGAGGCGGGAGTGTTATGGTGCTGTTTCCCTCAGGAATCGTTTTAGGGATGGAAACCCCGGGTGTTGTGACTGGCGGCACAATCGTGACCGGAAGTGTTCCGCACCCCATGTTGGTTACCGAAATCGTGACCGCTGAATGTGAAAGGTATACGAAAAACCCCGCAATCACTGCGATACTGCCGATGAGGGGATAACGAAGGAGGGCTAGTTGCGCACGTTTCCGTCGGGATTTTCGTTTCCCGTCCGGAACCTCCTTACCGGATGATTCCATGCATGATTATTATATCATGACGATACCTGACCCGGAGAACCGCATACGGCACACGGACGGGGAAGTTTCGTTAAGGAAGTCCGGACGGGATGAAACTGGAAACCGATGGTGCATGTATGGTATACTACGTCTTGTCCTGGGAACAAAGTGGTGACCTCTGGTACCTTAGGTGGTAATCGTGAGTCTCCTTCAAGACCTAAGGGGAAAGGAAATCCAATATGGCAATCAATTTATTCGTAGGTAATCTGCCTTATCAAATGACGAGCGATGATCTCGCACAGACATTTGCACAGGCAGGAACAGTTGTTTCAGCCAAAGTCATTTCCGACAAGTACTCCGGCCGCTCACGCGGATTCGGTTTCGTCGAAATGTCTTCAGATGAAGAGTCAAAGAAAGCGATCGAGATGTTCAACGGCAAGGACGTAAACGGCCGACCGTTGGTCGTCAACGAAGCACGGCCTCGCGAAGAGCGACCGAGACAGTAATTTTCGAAACGAAGAGTATAAACAAAAACCCCGGCGTACGTCGGGGTTTTTGGTGGTGGTAATTTGTCTCACACGCGCCTTTTTGTTACCATTACCCGCAACCTATGTTCCAAAGCCCCACGCACGGTGAGCTTGAACTTCTTGACGTACGGACCCGCATTATTGATTTTTTGGCTCGTGACGCAACGGGTACGTACCAAATCGTTGTTGGGACGGATTCCCAGCCGCATAACGGATCGGGTGTCGACTTCGTGACGGCGATCGTCGTTCACCGGATCGGACACGGCGGCATTTATTTCTGGAAGCGGGTCGTCAATAAGAAGACCTATGCGTTGAGGCAGCGGATGTATGAGGAAGCGACTATGTCTCTTATGATGGCGGAAGAGGTCGTGGCACTTCTCCATAAAGACGGGATCACGAAATATGATGTCGAGATCCATGTGGATATCGGCAAATTCGGTCCTACACGGGAGATGATTTCCGAGATCATCGGGATGATCAGAGGGAATGGCTTCAGCGTAAAAATGAAACCGGAAAGTTATGCTGCCAGCAAAGTAGCGGACCGATATACATAACTATGCTAAAGGAGGTGAGTACGTTTGAATAAATTACTGGTAGGAATCATCGTAATCGTCGTGGGTGTCGCGGTCGGATGGTATTACCTGGGCGGGAAGTCCAACCTTCCCGGCATGCAGATAGGCAATAACGGGACGCCTTCCGCAAACGGTGCAACCGGCGGAAATATCACGATTACCGAAGAATCTCCCGTTACCGGGGAGGGCAAAGGCGGTATTTCAGAATCCATGACTGTCACGTATTCGGATGCTGGATATCAGCCCGGTTCGATCACCGTAAAAGTAGGGACCAAAGTGACGTTTAAGAATGAGAGTACTGGCGGTATGTGGACCGCGTCAGCGGTTCACCCGACCCATCAATTGCTTCCCGGGTTTGATCAGCTCAAAAGTGTGACCAAGGGTGGTATGTACGAATACACGTTTACCAAAGTTGGTACGTGGAAGTACCATAACCACGTCAAACCGGAAGATACGGGGACGGTTGTTGTGACGAACTAACGAAAGACATGAGTATTGCGGCCCGGCCGATAAAAAGGCTCGGGCTGCATTCGTTTTAGGGGGCCGTGGTCGGGGTGATCGTCGGAATGGTTGCGCACCGGCCGCCGGTTGGCTCGGTGCCTATCAAAAAGTATTCCACTTTCCCGAAATAGCACGGAAGGGAGACGACCGTTTCGGGTTTGGGATTTACTTCATCGGGCTGGTTTTTGAGGATCTCCGCCATAATGTCGTGCCATATGGGGGCAGCCCCGGTAATACCGGAGGTTAAGGTCGGGTGCATCGGTGAATTATCGTTGTTTCCGACCCAGACAGTGACGACATAGGAGGGGGTATATCCAATCGTCCAGTTGTCGCGTTTTTCGTTCGTCGTTCCCGTTTTGACGGAGACGGTGTGGTCGGGGATAACGAGTGACGAGTTTGGGCCGAATGCCTGTTTTCTGGCATCGTTATCAGCAAGGATGTTCGAGATAATCCACGCAACTTCCGGTTTGAGGGCATCGAAGGATCTCGTCGGACGGTGGTCTTCAAGTACCCTTCCCGTGTAGTCTGTTACCTGGAGGATAGGCCGAAGCTCCTGGCGTTTGCCCATGTTAGCTAAAGTCCCGTATACCTGGGCCATTTCAAGCATCGTTACATCCCCGCCGCCCAACGTAAGCGAGAGGCCGTATCGGGAAGGGTCGCTGCTCCATGACTCGATGCCCATCATTTTGGCTTTCTCCATCATGACGGGCAGTCCGATCCTTGCGAGCGTCATGACGGCCGGAATGTTGTAGGAATTACCCAGGGCGTAGCGCAACGGAACCGGGCCATGGAATTTTCCGTCATAGTTAACCGGCGAATACGTGGGGCTCCCCGCACTCTGATAGGAAACCGGGGAATCGTTGAGAATGCTTGCCGCGGTGATCCCGTTTTCGAGGGCGGCAGCATAGGTGACGACTTTAATGGAAGATCCCGGCTGGCGGCTTGCGGTTGTGACATTCACGTTGCCGTCGCGGGCTGCGTCGAAATAATCGCGGCTGCCGACCATTGCCAGGATGTCCCCGGACCTGGGGTTGGTGACGAGGGCCGCTCCGTTGCCGACGTTAAGTGTTGCGAGTTTGTCGATATGGACGCGGACGATTTCCTCGACTTTTTCCTGCAGGGAAAGGTCGAGTGTTGTCGTCACCCGAAGTCCTCCGCGTTCCAGCATCCGTTGGCCGTAGGTTTTTTCGAGAAGTTCTTTGACGTACATGACAAAGTGGGGCGCCCGGATGCCAACCCGGGGCTTCGAAAAAAAGAGTGGGGTAGTAAGCGCTGCCTGTTTTTGCTCCTCGGTAATATAGCCGGAAAATTGCATCCTATTGAGAACCTCCCGTTGCCGGACAATGGCTTTTTCCGGGTGGCTCCCGAACGGTGAGTATTCGCTGGGTGCGGCAGGAAGGCCTGCCAATAATGCGGCTTCTGCCAGGTTCAGACCGGTCACCGATTTCGCAAAATACGTCTGGGCGGCGGCTTCGATTCCCCATGCAGTGCCCCCGTACGGCACCTGGTTTAAGTACATTTCGAATATCTGATCCTTGGAAAACAACCGCTCCGCCCAGAAGGCGAGGATAATTTCCTTGGTTTTCCGGATGATGGTAACTTCGGGAGTGAGGAGTGCGGATTTAATAAGCTGCTGCGTAATGGTGGAGCCGCCCTGTACCTGTTTATGAATAACGATGTTGGAGAGCGCCCGTACGATTCCCCGGACGGAAAAACCCGGATGTTGGTAGAAGTCATGATCCTCAATGGCTATCGTCGCCTGTTTGACGACCAGCGGAATGTCTTCGAGTTTGACCGGCGTCCTATTCTGGTCGACGTATATCTCATAGAGGAGTTGTCCGTTCCGGTCAAGAATTTTCGTACTGACTTCCAGATCGCGTTGGGTGAGGAGTTGGGGATTTGGGAGGGATTTCAAAAACAGCCACGCATTATAAGGCACGAAAATAAATATGAGCGTAAGTCCGATGCCCACGGCAAACGACCGCGCCTCTGCGAGACGGTACGAAATGGATTTGGGTTGTGTCGTGGGGGGCGGGTTAGTTCGCGGAGCGCGTTTGGGGAATTGTAAGGTGATCCGGGGAAGTCGGATCCGGGGCGGCCGAAACGTCGGTAAGGAAAATGAAGGAAGCCGGGAATACTGGACAAACGACCGCAGCCGGTCGACCGAGGTCGTTAGCCATGCGGATGTGACGTGCGAGCGTATTTTGGGCGGCCTTCCCGGGCGGCGCCTTTTTTGAAGATCCCGTTTTTCTGAAAACCAGTTGCCGATACCCGATGACAGCTCCGATGTCACCGTAGTAAAAAGGCCGATAAGCGATACGGGCAACATGATGACAAACGAAACCGTTGCCCGGAGTGCATTGCCGATAGCAATCAAAGAGAGGATAAGTGAAAGGATGAGTTGTTCGAGATGGTTAAGTGGCGAATCAGGTGATTGAGGAGTAACGCGGCGCGACATACCGGCCATTTTATATCACACTACGCTTACCCTGAACAAGAGGCTGTTTATTATAGGAGAACGCAAAATGACAAAACCTTTTATCTTATAGCTATAAGAAAACCAGTAAGAATTGAGTAGTCTTTCAACTCACCTGTGGCGTAACGGCGAAAGCGGTTACGGGGCCGGGGTTGGTTTCGGAGCAAGTTCGGGGTGCGCGCAATCGAGGCACCATCGGGATATGCCGTCCGTTATCACGGTTTTTTCCTGCATCTCGACGTTTTCCGTCTGGTCGGCTGCCGCCATTGCCCCGGTGTTTTTGTCGATGGGAACGAATTGCCGTTCGCTGCGTAACGCGTTCGGCGCGGTTCCCTTGATGAAGTATTCGAACCGCGATTGGCAGACGCCCGACGGATCGGTCACTTGCGGTTGTTCCCCGTTTTCTCCCGGTTGTGGGGGCAGTTGGCCGGCCGTCGTACAAACATGCCGTCCGACAATCCCCTCCGGCTGCTTCGGGAAGACGTCGGGCTCGTCTCGGATGACGTAGCTCATGATTTTATTCCAGATGGGAGCAGCCCCCGTGACACCGGACACAAGTGCGTTATTCATGGGTGAGTTATCGTTGTTCCCGACCCATGCCGCGACCAGGTATTGGGGAGTAAACCCGATGGTCCAGTTGTCCCGAAGATCGTTGGTCGTGCCCGTTTTCACCGATACCGCACGCTTGGGAATGACGAGGGCTGAGTTGGGGCCGAACGCTTCCATACGTGCGTTGTTATCGAGGAGCATATGGGAGACCAAGAACGCCGTTTCCTGTGAGACGACGCGCGGGCCATGGAGCAGTAATTGTGATGGAAGATCCTTATTGAGATTGGGGTCCTTGAACTCCTCAAGCACCTTGCCGTTTTTGTCGATGACTTTAAGGATGCTTATAAGGTCACGCCGTATGCCTCCGTTTGCGAATACGGAGAACGCCTCGGCCATATCAATCATCGTAACCTCGCCGCCTCCGAGCGTGAGGGACAGTCCGTATTTTGTGGAATCCTTGAGCGTGTCGAGACCGAAAGCGGACGCCGAAGCGATCATTGTCTCAACGCCGTTCATCGCGAGCATTTTGACGGCCGGGATATTGAGGGAGTTTCCGAGGGCAAACCGGAGCTGCACCGGTCCCCTAAATCGCCCGTCGTAATTTCGAGGGCAGTATTTCGGCTGGCCGGGCGTGCTGTCAAAGCAGGTTGGCACGTCTAAAAACGTTGATCCCGGGGTCACGATTTTGTTCTCGATACCGATGGCGTAATTAATGGGTTTGATCGACGAACCGGGCTGACGTTCCGCCGTCGTCACGTTGAAGGATCCCGAAGGAGTCGCGAAGTAATCGGTGGAACCGATCATGGCAAGTATTTCACCCGTTGCCGGTTTTGTGACGAGGACGGCTCCGTTGCCGACCCGGAGTTTGGCAAGCTTAGCAACTTCGGCGGCGACGGTTGCCTGCGCGTAGTTTTGAAGATCAAGATCGAGCGTTGTTGTCACTTTCAGCCCGCCCCGTTCGACGAGATTTTCGCCGTATTTCTCGACCAGCTTCTCCTTGACGTACATCACGAAATGAGCCGCCTGGATGCCTTTTTCGGGTTTATACTCGATTTCTTCGTTTGCTGCCCGTTCCGCCTGATCGCGGGTGATATAGCCGTCCTCCGCCATGCGTCGGAGCACTTCCTTTTGCCTCTTTTTGGCAAGATCCGGATGCGCACCGAATGGCGAGTAGGAGGTGGGCGCCTGCGGCAACCCGGCGAGGATGGCTGCTTCCGCAAGTGTGACGTCTTTAATGGATTTCCCAAAGTATTTTTCCGCCGCCGTTTCGATGCCCCATGCAGTGCCGCCGTATGGCACGGTATTCAAGTACATTTCCAGTATCTTGTCTTTGGAATATAAAAGTTCGACGGTTGGGGCAAGGACAAATTCCTTGATTTTTCTTGAAATCGTCCGTTCCGGGGTGAGGAGTGCGGATTTGACGAGTTGCTGGGTAATCGTTGAGCCGCCCTGGAGTTTTCTATTGAGGAGGGAAGCGAACAATGCGCGGATCAAGCCGCCGATTGGGTTGATGCCGGAATGCTTGTAGAAGTTTTTGTCCTCGATTGCTATCGTTGCGTCCCTTACGACCTTCGGGATGTCCGAGAGCGGTACGGGCGAGCGGTTCTGATCGGCAAAAATATCAAACAGCAGGTTTCCGTTCCGGTCATAGACCTTGGTCGCCAGCGGCACGTCGTATTTGCCAAGATTCGTGGGCGAGGGAAGATCCCGTAAGATCACCCAGTAAAACGCAAACATAAGGCCTAAGGGGAGCAGCCAAAATGCAAGAGCAAGGTAACTTTTTTTCCTGGGTTTCGTTTTAATAAGCGGTGGCTCTTCCGTTTTCGCCATGCGGACATTATATAATATATGTAGAGAGCCCGCCTACTAATTTAGGGAAAGGAGATTCATATGCATACATTATCCGATCTTCCGTACAGTTATGACGCACTGGAGCCGTTCATCGATGCGCAAACGATGCAAATCCATCACGACAAGCATCACGCGGCATACGTAAAGAACTTAAATGACGCGCTTGCCGGCCAGGATCAGTTGTTGAGTTTGCCGGTCGAGCAGCTTATTGCGGACCTATCCAACGTTCCGGAATCTCTTCAGACGAAAGTCAGAAACAATGGCGGCGGGCATGCAAATCACACATTGTTCTGGCAGATCATGTCTCCCAATCCAAGCGGAGAGAAACGAAGCCCTAGCGGAGATCTTATAAAAGCGATCGATTCGTCATTTGGGAGTTTTGATGGGTTTATGGAAAAATTTGCCGCCGCGGGAATCGGACGGTTCGGAAGCGGATGGGTATGGCTCGTCTCCGAGAAGGGCACGCTGACCATTACCGATACGCCGAATCAGGATACGCCCGTGATGGAGGGGAAGACGCCCATTTTAGGCCTGGACGTATGGGAACATGCGTATTACCTCAAGTACCAGAATCTTCGGGCCGATTACATCAAGAACTGGTGGAACGTCGTCAACTGGACGGAAGTTGCAGTGCGTTTCGGTACGACCGTATAGCCATATGAGACTGGCAGATCCCTATGCGCTCCGGCTCAGGGCCCCGCGCGAATCACTGGTCTTTGCCGCAAGTTCGCGGCAGGGGACTCGGGAACGTCAGGAAGATTTTTTCCTCAATTTCAACGATGAGTGTTTCGTGCTCGCTGACGGCGTCGGGTCCTTACCACACGGCGACGTTGCCGCGCGCCTCGCGTCCGAAACGGCTATTTGGGGATACAAACACATCCGGCAGCACCGGTACTATTGGCTTGATAAGAAGCTTTTCATGAAGCGGATTTTCAGAACGACCAACATGACGATCTGGCAAAAGCGGCGCGAGCAGGGATTCGAACAGGGGCTGGCAACGACGCTCATGGTCGCGATTATTGGTCCGAAGACATTTTGGTTGGGATATGCGGGGGATAGTGCCGCGTGGCATATTCGGGGGAGCACCATAAAGAAATTGACCCGGGAGATTGACGTGTTTGAGAAAACCCCGCGCGGAATTTTGGGCATAAAACGGCTTGGACTCGTGCCAAACTACGTAAGCGGAGAGTTCCGGAAAGGGGATGTCCTGGTGATGGCAAGCGACGGATGCGGTAACTACCTGACGACGCAGGATATCCTCATGAGCGTGCTTATTGCCGGATCGGATACCGGGAGTGCGACGAACGCGGTTACGGCATTGCTTGATGCGTCGGAGACGAACGGGTCTGTCGAAAATATGACGGCAGTCATGATAAAACGGGTGGATACCCAATAAATACCATGGATACCGAGTTTGATCCGGAAGCGCGGATTACCAATATTGTGAGGTGTATCGACCAATCGGATCTTTTGGATTCCGACAAGATTCACCTCTTTGCCGAGATCGCTGACGGTCTTAAGGCAGCCGTACTGCCGGTGCTTCTTACGCATGTGTCCCGCGAGGAGCTTGCGGCAATGTCTCGGAATCCCGCATCCGTGACGCTCGACCGCTATATCGAGTTTATTGCGCATGCCTTCGATGAGGGGGTCGTTACGGACGATATTGTGCGGTCCATCGGAGCGGTTATCATTGAGATTGAGCGGGCGCTTGAAGAGTCCGGCATACCCATGAGTTAATATATGGATACGGCAGATACGATCGAAGCACAGTCAGTTGAAGCGAAAGCCGCAAAAGGCGCGGAAGTACGCCGCCGCGTGAGCGACCGCCTGAAGACATGGGTGAAAGACCAGCATGCGACCATTTCCCAAAATGAACGGCATGCGTTTTCGACGGTACGGAAAAAAGCGCTTGAGGGACAGTCAGAAAAAGGAGTCATGGCTAAATTGCGGACAAAACTCGAGATGGGGTCCCAAAAAACCGGCGCCGAATCCGTACCGACCAAAACGAAAATGCGGATGAAGGTCGTGGGGTTGGTAGCCACGGTAGCGGCGTTTTTGGACCCCGAGCCCATTTCCAAAGCGGCATTGGCCGCAACGGCAACCGGGGTCGGGGTTGCGGAAAAAGCATCGGAGATCAAGGCAATGAAAGACGCGCACGACGCCCAGCTTCGTAAACCGCCAACCGATGCCGGGCGCAGCCTGGTAGTCGAGCGGATGATGGCGATGGGCGGCAATACGCCGTATTAATAAACGTTGTATACTAGAAAGGAAAGCCTATGCCTGCCGATTTTTTTGAGCCGATTTCCGATCACAAAACTCCACCGAACTATTTGTCGTTTGACGGCACGAACTGGAAACCTTCGGATAGCGGAAAAACCGTACCCGTCGTTTCCCCGATTGATGCTTCGATAGTCGGGACCATTCCGGTCATGACTCCAACGGAGATTGACCGGACGGTCAAAATTGCCAATGACGCCCAGCGGGCATGGGAAGCAACCCCCCTTAACAAGCGTGTGGGAGTCGTCCATCTTGCCGCCGATTGGATCCGGCATTTACAGGAGTACCTGATTGCCCTCCTTGTCCGGGAGATCGGCAAAAGCGCCGACGAAGCGAAGGGAGAAATCGTCCGGACTGCCGACCTTATCGATTATTTTGCCGACGAAGCGCAGTCAATCCAGGGAACTAGCCTTGATAGTGATAACTTCCCGGGATTTGAGAAGGGGAGGATTGCCATGATCGAGCGGGTGGCACATGGTACCGTGCTTGCAATCGCACCGTTTAATTATCCCGTGAATCTGACGGCATCAAAGATTGCACCGGCACTTCTGATGGGCAACAGTGTCGTCGTCAAGCCGCCGACGATGGGCGGGATTTCCGCCCTTCACCTTGTCCGGATTTTTGAGAAAGCGGGCGTGCCTTCCGGTGTCGTCACCACGGTTACCGGGACCGGTGAGGTGGTCGGCGACCATATCGTACCCCACCCGGGAGTTTCCATGGTCGCCTTCACCGGCAATTCCGATACCGGGGTTGCCATTGCCGGTAAAGCGGCAATGAAGCCGTTACTTTTTGAATGCGGAGGGAATAATCCCGTCGTCGTCATGCCCGATGCTGACCTTCCTAGTACCGCACGGGAAATCATTAAGGGGGCGTTTGCCTATTCCGGGCAGCGCTGCACGGGGATTAAGTACGTGTTAACTACCTCCGCCATCCGGGAAGCATTGGTTGCCCTCATTGTAAAAACCATACCGGACATGGTGAAGGCCGGAGATCCAAGAAGTCCGGAGACGAAACTTGTGGGACCGGTCATTTCGGAAGATGCGGCCAAAAAGATCGAAGATGCCATTACCTCCTCCGTCAAGAACGGGGCGAAACTCGTTGTGGGCGGGAAAAGAAGCGGCGCGATGGTGGAGCCGACCATCCTCACCAACGTGATTCCTTCCATGCCGATTATCGCAAAGGAAACGTTCGGGCCGGTTGTTTCCTTCGTTGACGTAACGTCCTTTGATGAGGCGGCATCCATCATAAATGCCTCTTCTTACGGATTGCAGGCGAGCGTATTTACGAAGGATGAGGGGTCTGGGCTCGTGTTCGCCAAAAAGCTGAACGTCGGTACGGTTCAGGTGAACGGAAGTCCCCAGCGGGGGCCGGACCACTTCCCGTTTTTGGGAGTGAAACGGTCCGGTGTCGGTGTCCAGGGGGTGCGGTACAGCCTGGAGGCAATGAGCCGTCTCCATTCCGTCGTCCTCAATAAGCCGCAGTAATGCCTCAATTGAGCGGTCAGTTGACAAAAATCATGGTTTCTTGTGTACTGGTTAATGAAAGGAATTATTCCTATGGCAGCCAAATCGAAATCTTCGCGTTTCTCCTCATTCTTAGGTATAGTAACCATTCTTGTCATTCTCGTATCCGTATTTGTGTTTAGCGGGACATTCTCCACGATCATGACGACGATCACGAAGTCGAAAGCCTCACAAGCCAACGCGAAACTTACGGAAAGCTTCGGTGATAATTTCAAGGACGGGGTTATCGATGAAAAAAAATGGGTTGTGGCAACATTTGGCGGGGCGACCGTACGGGAAACGGCTGCCGATAATCTCCGCATGGATATACCTGAGGGAAATGAGGGCGGCAAAGTGAAACGAGCGTCACTCACGCTCAAGGAGCTGATGGAGACCAAAGGGGATTTCCGCATCATATCCGTTTTGTATCGTCCGCTCGTAACCGGTGAAGGAACGGGAGTTTCCGGTATGCGGTTCCAGTCCAAAGGCGGTAATGATGATGAATCCGCATCCGTCCACTGGACGGTTAATGGCACAAACAGCAAGGTAACCTTCGTAGTCCGTGCGCCGGACGGGACCAGACTGGAAGCCAAGTCCGAGGAACTCAAGAGCAATGTCGCGGTGTTCATGCTCGAACGCGTCAATAAACGATATCGCGCATCCTTTAAGCCCGGACGGGACGCATCCGCGGATGTACCGTGGACGCCGCTTGGCGCCGAACAGAATGCCGCACTTGGTGACGACGGATATGTTGCGTTGTTTACCACGAATGGCGGGGTAGGCGGGAAGTTTCCGAAAGTCGTCGGACGGTTTGATTCGGTCGGTATCGCCTGGGAAGGGGAAGCCGCTGACCATGTCGGGTTTAACGATGCTTTCGCCGACGGGGCCGTCGGAAAGAACTGGAACGTCCATAAGGCCGAAGGGTCCCAAGTGTATGAGAATAAGAACGACAACCTGATCGTGTCGGTACCGGCCGGCGCCTACAATAACAAGGCGCGGTACACCTGGCTGCGGCGGAAAACTCCGGTTATCCCGGTTGGCAAGGATTTCGCCCTTGCGGCCCAGATGTTCAAGCCGACCGTCGTCGGTGAAGGGAACGGGTATGCGGGACTGGGATTTGCCTCGGCAGGCGCCGTTGATGATGAGGCAGCAGCCCTCCGTTGGGTCGTCGGAAAGAACGCAAACAGGATCGTATTTGTCGTCCGGAATCCGGACGGGACGCTTGCCGAACGCGCGGCCGTCAACGTGCCCGATACGGCCAAATCACTGACCCTGCGTCTTGTGAGGAACGGCAATTCCTACCGTGGCTGGTACCGGACCGGCGACGGCGATACCGATTGGATACTCGTCGGAAAAGAGGATAACGCAAACTTCGGCGCAAACGGCGTTATGAGTCTTGTCGTAAGCAACGCGGGCGTGCCCGGAAAGTTCCCGAGGGTCGTTGGGCGTTTCGACCGGGCAAGCGGATCGGTCGCCAAGTAAAAGCCCGGAGGTGGTCAGGCGAGGTGGTGGCGGCGGACGAATTTAATCTGGTCGGCAGTGTAGCCGATTGTCTCCAGGAACAGCTGGATTTCCCGCTTGGACTTGCCCTCGCCCGCGAGTTTCTTCGAAAATGTGTGCACCCACTCAGTCATCTCGAACGGCTGGAGTATCCAGCGGGTCGTCTGTTTGGCGAAATAATCCGGGCGTATTTCGGACCGGGGTTTATAAAAGAGTGTTGCCGTCGTTATGCTTGCGGGCTTAAATCGCTTCAGATACCCTGTTGCCCGCCGCAACGTCATGCCAGTGTCCGCGATGTCATCAACTAGGAGGACGCGTTTTTTGGCAATGCGGGACGATAGTCCCTGAGTGATGACTACCTCACCTTGTTTTGCGATGTCCGTGTAGCTTTGGATGGTTATGGAGCTTATGGGAATTCTTAGGAGATCGGAAAGAAGATGTCCGAACGTCAGTCCGCCCCGGCCGATTGCCACGATGATATCAAACGGCTTGTCATGGGTGAGGATTGCTGCGGCGATTTTCTGGGAGAGCGCGTGGTAGTCCTGCCAGGAGACGGAGAGGTATTGGATCTTCATTTCACGTATCATATAATGTGTCCATGCAAGAGGGCAAGAGCGGGGGAAAGATGAAATACTCCAGTCTGGCGATATCCGGTCGTCCCGGCGCGGGACGGTCGACACTGCACAAAAACCTCAAGCCGCATTTAGAGCCCCTCGGGTGGGAATTTTTTTCCGGAGGGGAGTGGGCACGCAAATTCGCCATCGAGGCAGGAAAACATGACCCCAATGACCCCACGCATCACCTGGCAACGGATTACGGCGACGATATCGATTATCAGATAGACGAGGCGCTCCGGAAAAAAATTTCCGACCCCAACGTCCATATGGCCGTTGAATCGTGGATCGCCGGATGGAATGCGAGGAGATTGCCCCACGTACTCAAGGTGCTTCTTATGTGTGACGATGCGTTACGGATAGACCGGGTCGTCAACCGGGATGACGTTACCGTGGAGGAGGCCAAAGAACATTTACGAAAACGGGAAGATGCAAACATCGGTAAATGGAAGCGCCTCTACGGTATTGACGATTTCTGGGATCCCAAGCACTATGATCTGGTCATCAATACGTATTCCCATGGCCCGGGAGAAACGCTCGAATTGGTGCTTCAGGCATTGGGATACTATAAGCTTAATGGTCAGCCAAAGGAGTAAGCGCGTTACGTAGCCTCCTTGAATACACTTCGTATCCGAACAGTAAAGATTATGCTGCCAAAACAGGATAAACTATGATTCCTTCTGATGGGCAAATTACCGCATTGTGGGACAAATACCAGCTCCCCGGCTACAAAAGGAATCATTGTACGCTTGTTGCCCGTGTCGCGGTTTGGTTTGCAACTGCTCTTATGGGGCGTGATCCCGGGATCCGGATTGATACGCCCCTGCTCCGTGCGGCGGCATTGCTTCACGATATCGATAAGAACGCGCCGAAATTACCAAACGAACACCATCCGGATGCGGGTGTGAGACTTATTGCGGAGGAGGGGTTTCCCGAGATTTCCGACCTGATCAGAACACATCCTCTCCATGCCATACTCGATACAAGTATTGCCCCAAAGACCTGGGAAGCGAAGCTTCTGTATTTATCGGACAAGATGGTCAAGCATGACATCATCACGGTTGATGAGCGGTTCGGCCTTTGGCGGGCAGAATTCCTGCCAGCCGAAGCGTATGCGACACTGGATGCTGCGTATCCGCTGGTCAAGGCACTTGAGCGGGATGTGTGCTCGAGGATCAATGTAACCCCGTCCGAGGTTGCAAAACTTGTCAATGATGCGGAAATGAGTACAATGAATGATGCCTGACCACAAAGGAGGATTATGCTGAATCGTATCGTTTCAATTATCGTATTGATCGTCTGTTCGCTGGTACCGATTTCGGCCGTCCGTGCACACGGTGCGTTTCCCCATGTGCAGGCTGCTACTGTGGCTGCTTCCCCCTCAGCAACCCCGACGCCCGCAGCGAACGAATACGTGTTGCCCTATCCGGGTTTACTCCCGACGCACCCGTTGTATTTTATTAAGGAATTCCGCGATAAGGTCGTCGAGATGCTTATTTCCGACCCGGTAAGCAAGGGCGAATTCCATGTACTCCAGGCGGACAAAAAACTCAACATGGCGCTTGCGCTCAAAACACTGGGAAAAGGCAAGGAAGCGGGGGAAGCGCTCGCTGACGCAAAAAATTCCCGAATCCAGGCGGTGAGTATGCTCGAGGCATATAAGAAAACGGGTAACGACGTGCCGGGACATGTCATCGAAAAGCTCGGGCGTTCGGTCATCAAGCACGAGGAAGTTTTGGTCTCCATGGGCGAGAATCCGGAGAGTATCCGTACGCTTGCCGGTAGGATCGCGGCGTTGCGCGGGGAATGACCTTGTGTTTACTTTAGGCGTGCGTTGTGCACAGAAATTGCTCGGGAGTTTGTCCCTTGGACTTTGCTACCGTTTGGCAGTCGATTTTTCACCGTACTATTCCCTCAAGAAAAGAAGTTTGAGGCTGCCCGTGAAAATTGGGGCATTTTGATATAGATATTGCCAGTTGACGCACCTAGGATTAGTGTTTTAATCTTTCCAAGCACTCCACATATAGTGTTTTTTGATTTCACGGATGAAGTGTCCATATTGTTCCAATAACGACACGGAAGTTATAGAAACGAGGGATAGCGAGGACCTTGCAGTCACAAGGCGACGAAGAGGATGTGGCAAGTGCGCAAAGAGGTTTACCACTTACGAACGGATAGAAACGGTACCGCTTACAGTAAGCAAGAAAGACCACAGACGAGAGCCGTTTGACCGGGGGAAATTGGAACGAGGAATTTGGCGGGCAAGCGGAAAAACCACACTGAAATCAGAGGATATCCGGAGGATTGTCGACGAGGTTGAGCGGGAACTTATCGGCGGGGATGCAACAGAGGTAACGAGCAAACGGATCGGGGAATTGGTTGCAAGACGGCTCAAGAAACTGGATAAGCTGGCATACATCAGGTTTGCGAGCGTGTTTAAGCAATTCGTTGAACTCGAAGATTTCGAGGGAGAGTTAAAAAAATTATTACATAAAAAGTAACCGTATGAATGACAACTTCACCGGCATCAGAAAAACCGTATTTACCGACCGTTACGCCAAAAAGGATGAAGCGGGCAATCCCGTCGAACAAACGCCGGAAGAAATGTGGCGCCGGGTTGCGCACTTTGTTTCCCAGGTTGAGAACAAGCCCGACCGGAAGATTTGGGAGGAGAAGTTCTATGATGCGATGAAGGATTTTGTGCTGGTTCCCGGCGGCCGGATCCTCTCCGGCGCGGGTACGGGATATAAGGTCACGTTTTATAATTGTTTCGTCATCCCTTCTCCCCATGATTCCCGGGGCGGGATCCTTTCGACATTATCCAATATGGTCGAAATCATGTCCCGGGGCGGCGGGGTAGGCATAAACCTTTCGAGCCTGCGTCCCCGCGGCGCGCGGGTCCAGAAGGTCAACGGCTTTTCCTCAGGTCCCTGCAATTGGGCGGAGCTTTTCTCGGTTGCCACAAAGGATATCATCCAGCAGGGCGGGTCCCGCAGGGGCGCACTCATGCTGATGCTTTGGGACTGGCATCCTGATGTCGAGGAATTCATCACGGTCAAGCAGGACCTGCACCGCATCAACGGCGCGAATTTGTCCGTCTGCGTTTCCGATTCCTTCATGGAAGCGGTCAAAGCCGATGCCGACTGGGAACTCAAATTCCCGGACACCAAGGATCCGGATTACGACACCAAATGGGATGGCTACATGCCCAACTGGATTGCGCTCGGAAAAAAACCCGTCGTCCACAAAACCATCAAGGCCCGGGCGCTGTGGGATCTTATTGCCGAGGCGGCGTGGAAGAGCGCCGAGCCCGGGGTCGTCTTCATGGAGCGGTATAACAAGTGGTTCAACAACTATTACTACGAATACGTCAACTGCGTAAACCCGTGCGGCGAGGAAGGATTGCCCAACTGGGGTGTTTGCAATCTCACCTCAATCAATATTGCGGCACTGGTTAACGACCAGGGCGTGATGGACTACAAGCGACTTGCCGAAATAGCCAAGGTCGGCGTCCGTTTCCAAGACGACATCATCGATGCGGACACCTATATCTTCAAACAGATCGAGGAAGTGCAGCTTCGCGGCGAGCGCCGGATCGGGTTGGGGACGATGGGCCTGGGAGATGCGCTCATCAAAATGAAGTTGCGGTACGGCTCAGACGAGAGCCTTGCCGTGATCGATAAAATCTACAGCACCATCCGCGATGCGGCGTACGAATCGTCGATCGAACTTGCCCGCGAGAAGGGACAGTTCCCGAAGATGAACAGGACCAAACACCTGGATGCGTACTTCATCAAGAAGTTACCCGAAACCTTAAGAAACAAAATGAAGCGCTACGGCATCAGGAATTCCGTTGTTCTCCAACAGGCACCGACTGGCTCAACCTCACTTATGGCGGGTGTTTCGAGCGGGATAGAGCCCGTATATGAATTCGAATTCATAAGACGGGACCGCTTGGGAGAACACATCCTTCGGCATCCCTTGTACGAGGAATGGTTCCAGGCGTTCAAAACGGAGCACGGACGGGAGCCCACGAAAGAAGAGCGACCGCCCTATTTCGTCTCCGCGAATGATTTAACTCCTGAGGATCACGTCAAGGTGCAAGCTGCGATCCAGGCCTATGTCGACGCGTCGATTTCGAAAACGGTGAACGCGCCCAAGACGCATACGGTTGAAGACGTCAAGCGCCTCTATACGCTTGCCTATGACTTGGGATGCAAAGGTATTGCCTACATGCGCGAAGGAAGTCGCGAAGGCGTGTTGGTACGGAAGGAAGAAGCAAAGAAGGAAGAAGTGAAACCGGTGGTCGCTCCACCACCACTGCTTTCGCCTGAAATCAAACAGCGTCCAGCGGTCGTGCACGGGGCCACCTATCGTGTGGAAACCCCGATGGGTCAGGCGTATATCACGATAAATACAAACGGCGGGGACCAGCCTTTGGAAATGTTTGTGAACGTCGGGAAAGCGGGAAGCGACGTGACCGCGATGGCTGAGGCAATGGGTAGGCTTATTTCCCTTATCTTGAGAGTTCCCTCACCGATTCCGCCGATTGAAAGGGCGCATCGGGTTGCCTCCGAGCTTATCGGCATCGGCGGCGCACGGAGTTTGGGATTTGGCGAGAACCGGGTGCGGAGTCTTCCCGATGCGGTTGCGAAAGTCGTCGACCGCCATTTCGGATTTTTTGCAAAGCACCGCGTTGATGCGCCGGTTGCCCCCGCGGCTCCTGCCAACGGCAACGGACACGCGCAAGCTTCGAACGGACACGCAAACGGGAACGGGCACACGAACGGCAGTGGCCATGCAACGGTGCCGTCAGCTGCCCCGGCGGTCGAACCCGCCGAACAGCCGATGACCATCCCCGCGCAGCAGATGTTATTAACCGAACGCCGGATGGTGACGGTTGATTTGTGTCCGTCCTGCGGCGAGGGAAGTCTCGTTTTTGAGGAATCCTGCAAGAAATGTTATTCGTGCGGGTATTCGGAGTGTTAACATACAGTCATGCCTATCTACACGAAAACAGGAGACAAGGGTACTACCGCACTCTTTGGCGGCAAGCGGGTTCTTAAGTGCGAGGAGCTTGTTGATGTCTACGGATCGATCGACGAGTTGAACTCGTGGATCGGCAGGATTTCCGCGGAGATTCAGGCATCTGACGTCCAGTCATTCCTTTCTTCCATCCAGGAGGACTTGTTTGCTATCGGAAGCCACATGGCCGGGTGGAAAATGAGTCTTTCTGATCTTCCCAAACGGGTAAAGGAAATGGAAGCGCGGATTGACGTGCTGGACGATACGCTCCCTAAGCTCACGAATTTCATTCTGCCCGGCGGGACAATACTCGCGTCAAACATCCATTTGGCACGGGCGGTCTGCCGGAGAGTCGAGCGGCAGACGGTGGCGCTTGCGCAAAAGGAAGAGGTTGATCCGAAGATTCTCATATACTTAAACAGGTTGTCCGATTTATTTTTCATGCTCGCGCGGTTTATCAACCGTGAGGCAGGAATCGTTGAAGTAACGTGGACGGGTATTGCACAAAAAGACAAATAAGAGTACAAGTA
>CAZHOQ010000019.1:0-20538 GCA_964533995.1 uncultured Gammaproteobacteria bacterium
GAAAGGCGAAAGTTATGTGGGTCAGCTGTTCGGAAAAGGGTCGCGTCCGCTTACGATCGGTAACAACGTTTCGATCGCCGGCGAGGTAAGGATTTATACGATGGAGCATGATATCGACAGCCCTGATTTTTCCGAAACCGGCGCTCCCGTGATCATTGAGGATTACGCGGTCATCGGAACCCGCGTAACGATCCTACCCGGAGTAACCGTCGGGAAGGGAGCCGTGGTCGCATCCGGCGCCGTCGTAACGAAGGACGTCCCGGAGTATACGGTGGTCGGCGGCGTGCCCGCGAAATTCATCAAACACCGCACCAAAAACCTGAAGTACACCCTGAAATTCGCGAGACTATTTCAATAAGCGGGGCATCCTACCTTCCTATGGACTTATCCATCATCATTGTCAGTTACAATACCAGGAAATTAACGGAGCAATGCCTTGCCTCCGTAATCCGGAGCCTGAAGGACTCGGACATCCGCTACGAGATCATCGTCGTCGATAACGTGTCGACGGACGGCACGCGCGAAATGCTGAAAAAGAAATTCCCGAAAGTAAAAACCATTTTAAACCGGCAGAACGTCGGGTTCGGGAGGGGAAACAACCAGGGGATACGGGTAGCGTCGGGCGAGTATCTCTTTCTTCTGAATACCGACACCGTCATCCTCAATGACGCGATCGGCAAACTTCTCGCATTCGGAAAGCAGCACCCGAACGCGTTCATCGGACCGAAGCTCCTCAATCCCGATAAAACCCCGCAGAGTTCGTGCGGGCCGTTCTTTTCGCTTCCTGTCGTATTTGCCGCGCTATTTCTCAAGGGC
The DNA here is from genome assembly GCA_964533995.1 of uncultured Gammaproteobacteria bacterium. Classification (GTDB taxonomy): domain Bacteria; phylum Patescibacteriota; class Microgenomatia; order UBA10105; family UBA927; genus UBA927. Next base: position 817 of record CAZHOQ010000019.1, read on the forward strand.
GACTATATCGGGCTTACCCGGTGGTCTCCGGACCGGGCCAGAAGGGTCGACTGGATATCGGGAGCGGCGATCCTTGCTCCCAAAAAACTCTTCATGTCCGGATTGCTTTTTGACGAGCAGATTTTCATGTACATGGAGGAAGTGGATCTCCTGATGCGGGCGAGAAATATGGGGTATCAGACGTATTTTTATCCGCGCGCCATGATTGTCCACTTCGGGGCGGCAAGTTCAACCGATAAGAAGAAGGGGCCGGTTCTCAACATTTACCGCGGATTCCTGTACCTCTATAAGAAACACGGCACGCCATTGAGTCTTTTTTCAGTCCGTGTCATGCTGAAGGCTAAGGCGGTCGTCGCGTGGGGTATCGGATTGGCATTGGGTAAAGCGTCGCTGAAAGAAACATATGAAGAAGCTTATCGACTGGTGTAAGACACACGCCCTTTTTGTCGCATCACTTTTATTGCTGGCGTTTATTCCGCTCTATCCCAAGCTGCCGCTTGTCGATATCAGGAATACGTGGGTATATGTGCGGGTCGAGGATATCCTCGTCCTTTTGGTCCTCTTCTGGTGGGGAATCCTGGTGCTCACGAGGAAGATTACGCTTAAGACGCCGCTCACCCTGCCGATCCTGGGATTCTGGCTCGCTGGGGCAATCGCAACGATTCACGGGATGCTCTTGATATTCCCGACGATTCCCAGCGTGTTTTCGAACGTGGCGTTCTTAAGTTATGTGCGACGGATCGAATATATGAGCGTATTCTTCGTCGCATATGCGGCGGTGACGAAAAAGGAACTGATCGTTCCCGTCGCCGTAACCACCGTTGCGACGCTGTTTGCGGTGAGTCTTTACGGGCTTGGTCAGAAGTATGCGGGCTTTCCCGCGTACCTTACGATGAACGAAGAGTTCGCCAAGGGCGTTCCGCTGACGCTTTCGTCCCTGTCCCGCGTTTCTTCTACGTTCGGCGGCCATTACGATCTGGCCGCATATCTTGTTTTGGTCATTCCGATTGCCGTCAGCCTATTCTTCAGCGTCAAAAACCTTATCGTGCGCGGAGCCCTCGCCGTCATTTCGCTTCTGGGGCTTATCGTGATGGTGATGACGGTTTCCCGGATATCCCTGTTTGCAGTTGTTATTGCCATCGGGCTTGTCGTGTTTTTCCATAACCGGCGCGTCGTGCTGTTGCTTATCCCGGCGGGAATCATCGGTTCCCTTCTGGTCATGGGACTATTCCCTCAGCTTGTTGAGCGGTACGGGAACACGATCAAGGAAGTTGACGTATTGGTAGATGCCGGAACCGGGGGAGCAATCGGGCATGTAACCGTCGTTCCCCGCGAGTATTTCCGGGATAAACAGGTATGGCAGCGGTTTTACCAGTCCGTTAGCGATCTTGATACCAAAGCCAGTCCGTCCGGCGCGTTTGTGGTGCCCTACGGGAATCTGGGCGAGAATATGATATTGCTGACCGAACCTTCGGCACCGACGGGGGAGGAGTTGCCGAGCGGCAGCGGATACATTAACCTGACCCTTTCTCCCGTAACGAAGCGGACCGGGAATTTCCTGTATGAACCGGTGCAGAAGACGGCGACCCAAAGCGCCCAGGTTCACATCATCAACGGACAATATCTCATCAAGAAAGCGTTTGCGTATGACCTTTCGTTTACGACCCGGTTTCAGGGAGAATGGCCGAATGCGCTTGCCGCATTCCGACGGAACGTGGCAATAGGCAGCGGCTACGGATCAGTAAGTCTTGCCGTCGACAACAGCTACCTGCGGATGCTTGCGGAAGTGGGGGCGTTGGGATTTGTTGCCTTCCTGTCCATATTCCTGAGCCTTGGGATCTACCTTCGGTTTGTCTGGAACAAGATAGAATCACCCGTTGTCCGGGGTTTTTCCATGGGATTTGTCATGGGGGTTATCGGGCTTTCCGTCAATGCGGTATTCATCGACGTCTTTGAGGCGTCGAAAGTCGCGTTTGTCCTGTGGCTCCTTACCGGGTTTGTCGTGGGGAGCGTCCATGCATATTCCCGGTCCGCAATAAAGCTGCTGCCGGAACTGAAAAAATCCATAACGTCACCGGTTGCCGTTTCCGTATATCTACTTATTGCGGTTATCGTTCTCTATTCGCAAATGACCAGGAATTATTTCGTGGGCGATGATTTTACGTGGTTTCGGTGGGTGGCGACCTGCAAGGAGAGTGCCACGGTCCTCACTCGGTGCCCGGTCGACATTACCCGCATTGCCGGATTCTTTACCAATTCTGACGGATTTTTCTACCGGCCGGGAACAAAGCTTTTCTTTCTCCTGATGTACCGGACGGCGTGGCTCAATCCTTCAACCTACCATACGGTATCGATGGCGCTGCATTTCGGGGTCGCCGTACTGGTGTTTTTCATGGGGCTCCGGCTGCTGCGCGACCGCCTGTGGGCAGCCGTTGCCGCGTTCCTGTTCGTAACCCTATCAGGCTTTGCCGAAGCGGTATTCTGGACGTCTTCGGTCGGCCTACTGTTTACCGCCTTTTTCGGTTTATTAAGCCTTCTTCTCTATGCTTCATACGTCGACCGCGGGGGGAGAGTCCTTTTACTTGGATCGGTGCTGTCGATAGCGGCAGCGCTTACATTCCATGAACTGGGGGTTGTTATCCCGCTTATCCTTATTTCATACCGCGCAATCATCGTTGACGGGAACTTTAAGCTTTCCCTTCCGGCAAAACGCCGCGACATGTGGCTATTTGCTCCGGTTGCCTTGTATCTTGTCCTTAGGTATACATCGGGAAGCCACTGGTTCAACGGAGATTACAGTTACAACCTAGTAAAACTGCCGTTTAATGCCGCGGGGAATGCGGCGGGATACTTCCTCATGAGTGTGGCGGGGACCTACGGCTTACCGCTTGCCGTCAAGCTCCGGAGTATATTCCGGGAGAGTATGGGAATCGCAGCAGCTCTTTTGGTTATGATCTCCGTTGCCGTTGCGGCACTCGCAACCGGATTCCGGAAGATTGAAGTCGCCGACAGAAAGCTTATAGTATTCCTTTGCGTGTTTTTCGTACTCGCGCTCCTGCCGTTCCTTGGGTTGGGCAATCTTGCGCCCCGGTATGGCTACTTTGCCGCAACCGGGGTCGTCCTCATGGTTGCGATGGCAGGCAGAAAGCTGTATGAGTTCCTGTCCGAGAACGGCTCGCTCGTTGCGGGCATGTCGGTTGCGACCGTTCTTTCGGTAGTCCTCATGCTGCAGATCGTCGGTATCCAGCAGCTTCACAAGGACTGGTTTGAAGCGGGAGAAAAGACGCAGAAGTTCCTGATATCCCTGGAAGGGGAGTATCATGATTATTGGGCGACGGAACCCATGGAACTTCATTTCGTCGATGTGCCCATCCGGTACCGGGATGCATGGGTGTTCCCGGTGGGGCTTACCGATGCGGTATGGTTTGCGACGCAAAACCCGCGGATTCGGGTATACCAATGGCCGACGGTAACCGAAGCGCTCGGGGCGGTATCGTACGGCAATGCACTCCAGAAGGTCTATGTGTTTGATTCGGAAGGAAGGGTAAGACCCGTGAGTATTCCGCAACCGCCAACGCCATGAAGCATCTCACATATCTCATCCTCATCATCATCGCGACCCTTACGATAGGGTTGCGATGGTATAGAATCGACGCCCCGGTTGCGGATTGGCATAGTTTCCGGCAGACGGATACGGCATCGGTTGCGCGGATATTCGTCTCCGACGGGATAGACCTTTTGCATCCGCGGTACCACGATCTATCCAATATCCAATCCGGGAAAGACAATCCGAAGGGGTACCGGATGGTGGAGTTTCCGCTGTATCAGGGGGTTGCGGCCCTGATAACCCGCACATTTCCGGGGATTTCCGTCGAGCGGAGTCTGCGGTACGTATCCATTGCCGCCGCTACCGGCACGGCGGTGCTTCTCACGGTTATGGCGGCGATGACGGTTTCCCCGTTGGTAGGTATGCTTACGGGATTGGTGTACGCGGTATTGCCATATAGCGTTTTTTTCGGGCGGACCATATTGCCGGAAACGTTTGCCGTGTTCTGGGCAATGCTCAGCATCTATCTTATAACCGTAAGTGCCCGGCAATCTTCCCATCGCTACCGGCGGTCGGTATTCGTTGTATTGTCCGCGTGTGCCGGTGCGTTAACGCTTCTTGTGAAACCCACCGCAGGATTCCTCCTTTTGCCCGAGCCGTACCTTATCCTTAGGAGTTCCGGGATTTCGGTGGCGACGCTTGTACACGGCGCGCTCTATGGAGCGATCGCGATTGTGCCCTTCTGGTGGTGGCGCGGGTGGATTGCCCAGTTTCCGGAAGGGATTCCCGTATTTGACTGGCTACTCAACAAAGGTAACATTCGGTTTAAAGGCGCGTGGTTCCAATGGCTGTTTGCCGAGCGTTTGGGCAAGCTCATATTGGGATTCTGGGGACTTGTCCCGTTTGGGTTGGGGCTTATTGTCCCCAATGGGAAAAAGGATTCATCCGTTTGGCACGTGTTAGGTCTTGGGGGACTCCTCTATCTTTCCGTATTTGCGGCAGGGAACGTACAGCACGATTATTACCAGGTCATATTGCTGCCGATAGTGAGCGTGTTCGTCGCGAAGGGATTAGCCTGGATTGTTACGCAGCGTCAGTTTCCGGCGTTAGGCCGTATCGCACTGTCCGGGGTAGCGGTCCTATTTATGCTGGCATTTTCCTGGTATACCATTCGCACCTATTACTGGATTAACCGGCCGGAGATCATCGAGGCGGGAGCTGCCGCGAACCGGTTGCTACCCAAAAACGCGAAAGTGATCGCTCCCTACAACGGGGATACCACATTCCTGTATCAGACGAAACGGTCGGGTTGGCCGTTGGGATTTGATATCGACAAGAAAATAGCAATGGGGGCAACCCATTACGTGACCGTATCTCCCTCCGACAGCGACTTTGAGACGAAAGAACTGGCCGAAAAATATACCGTGCTTGTGAGAAACGAAACCTACGCGATTATCGACCTGACCCGTCCGCGGAACCTGGCCTTATGAAGGTACTATTTGTCAGCGCGGTCCTCCCGTATCCGTTGCATTCCGGAGGACAAATCAGGATTTACAATCTTCTTAAGCGTCTGTCCAAACGCCATTCGATCACGCTCGTATCGTTTATAAGGAACGAAAACGAACGCGAATATTTGTCCAACCTGCGGTTTTGTAAGGACGTCCATGTCATCATGCGGGGACACGCCTGGCAGCCGAAATATTACACGCATGCGGTGCTGGGAAAATATCCGTTTTTGCTCGCGACATATGACAATGCCTATGTACGCAACACGATATCGAAGCTTTTTTCAGAAGATTCCTATGACCTTATCCATATCGAGCCTTTTTATGTCATGCCATCGATTCCGAAAGTCTCCGTCCCGCTGGTCGTTTCCGAGCATAATGTCGAGTACGACGTTTACGGTGATTATGTCCGCCGGTTCCCGATTATCCCGCTACGGCCACTTCTTGCCGTTGACGTGTGGAAGCTCAAGTTCTGGGAGGTGACGGCATGGAGGAAGGCGACCGCACTTACTGCCGTCTCTTCGGATGATGCGGCCAAGATGCGAGAGGTCTCCCGAACCGTTGCGGTTGTGCCAAACGGCGTAGACCTTGCGACATTCACCTATGCCCCGCCGGTCAAAAGGCAATCATCGGCGCTTTTATTTGTCGGCAATTTCCGGTGGCTTCCCAACCGTGACGCGGTGACACAGCTTACCCAGCGCATCTGGCCCAAGGTAAGGGAGTCGTTGCCGGACGCGACACTGACTATCGTCGGCCGAAACGTGCCACCGGGCGTTAAATCCGCCGTTTCCCGGGCAGGAGGTATTGTTCGGGAGGACGTTGCCGATATCGCATCCTGCTACCGGGAAGCGGATATCCTGGTAGCACCCCATGCCATTGCCGGCGGCACGAAATTCAAGATGCTTGAGGCCATGGCGTCGGGGCTCCCCATCATAACGACCAGGGAAGGAGCCTCCGGTTTGGGATTGACACCCGGGAAGGAGTATATCGCCGCACAGAACGCGGATGATTTCGTGGAAAAAATACGCAGTCTTTCCGGCAATTTGGCGTTGCGGCAAAAGCTCTCCAAAGCGGCCAGGGCGTGTATCGAAAAACGGTATGCCTGGGATGCGATTTCCGACCGGCTTGAGAACGTATGGAAGGACGCCGTATGAAAAAGGATTCCGTTGATCTGTCCGTCGTCATCCTTAACTACAACACAAGGGACCTGACACGGACCTGCCTTACCACATTACGAAACGCTGATATGGGTGACTTCCGGATGGAGGTTATCGTCTGTGACAACGGGTCGGAAGACGGGAGTACCGATATGATCCGGCGGGAATTTTCTTGGGTTACGTTGATCGATAATAAAAAGAATTTGGGGTTTGCGGCGGGGAATAACCCCGGGATTCGGGTAAGCCGCGGACGATACATATTGCTTCTAAACACCGATACCGAAGTACCCAAAAATACCTTATCCCGGATGATCGCGTTTATGGAAGAAACCCCTCAAGCCGGTGCGGCAACCTGTAAGGTGGTATTGCCGGATGGCTCCCTGGACTGGGCATGTCACCGGGGATTCCCGACCCCCTGGGTTGCGTTTACGTACCTGACCAGGCTCGAAAAGCTTTTTCCAAAGACCCGGTTATTCGGGGAATACCATCAGGGATACAAGGATTTGAGTTCCGTTCACGAAGTCGATTGCATTGTCGGCGCGTTTTTTATGGTCCGCAGGCGGGTAGTCGAAGAAGTGGGGTTACTGGATGAGGATTACTTCATGTACGGTGAGGATATCGACTGGGCATACCGGATACGTATGCGGGGATGGAAAATATTTTACAATCCTACGGTTTCCATTCTGCATAAGAAGAAACAAAGCGGCAGGGCGAACAAGGACAGAGGGAGAAAGATCACGACCGAGGTATACTTTCATAAGTATAATTGGCTCTTCTATACGAAAAATTACGCGAAAAAATACGGGCCGGTTTTGACTTTTCTGGTCAACACGATGTACGGAGTACGGATATATTTATTGGAGAAACTGGGCATATGAGGATTGGGATCGACGCACGGCTCATTGACGAGACGGGGGTTGGGAGGTATATCCGCAATCTCATCCGTGAATTGCAAATAACCGATGCGACTAACGAATACGTCATATTTCTGAGGCATCCGCAATACGAAAAATTTACGCTCCCGAACGGAAGGTGGAAGAAGGTTGAGGCATCGGTCCGGTGGCATACCGTTTCGGAGCAGCTGGTCATGCCGCGGCTTTTCTCCCGCGAGAAACTGGATGTCGTGCATATTCCGTACCATAATCCGCCGGTTTTTTATTATGGCCCGATGGTACTCACCATCCATGATCTTACGATCCTCCATTTCGCCACGGGAAAAGCCACGACATTGCCCAAGCCTTTGTATCTGGTTAAACGATTGGGATATTGGGCGGAGATGAAAGTTGGCTTATCACGGGCGGAGTCTATCATTACGGTATCCCAGGCTACAAAGCGCGAACTCATCGATCATTTCCGGGTGCCGTCTGAGAAGATATCCGTGATATACGAAGGAGTCGACAAGCGGTTGCTTTCCGTATCTCTGCCCCCGCGCATTATCGACGGGCCGTATTTCCTCTATGTCGGTAATGCCTATCCCCATAAGAATCTGCCGCTTCTTCTGGACGCTTACCGCATATATCTTAAAAAACGCACGAAGGAAACAAAGCCCAGGAAGCTTGTCCTGGTCGGTGCCGATGATTACTTTTACAAAGCGGTGAAAGCGATGGTGCGGGATATGGACATCACCGATAATGTGGTTTTCTACGGAACCGCAAACGATGAGGCACTCTCAAGCCTGTATCGCTACGCCGACGCGTTTGTGTTCCCCTCGTTCATGGAGGGTTTCGGATTGCCGCCGCTTGAGGCGCTCGCATTCGGTACATTGGTTTTGGCGTCGAATATTTCCGTCCATCATGAAATTCTGGGGAAGTATGCGGTATACTTTGATCCTTCCAATCCCGATGAACTTGCTAACCTGCTTTTGACTGCCCGGCGGCCGGCCGACGGACAAAAGGATCGGGAGCGGGAACAATTCATTTCCGGGTATTCGTGGAAGCGTCTTGCGAAGGAAACATTGAGGATATATGAGAGTAGCGCTCGTTTATGATCGCGTAAACAAATGGGGAGGGGCTGAACGGGTTCTTCTGGCGCTCCACAAAATATTTCCTCAGGCACCGTTATTTACGGCGGTCTACGACCGGAAACGGGCGTCCTGGGCGCGGGTGTTTAACGTGCATCCTTCTTTTCTCCAGCGGATACCGTTTGCGCACTACATCCATGAATCGCTGCCGATAGTTACCCCCATGGCATTCGAATCGTTCTCGTTTGACGAATATGACGTCGTGATCTCCGTAACGAGCGCGGAGGCCAAGGACATCATCACCAAGCCGGAGACTTTGCATATCTGTTATTGTCTGACGCCGACGCGATACCTGTGGAGCGGGTATGAACAATACCAGAAAAACCCGGGCCTGGGAATTTTCAGTGCCGTCGCCTCAGGCGTTCTCCGGGCGTTTGCACCGACGTTGAGGAATTGGGATCTTATCGCTTCCCACCGGGCCGATTACTACATCGCGATTTCCGAACGGGTGAAAAAACGGATTGAAACGTATTACAAGCGTGAGGTGGCTGCGGTGATCCATCCGCCGGTAGATCTTACGAAATTTGCGGTTCAGCAAGACTATGTTCCGAAGGCATTGGACCAGCCGTATTACCTGACGGTGTCGCGGCTGGTAAGTTACAAGCGGCTGGATATTGTGATCGAAGCCTTCAATGAACTGGGGCTTCCGCTCGTTATCGTCGGTGACGGGAGGCATAAGCGGGTGTTGCAACGGATGGCGCGAACGAATATCCGGTTTATCGATCATCATTTGACAGATTCTGATCTCGTTCGATATTATGAGGGATGTCGTGCGTTCGTATTTGCGGGCGATGAAGACTTCGGATTGTCGGCCTTGGAGGCACAGGCAATGGGGAAGCCGGTCATCGCCTATAAGGAAAGTGGGATTGCCGAAATCGTAAAAGACAACGAAACCGGTATCCTGTTTTCCGAACAGACGAAGGAGAGTTTGGCACATGCGGTGATTCAGTGTCAGACACGGAAGTTTTCGAGTACAGCGGCACGGAAACAAGCGGAAAAGTTCGGCGAAGCAAAATTTTGCGCCCGGATGGAAAAGACCGTCCGGCAGATTTTGGAGACTCATAGGAAGCACGGACATAAGTGAGTGGTAGCACATTCGTATGAAAGCAATCATTTTCGCAGGTGGGGTAGGAACACGCCTCTGGCCGCTCTCGCGGAAGAAATCCCCCAAGCAGTTTGAGCGGATCATCGGGAACAAATCGACACTCCAGCTGGCAGCGGAACGCCTGCAGCCCGATTTCGCATGGCAGGATATCTACATTTCGACCGGCAAGTCCTATGTACCGATCGTGCAGGAGCAACTTAATGAGTTGCCACCAAGAAACGTGATCGGTGAGCCGCAAGTCCGTGATGTCGGGCCGGCGGTAGGACTTATGACGGCGATACTTGCTAAAGTTACGCCAAACGAACCCATGGTGATCCTATGGAGCGACCATCTCGTAAGGAAGCAGGAATTATTCCGGAAGATTTTGCGGGTTGCAGGTTCGATTATCAAGAAAGAGCCGGACAAAATAATATTCGTGTCCCAAAAGCCGCGGTTTGCCAGCGAAAATCTGGGATGGATTTCGTACGGACCGCAAGTTGCTAACCGTGAGGATATCTCGTTCCACTCGTTTGTCGACTTCCAGTACCGACCCGACGCCGTGACGGCAAAGAAGTATTTCGAAAGCGGCCACCATGCATGGAATTTGGGGTACTTCGTCACGACTCCCGCATTTTTGTGGCGGCAGTATGAGGCGTTTGCGCCTAACCTTGCCCGTCAGATCGGGGAAATTGCCGCAGCCTGGGGAACTGAAAAGTTTACCGAAGTGATGGACCGCATCTATCCGACGTTAGAAAAGATCAGTTTTGACAACGCGATACTCGAGAAGCTCGACCCGAAGGATGCGTTGGTCGTTTCGGATAACATCGAGTGGAGCGATATCGGGGCGTGGGAGGCATTGAAGGAAGCGCTTGAAGACAGCAATGACAAGAACGTTACGCAGGGGAAAGTGATGCTCACGGATACGGAGGATTCCCTGGTCTACAATTACAATGACAAGCAACTGGTCGTCACGATCGACATGGATGAAATACTCGTCGTCAACACGAACGACGTGTTACTCGTGTGCCGGAAGCACTCGGTACCGAAGGTGAAGAAGCTGGTGGAATCCATGCAGGGAACTGAGAACGATCATTTAACCTGAGAGTACCGACATTATGTATACGATCCTCAAACGAGCAATCGACATCGTCGGAAGCCTCATTCTCGCGATCCTTTTTTTGCCCGTCAGTATTCTCGTAGCCATTGCCATCGTGCTTGATAGCCCCGGACCCGTATTTGCCGATACGCCGATGCGGGTTGGCAAAGACGGCAAGCCCTTCAAGCTGTTCAAATTCCGTTCCATGATTGTCAACGCGCATGTGAAGCTCCGCACCGATCCCAAACTCAAAAAGCTGTATCAGGAATACAAGCGGAACAGCTATAAACTCCGCGAGGATCCCAGGGTGACTACGGTCGGCCGGTTTATAAGGAAGCATTCATTAGATGAGATCCCCCAATTTTTGAACGTGTTGAAAGGAGACATGAGTCTGGTCGGTCCCCGGCCGTATTATGCCGACGAATTGGTCGAGCAGCAGCGGAAGTACCCGCATACGAAAGACTTGGTCCACGTCGTGTTGTCCGCGCGTCCTGGCATTACCGGGTACTGGCAGGTATCGGGACGAAGCGAGGTGAATTTCGACAAACGCATCAAGCTCGATTCGGATTACGTATTGAAACGATCGTTATTCCTTGACCTGTTTATTCTCCTCAAAAGCCCCTGGGCGATGATTTCCGGCCGGGGTGCGGTATAATACCTTGCCGTACCTTTGGGATTGACTTTCCGGTAGGATTTTAGAGAAAATATAGTTTATGGTTGAAGAGCTCAAGAAAATAACGGTTGATACTGCCCCCGATCCGAATATGCAGCCGAAGAAGAAGAAATTTAACGCAAAGTTTCTGCTTATCCCCGCCGGAGTTATCCTGGGACTCGTTGCCATTGTCGGTGTCATGCTTTTGCCGCTCCGTGGTGTCATGGCAAAGGCAAGGATCGTTGCCGCAGAGGGCCGGGTAGCCGCGGACGCCTTAAAGAATCAGGATCTGGCGGCGACCAAGGAAGGCCTTAAGAAAACACGCGCCGCGTTTACCGAGCTATCTTCCGAATACAACAAGATTGCAGTGCTCCGGTTTGTTCCGTTCCTGGGTGCCTATGTAAACGACGGCTCCCATGGCATTAAGGCGGGATTTGCTGCGATTGACGCTGCGGATAAGGCAATCGAGGCGCTCGAACCCAACGCCGACCTTTTGGGATTTACCGGCGGGAGCAAATTCGTGCAAGGATCGGCAGACGAACGGATCCAGGTTGCCGTCAAGACGATGAAGGCGCTGACCCCCAAAATCAACGAAATGGCAACATCGATTGATACGATGCGTAAGGAGCTGGATCAAATCGATCCCAACAGGTATCCCACTAAAATCGGCAAAACGGTTGTCCGCGCACGGCTCCAGGAGGGGAAGGATGTCATTGATAATGCGGCCAACCTGTTTGTTAATGCGCAGCCCTTGCTTATCAACCTCCCCGCGCTGTTGGGTGAGCCGTCCATGAAACGGTATCTCGTGCTTTTCCAAAACGACAAGGAACTCAGGTCAACGGGAGGATTTTTAACGGCATACGCACAGTTCAGGGTCGATAAAGGGAAAATCACGCTCGAGAAGGCAACGGATATTTATGATCTCGATAATGCGCTCAAGAAGAAATTCCCGGCGCCCCGTGAGATCACAACATTCCACAAGAACGTCTATAACCTCTATATCCGCGATTCGAACCTGAGTCCGGACTACAAAGTTTCCATGGAGAAGTTCCTGGAGATGTATGAGTCTGCCGCAGGCGTCGAAAAGATCGACGGCGTTGTCGCGGTCGACACGTATGTCCTGGTCGAAGCCCTCAGAATTTTGGGTCCGGAAACGATCGGTGGCCGGGTATTTTCTGCTGACATTGACAAACGATGCGACTGCCCGCGCGCGGTCTACGAACTCGAGGACTACTCGACCCGGCCGGTCAATTACGTCCGAACGGAACGGAAAGACATCATCGGGATTCTTTTGCAGCAGCTTATGCATAAGGCGTTAGGTGTTTCCCCGTCACAGTACTGGGGGAAGCTTTTCCAAATGCTTCTTGACCAAGTGAATCAGAAGCACGTGCTTGCGTATTTCCTGAACGAACAGGAACAGAAAGCCGGGGAGAGCTTCAACATGGCAGGCCGCATCATGACCAAGGAGGAAACCGCAGGCATCCTTGCTTACAAGGAAGGGAGCGGTTGGGACTACGTTCACCTCAATAACAGCAACATGGCCGGCGCGAAGTCCAACATGTTCGTGTCCGAGAAAGTCACCAAGGACGTGACAGTTAGCGGCGATACGCTGACGACGAAACTTACCGTTGATTACAACAACCCGTACAAAGGCAGCGACTGCAATCTCGAGAGCGGCGGGTTGTGTCTGAACGCCCCATTACGAAACTGGGTCCGGGTATACGCGCCTGCGGGAAGCAAGCTTGTGGACAGCAAGGGCATCATTTCACCCGGAGACGGAAAGGCAAAGAAAATGGATACCTACGAAGACCTGGGCAAGACGGTCTTCGAAGGATTCCTTATCGTTAACCCGATGGGGAAGGCAAGAATGGAGCTCACATATACGTCAACCGTGAAGTCCTCGGATGGCAAGTACCGCCTGCTTATCCAGAAGCAGCCGGGTACGGACGGCCAGGAATGGACGATCAGGCTGAATGGCAAGGACCGCAAGAAAATGACGCTCGATACCGATACGGAAGTGACGCTCTAACTTCATGGCCGCTCCACGGGTCCATACGATCGAGGGTATTGTCCTCAAACGGAAAAACTACGGCGAGGGAGACCGCATTATCACCCTGTTTACGAAGGAATACGGCAAGATCCGCGTCGTAGGCCGCGGAGTGAGAAAGATCACGAGTCGCAGGGCGTCCCATCTTGAGGTGTTTGCACGGGTTACGGCCGTCATCCACACGGGCAAATCCATGGACAGCATCACCGAAGTTTCATCGCTTTCCCATTACGAAGGCATACGTACGAATCTCACCAAAGTGAGCGTTGCGTATTACCTGACCGAACTTATCGACAGCTTGCTTGCCGAAAAACAGGAGCACCGCGATGTGTATGCATTGTATATGGCCGCGTTGGAAGCGCTTGCGGAAGCCGAGGAACGCAGCATATACCGCGTGAGCACGGAGTTTACCGTGACGCTCCTTCGGATGCTCGGATTCCTTTCGGAGGACCGGAATCTTAAGGGAAGCGATTTGCCGCCGTTTATCGAATCCATCACGGAACGGAAAATGAAAAGCTCGGAATTTGCCCGGCTTTTGGTGCCGAAAGCGAAATCTTGACATACGGTGATGCTTCCCCGTACACTTACGGGTGAAGCGATGATCCCGGGTGGCGCCGGAGGAGTTCCGACAAAATGAAGCTGCCCCACACGGGGAAGTAGGGTGGAACCGTCCTTTTTGGACCCCTATCACATATTAAAAATTGTGATGGGGGATTTTTATTATGAATCAGACAATCACGGAAAAAGTCATTGCACTCACCAAACGCCGGGGATATGTTTATCCGTCGAGCGAGATTTACGGAGGGGTCGGAGGGTTCTGGGATTATGGCCCACTCGGTGTGGAGTTTGCCAACAATATCAAGAAGGCCTGGTGGAAAAGCATGGTACATGACCGCGATGACATCGTGGGACTGGATAGTTCCATCATTATGAACCCCAGGGTCTGGGAAGCTTCCGGGCATGTTGCCTCCTTCACCGATCCCCTCATAGAATGCAAAGTCTGTCATGCTAGGTTTCGGGCCGACCAGCCGGACGAAATCGATGCCCACGTCAAATTCCACAGGGGACGGGGCGTCAAGGACGTTGCGTGGACGGATCCCAAGCAGTTCAATCTTCTTTTCCGGACATTCATCGGCCCGGTTGAAGACGCCGCGGCCCTTGCATACCTTCGGGGCGAGACCTGCCAGGGGATATTCGTCAATTTCCCCAATGTCGTTTCCTCAACCCGGGTTAGGATCCCCTTCGGGATTGCGCAGATCGGGAAAGCATTCCGAAACGAAGTGACGCCCGGGAAGTTCCTTTTCCGCCTTAGGGAATTCGAGCAGATGGAGCTTGAGTTCTTCACGCATCCGTCGGAATCCGAGCGCTGGTTTTCCTATTGGAAGGAGCAAAGGATGAACTGGCACTATTCCCTTGGGTTCAAGAAAGACAATCTCCGGTTCCGGCAGCATGAGCAAAACGAGCGTGCCCATTATGCGTTGGATTCCTGGGATATTGAGTATAACTTCCCGGAGTGGGGATTTAAGGAACTTGAAGGAATTGCCAACCGGACCGATTACGACCTTAAGACGCATGCCAAGTGGTCCGGCCGTGATATGTCCTATTTGGACCCGGTAACGAACGAATCGTATATCCCGCACGTCATCGAGCCGTCGGTCGGGGTATCGCGGTTATTTTTGGCGCTCCTTATCGACGCGTACGTCGAGGAAGAAAAGCGGGTGGTCCTTAAGCTTGCGCCCAAGTTGGCGCCGTACAAAATGGCGGTATTTCCGCTCGTTGCCAACAAGCCGGAGTTGGTCGAGAAAGCGAGGGGAATTTATGCGACCCTCAAGAAATCATTTGTGGTCGCCTGGGATGACCGCGGAAATATCGGCAAGCGATATCTTTCCCAGGATGAGGGAGGGACTCCCTGGTGCGTGACCGTCGATTATGCTACGCTTGAGGATAATTCGGTAACGGTACGCGACCGGGATACGACCAAGCAGGATCGCGTTCCCGTAGAGAAGCTTACAGCGTATTTTCAGGAAAAATTGACAGAATAAGGAGTCATTATGAAAAACAAAATGGGACTGATTATCGGCGCATTGGTTGTGTTACTCGGGCTGACGGGATTTGTCGTGTATAAGGCGATCGCTCCCGCGCCGGAACCGGTAGCTAATCAGGAAGAGGAAGAGGAGATCGAACAGTTGGCGGAAGCAGACCCGTCGATTGTGGTTGACGCGAAGCTCTCAAAAGCGAAGGCCAATACGGTGGTACTCACGGTGAGCAACCTGCAATCGAAATATATGACGGTCGGCTATGAACTGACGTACGACAGCCAGGGACTCATCAAAGGAGTTAACTCAGGCTCCAAGCCCATTGAGGTTGCGGGAGAGGACGGATTCGAGCGTGAAGTCTATTTGGGGACGTGTTCGAGAAACGTCTGCAAGCCCGACCTTGGCGTGGAAAAAGTCTCCGTCGTTTTGGAATTCACTGCGACAGACGGCAAAAAAAGCCAGCTGACGCGCGACTACGACCTCTAAGGTATCCTAGCTTCATACAAGTCTTCCCTAAGAGTAAGGTTTAGCTGTGGTTGTCGTGGGAGAAATCCGTGAAACCCCCTCTTGACATGCCGTGAAAAATGGATAACTATGGATATTAGTGGGAAGAAGTGGTAGATTTAAGGCATGAATTTGTTCCTTGGGGAATACGACCACAGCTTAGACGATCGGGGACGGATCACTCTCCCACGAAAAATCAGGCAAGAGATCACGGGCGAGGAAATAGTGCTTGCGCGAGGCTACGAGGGATGCATATTCGGATTCGATAAAGAGAGCTGGGAGAGGGAAGCGGAAAAGCACCTTAATACACCCGTAACGGACGAAATGGGACGCCAAGTCCGCCGATACCTCTTTGCCGGAGCACAGAAAGTCGAAATAGACAAGCTTGGTCGTATTCTTGTGCCTGCCCAGCTCAAGGAGCACGGATTGATTGCCAGAGAGGTCATGGTGGTAGGCGCCGGAGATCATTTCGAGATTTGGGACACGGCACGATGGCGTGAGTATGCAGCCAAGTTAGGAAGCGTATGAACGGGACCCACGTGCCGGTGTTAGCTTCCGAGGTCATCGAAGCGCTGGGGGTTGCCCCCGGAAAGCGCTATATCGATGCGACCTTGGGTGCCGGGGGACACACCGGTGAGATGGTAAAGCGGGGTGCGACCGTGCTTGGGATTGACCAGGACCAAGACGCGCTTACGCTTGCGACGCAAAATCTCAGGGACCGTGTGCCTGAGGCATTTGAAGAAGGAAGAATCATAATCCGCCACGGGAACTTTTCTGATATCGGAGAGATAGCAAAGGAAGAGGGATTCGGTCAGGTTGACGGAATCCTGTTTGATCTCGGGATTTCGAGCATGCAGCTGGATAACCCCGAGCGCGGAATCAGTTACCGGTTTACCGATGCTCCGTTGGATATGCGTATGGACACGTCCGGCGGAGACACTGCTGCCCAATTGGTAAACCAGGCGGGGAGAGATGAACTCTATGACATTATTGGCGAATATGGTGAAGAGGAGCTGGCTGGGAAGCTTGCTGACGCTATTGTCCGCGCCCGTTCGGTAAGTGCGATCGAAACGGTCGGAGACCTGATCAAGGTGATAGCGGAGGTGGTTCCGAATGAGAACGGAAGGGATAGGGTGTCGGCACGGGTCTTTCAGGCATTACGGATTGCGGTTAATGACGAACTTGGAGTTTTGAGGCGGGGCTTGAGTCGGCATTCATGGTGCTCAAGCCGGAAGGAAAACTGGCCGTCATCAGTTTCCACTCGCTTGAAGATCGAATCGTGAAGTTATTTATGAGGCGCCGGGGACTTACGATGCTAAAAAAACACGTCGTGACGCCGGGCTCGGAAGAGTTAACACAAAATAAACGGTCCCGTAGCGCAAAGCTCCGGGTCGCGAGAAAAACAAATATATGAAATTTGCGGTTCGCATCGTCGGATTCGGAATTCCCCTTCTTGCCATCATCCTCGTTGTGCTCCAAGTCATCGTTTCAAACCAGCTAGCAACCCTTGGCAAGCGCTTGGGTGAGCTCGAATCCGATATCATTGTGGAAAAGGACCGGAAGATGGCGTTGGAAACCGAAGTTGCCTCCCGTTCAGCACTTCTTGCCATCCGGGAGAAAGCGGAACTCATGGGATTTGTAGAACCGACGACCAAACAAATCCTGAATTTAGTGCCTGAGGTACCGGTTGCCTTCGAAACGAACGGCAGTGCCGTCCAATGACGTGATACCATAGCTTCATGATCGGGTTACGGGCTTCGATACTGTTTACCTTTTTTTCGATAGTCTTCGGGGTTATCGTCCTCCGGCTTTTTTATTGGCAGGTGATTGCGGCGGGATCCCTTGCGCGGGCAGCCTCTGCGCAGCATTTCATCGAACTGACTATTCCTGCTTCCCGAGGGGGAATCGTCGACTCGAATGGCAATCCCCTGGTCATTAACCAGCCTGCGTTTCTCGCGTTCGGGGAGCCCAGAAACATCGAAAACGTCCGGCAGTTTTCCGAGAACGTCAGTCCGCCGCTTCTTCTGGACGTTGAGGAAACGATTGCGAAACTTTCGGAGCCGAACCGGGTATGGGTGCCGCTTAAGCACAAGGTTGAGCTGTCCGTGGTGAATGCACTCAAGGCACTTGAGTTAAAGGGATTGGGATTTGAGAAGGAACCGAAGCGGTTTTACCCCGAGGCATCCACGGCCGCACATCTTTTGGGGTTTGTGGGTTCGGATACGAACGGCATCGACACCGGGTATTTTGGCCTGGAAGGGTACTACGACCGGCAGCTCCGCGGCATATCGGGCTCGAGGAGGTTGGAAAAAGACGCGCACGGCGCGCCAATCCTCATCGGTAATGAAATGCGGCTTTCTCCCGAGGACGGGCGAACGCTCGTGCTTCATATCGACAAAGCAGTACAGCAAATGACGGAGAAACGGTTACGGGAGGGAATCAACCGGTATGGCGCCAAGGAAGGGACGGCCGTTGTTATCGACCCCAAGACGGGAGGAGTGTTTGCAATGGCATCCTATCCCAATTACGACCCCCGCTCCTACGCCGATTTCGACCGCATGCTGTATAAGAACCCGGTTGTGGGCTCCACCTATGAGCCGGGGAGTACCTTCAAGCCGCTGGTGATGGCTACCGCAATCGACAATAATCTCGTGAAGCCGGATACGGAAATGGATGAGGACGGCCCGGTCCAGGTTGGACCGTACTTTATCCGTACCTGGAACAACAAGTACAACGGGAAGATCACCATGACCCAGGTCTTGGAGCGGTCCTCCAATGTCGGGATGGTGTTTGTCGCCCGCAAACTCGGCCGGGACAAACTCATACAAGCGATCAAGGACTACGGATTCGGACGGTCGACCGACATAGACCTTGAGGACGAGACCTCGCCCACGCTCCGTCCGGACGACGACTGGAAGGAAATTGACGAATATACGGCCTCCTTCGGCCAGGGAATCGCCGTCACCCCCATCCAGATGGTACGGGCCGTGGCCGCCCTTGCCAACGGCGGGAAAATGATGGAGCCGCATATAGTGTCCGAAATCAGGGACAGCAAAGGGAAGACAGTCACGATCAAGCCGAAGGTCGTGCGGGAAGTGGTGCGTCCGGAAACGGCTTCGATCGTGACGGAGATGATGGTGAGCGCAGTTGAGAACGGGGATGCCAAATGGGCAAAACCGAAGGGGTATAGGATCGCCGGAAAGACCGGAACCGCACAGATCCCGGTCGCCGGGCATTATGACGAATCGAAAACGATCGCCTCGTTTGTGGGGTTTGCCCCCGCAGACAAGCCGAAGTTCGTCATTCTGGTGACGCTCCGGGAGCCGACAAGTTCTCCGTGGGGCTCGGAGACTGCGGCCCCCCTATTTTTTTCGATCGCAAGAGACCTATTCACGTACTGGGGCATCCCACCGCAGTAGCTAGTCTCGGGACGGAAACTCGGGTTTCCTTCCCGACGCGGCGACGGGCATAGCCCGTGGAAAACCGCCGCTGCCCTTCTTTCCTTCTTGGAATATTTTGCCCTCAAACGCGTAAATCCGTATAATAGGGATATGCTACGGAGCCTTAAGGGGCTTTATCACGTATTGGAAGCCACATTCGCCAATATCTGGTTTGGTTTCCCCAGCCGCAAGCTCACGGTCGTCGGCGTCACGGGCACGGACGGCAAGACAACCACAACCACCCTCATATACGAAATACTCAAAAACGCAGGAGTGAAATCTTCCATGATTACGTCGGTACATGCCGTGATTGCCGGCCGTGCCTACGATACCGGATTCCATGTTACGACGCCGTCAGCCTGGTGGGTGCAGAAATACCTTGCCGAAGCGGTCGATCACGGGGATACGCATATGGTTCTCGAAGTTACCTCCCACGCCCTTGCGCAATACCGTGTCTTTGGCGTACGGTTTGCGGTCGGGGTCATCACAAACGTGACGCATGAACATTTGGACTGGCATAGGACGTTTAGGGAATATCTCCATACGAAACTGAAGCTATTGAAGCAGGCGGAAATCCCGGTCGTCAACCGCGATGAGGCTGCGCTCTACGTACCGAGCCTTCCGTACTTGCAGC
>CAZHOQ010000020.1:0-20368 GCA_964533995.1 uncultured Gammaproteobacteria bacterium
AGCAGACAACATGATCTATGTTGCTGAGAAGACGCTGAAGGACGCAGGGGACAAGGTGAAGCCGGAAGATAAGACCGCGGTCGAGGAGAAAGTGAAGGCGCTTAAGGAAATCCTCGAGACCGGGTCCAAGGAGGATCTCGAAAAAAGGACAAGCGAACTATCAGACGTAACCCAGAAAGTCGGCGCTGCCATGTACCAGCAACAGCCTCCGCAGGGGCAACCCGAAGCGGGAGCCGCTGGCGAGCCGCCGAAAGAGGAAGGAAACGGCAACGGCGAAAAGAAGGCGGACGACAAGAGCAAAGCCGAAGAGGGTGAGGTCGTAAGTTAACAAAAATCGAATTGTATTGGATAATAGGTGGGCGCGCGAAAGCGCGCCCATTGATTGCATATGCCGAATAAACGCGATTACTACGAAGTGTTGGGTGTTTCCAAATCCGCAACCCCTGCGGAGATAAAGAGTTCGTACCGGAAGCTCGCATTGGAATGGCATCCGGACCGCAACAAGTCACCCAATGCCAACGATAAGTTCAAGGAAATCAACGAAGCCTACGCAGTGCTATCCGATCCCAAGAAGAAGGAAACCTACGACCAATTCGGCCATGCCGCGTTCCAGCCGGGAGCCGGCGGGGGAGCGGGGCAGGGGCCGTTCGGTGGGGGAGGATTCCGGCAAGGTCCGTTCCAGTATTACTATTCCTCTGGCGGACAGGGCGGCGGCAGCCCGTTCTCCGGGTTCGAGGACATGATCGATCCATTCGAGATTTTCGAGCAGTTCTTCGGCGGCGGGTTCGGCGGGGGGAGGCAGCGGCGGGCGCATCCCACCTATGAAATAGAAGTCGAGTTCATGGATGCCGTCAAAGGGGTGACGCGGGAAGTGCATGTGCCAGCAGGTGAAGCAGGCGGCGGGTCAGTGCGGAAAACGATCAAGATCCCCGCAGGCGTCGACAGCGGCTCCCGGATACGGTTTGATGAGTTTGACCTCGTCGTTTCCATCCGTCCCGATAAGCGGTTCCGGAGGGAAGGCGACGATATCGTTACGGAGGAGGAGATTCCGTTTTCCATGGCGTCCTTGGGAGGCGTATTGGACGTCAAAACCGTCGATGACACGGTGAAAATCCGGATCCAGCCGGGAACGCAGCCGGGGACGCTCATCCGGCTCAAGGGAAAAGGTGTGCCGCATGTCAGAGGATCGGGCCGCGGTGACCACTATGCCAAAGTGCAGATTAACGTGCCGACCCATTTATCCAAAAAACAGCGGGAACTCCTCGAGGAACTGGAAGCGAGCGGGCAGTAGGTGTTAGAGTCCGTGTTCTGCTTGGAATTGTTCCATCTCCTGTTGCTGTCTGGCTTTTTCTGCCTCAAACCACGCGTTGTTCTGCTGTTTGGTTGCCTCGAAATTTTTCTGCTGCTCCGCCCACCAGGCGTCCTGATTTGCTTGCTGCTGGGCTGACCATTCATTCATTTGTTGCACTTGCCGGTCATACGTCGACGTACCCGTCTGCGGCTTGGGGGTAACGATGATGATACGGGTTCCTTCGTTTGAAGCACCCCGTTTCGCCTGCGGTGTGGGTGTGGTATCCACATACTTTTTCCACGAGCCGCTCGGACTTGAGGGTTTTTCCTCCGTCATCGCCACAAAGAAGTCGTTGACTGCCGTTTTGACCGGAGCGATGATCCGTTTCTCGAATTCGCCGCTTTTCCACCCCAATACCAGGGAAGACGAAGTGGATGCGATAGTAAGAATGAGAAGGACGGCAAATAGTATTCTTGCGCGCCGCAGGATAGCAGGGAAGGGGAGTGATCGGGTTTTGTCCGGAGCCTTCATGGATGATTATGACACCGATTCCGTCGTCTGGAACAGCTGCTCATCGTGGAACCCTAGGACTCTAGAAACCAGAAGCGTCGGGAAGGACTGCGTATACGTGTTGTAGTCCTGGACGCTCAGGTTGTATTCCTCCCGGTACTGGGCGATCAGGTTCTCCGTCTGGTTGAGATCGTCCCGCAATAACTTGTAATTTTCGCTTGCCTGGAGTTTCGGATACTGCTCGCTGACCATCATGAGGGATCGCAATGACTGTGTCAGCATGTTTTCCGCTTTTGCCTGGTCTTGGGCGGACTTGGACGTATCGACGGCGGAGCGGGCTTTGGCGACATTCTCCATCGTGCTCTTTTCGTGTTTGGCGTAGTCTTTGACGAGATCCGCAAGATTCTGGATCAGGGAAGCCTTCCGTTTAAGCTGGATGTCGATGTCGGAAAAGTCCGTTCTTACCTGATTCCGTTTTCTGATGATCGCGTTATAGACGGACCAGGTATACAAAAATACGACGAGTATGACCCCGGTTGCAAACCAGAGTGCCTGTACCGGAGACCACGGAAACGGCCATGATAATTTCATAATGTTCCTCCTTTAATTGGGTATGCCGGATAATTCCTGTTGGGCATTCAGAATCTCGTCGTCGAACTCTCCCTTGTCGTTTTGTTTGCTCCAGATGTCGATTGCTGCCTGGAGGTGGGTTTTGGCCTCCGCATTGATTTTGAGATTCTTATATGCGATTCCGATGAGATACTCCGGCTGCGCGTAGTTGGCGTTCATGCGGAGCGCCTTCTTGAGTTGTAAGACGGCGTCCTCGAATTTCCCAAGCCGGATGAGCATATCGCCCACACTGGTTACGTAAATGACATTGTCCGGCTCGAGCTCTTCCGCTTTGCCGTAGGCTTTCAGTCCGTCCTCAAGGGTTCCTTTGGAGCTGATCCATGTGTAGGCGTTGCCGAGTTCGTAGTGAAGCCGCGCAACATCCGGTGCTGCCTCTATTGCCGCGGAAAGCTCCCTGATATTCTCATCATTGAGCGTGATTACTTTTTGGCGGTTAGAAGAATTCTCCTTCATTTGCCCGAATAATTCCTGGCTTTTTTCATAGTGTGCTTTGGCTTCCGGTGACAGGGAGTCTATGGATTCCTTGTATGATTTGACCGCGTCGGAATTCTGTTTCTTGAGTCCGATTGACTCCCTGGCGATCATGAATCCTAAGATTCCCCCGGATGCAAAGATCGTTAGCTGGTAAAGAAGGGCGATTATGAACATAACGACAATAAGTGCCGTATTCGTTTTTGCCGCGGTCCGGATGACGACCGTCTGCGCCATCTTGTCATGCCATGCCTGTTTCTTTTTATCCCAGATTACCCAGAGGTATCCCAAGCCCAGGGGAATGGCGGACAAAACCATCCCGAACATCCGGACGATCGCGGCGGGAAGCGACAGGTTGTTGCTTCCTTCCCGGATGATGCGGATCCCCAGGATGCGCTTGCCCGGTGTCGCGCCCTCGTAGGCCGTCCAGAATATGAGCGTGTAGAGGATATAGACGATATAGCTTGATGCCTGGGAAACGGTGTACATCGGGGAGGACTGGAGTGTCGCAATCTTTTCAGTGTTTTGGGCAATGGCTTCCGCAAGATACGTAAAGGGATTTTGTCCGATTGCTGTTTGGAAAAGCATGGTTAAGAGGGAAACGAAGAATCCGTCAATGACATACGCCAAAAACCTCCGGCCGAACCCGGCATACTGATGAGATGAATGTGACGATAATTTCATGGATAAGTCCTTTCCTTGTGGTAGTGTCGCATACCACCCCTTTTCTGTAAATGGATTGGGATTGATTTAGTAAGCTAAATTACAACGATTCCGAAGACAGTTGCGGGCGCTATAATAAGGTAATACGTATATGAAACCGATGCGACGTTTTCCCAAAGCCACGGTATTGATACTGTCCGTTTTGGCGGTGGGGGTGGTAGTCATCGGGGGAACAGCCGGTGTTTTCGTAACGGACTGCCGCGGATTTTCCTGCGTTGCCGTTGCCGGCGGCGGACATTGGCGTATCCGGGAAACGTATGAATCGAAGGGTAACGTTTGGCGCGGGATGATGGACAACGGCAGTGAACGCATGAGGCTGGAAGTAATACGCGGCGTGTCACAGGCAGACGCCGATACGTTTACCAAAATCCGGCTGACAACGGTCGCCGGACTTTACGATACGGCGCTGTCTCCTTACCCCGGTGCCGTGTCCGCAACGATCCGGTGCGACGATGCGTATAAGCCGAAACCGCAAATAATAAAAACGCGGGACGGGGATGCGCTTACGTATTTTACGGGGTATCTTAACGACCGCCTGCAATACGGATCGTGCATCGATTCGCAGGTGGCGTTTGTAAGTTACGCGGGGTATCTGTATTGTCCCAAGCGGAGCGCATGGTTTTCGATGGAGTTCATTACCCGTAAGCAGGAAACGCAAACCGGGGCGAAAGATTTTTTCCGAAACGTATCATGCCGGTAAAGAGAATCAGGTCAGTGAAGCCCGTCGGTATTTTGTTTTGCATGACGCTCGTTGGGGTGTTGGCGTGGGGTATCTGGGGCCGGGCCGGTAAGCAATCCGCCCCCGTGTGCAGGGATTGCAACGTGATCCTTGTGTCACTCGACACCTTAAGCGGGATGCATCTTCCGTGTTTGGGGTATGAAAAGAATACGGCGCCCAACCTATGCGCATTCGGACGAAGCAACGTCCTCTTTGAGCATGCATACGGCAACGCCAACTACACGCTTCCCACCCACGTATCCCTGTTTACCGGCGCGTATCCCTCGACCCACGGGATAACAAAGGAAGACGAGACAAAACTTTCGGAATCATTCCCGTTTCTGCCGTCGATCCTGAAAGCGCAGGGGTATGCCACGACATTTTTTATGGAGGACGGGAATCCCCACATGCCGCGGGACCGGGTATATTCCCGGGGCATTGATACCGTACTCGACAGCAGGGAAACGCCGCTTTCGGAAGCGCTTTTAAAGTTTGAGGGGCAAGTCGGAATCGGGAAAAAATCATTCCTGTTTATCCATTCGTATTACGTTCATCCTCCCTATAAGGAGGAAGACGTTCCGGCAACACTCAGGAATGGTGCGTATTCCTGGATGTTATGGCGTGAGTCCGACGTTAGGGACGTATCGGACACGTTTTTAGTCAATATGAAGCTGGCGCTTCGTAACGACATCATAAATCAGGTGTATGCGGATCCCAATCCGTACGAACGCATGTTGTCCGCGCTTACGGACCTGGGGGATGATTTCACCGCGCAGCGCCGGCTTGTGAGCAAGCATCCGCGCATACTTTCGGAGTACCGGGACAAGTATGACCCGCTCATCAGGGTCAATACCGCCGATAGGGATGAGCTGGATTATCTGCGTTCGCTTTATGATGAGCGGATCAGGAGCCTTGATAGCGGACCCATCGCACAACTCCTCGAATTCGTGAAAAATCCCGCAATTGCCAAAAATACGGTCGTCATCGTTGTTTCCGACCACGGCGAGGATTTTGGGGAGCATGGGCAGATATCCCACACGACGCTCTATGACACCAATACGCGGGTCCTCTGGATGATGGCGGCCCCGGGGATTGCCGCCCGTACGGTGTCGGAGTACGTCCAAACGGTCGACGTCACGCCGACTCTGCTTGCCCTGCTTGGTATATCTGAGGCGGGGAAATTTGACGGGCTGAACGTCATGGAGACTCTTACGGGCGGGCGTATCAACCCGCGCATACTGGTGGCCCAGAAAGGAAACCAGGTTGCCGTTCGGTCAGGGAAGTGGAAGCTGTTTGTCGACACCCGGTCGCCGGAACTTATCCCCACGGAGCTTTATGACACAGAACGTGATCCGTGGGAAACGGAGAATGTACTATTTGCCAATCTGAAGCTTTCACAGGCGATGCTCCGCCAATACGAAACGGCGTTTCCCGCGGATGCCGGCCTCAACACTCCCCGTTAATGCGATGCGTGGGTACGCCAAATTTGGTTGACGCGCCGCAGGCGAGGGTATATAATGAAATCCAGTTTTGACGATGAGGAAGGTGGGTTGATCCCGCCTTTTTTACTAAATAGAAGGAGAAAACCATGCCAGCAGTCGTCCGATCGGAATTTGCGTTAGCATTAAACCAGGTAGCCACAGAGCGGGGGATCGACCCCAACGTGGTTCTCGAAACCATAAAAGCCGCGATACTTGCCGCATACCGGAAAGATTACGGCGCCGACGAATTGCTTACCCTCACGGTTGATTTGAATCCCGACACCGGGGAAGCACGGGTCCTCAATGACGGCAAGGACGTGACGCCGCCGGGCTTCGGACGGATTGCCGCGCAGACAGCCAAACAAGTGATCCTTCAGCGGATCCGGGAAGCCGAAAAGCAGGCGGTACTTTCCGATTACCAGGAGAAAATCGGCGGGATTGCGCCGGGCATGATCCTGCGGTTCGATGGTCCCAACGTGATAGTCGATATCGGCAGGACCCAGGCGGTCATGCCGGTTTCCGAGCAAAATCCTGCGGAGCGGTATCACCTCAATCAGCGTTTAACTTTCTATATTGAGGGTATCCGGGAAACGATGCGCGGCAACGAAATCATCGTATCCCGCGCACATAAGGGGTTGGTCGAAGGGTTATTCAAACGGGAAGTCCCTGAAGTTGCGCAAGGGTCGGTAGAGCTTCGCGTCATCGCGCGGGAAGCAGGAAACCGGACCAAAGTCGCCGTTTTCTCATCCGCTCCCGGCGTTGATCCCGTAGGATCCTGCGTCGGCCAAAAGGGAGTAAGGGTTCAGGCGGTCATTAATGAGCTTGGCGGCAACGAGAAGGTGGATATCATCCAATGGAGCGACGATACGCGGCAATTTATCATGGCGTCTCTTGCCCCTGCCAAAGACATGGAGGTTGCCTTAAACGAACAGAAACAGGCGGCCGAAGTCACCGTGCCGGATGACCAGTTATCCCTAGCCATCGGCCGTGACGGCGGGAATGTGCGGCTTGCCGCAAAGCTGACCGGCTGGAAGATCGATATCAAAGGAAAAGAAGGTGTCACAAAACCTGACGCAGAACCGGCAGCTGCCGAGGCAAAACCGGAAGAAGCGCCCGTTGAGGAAGAGAAGGCGGAAGTGCCTGCGGAGCCGGCGGCAACGGAAGCTCCGGATGCAGAGAATAAGCCACCCGCGCAAAAAACGGCTGAGTCAAAGGAATCAGGCTCGACGAATACAGATTCTCCGTAAGTATGAGGCGAGCGTTTGCAAAGAGGAACGAGAATTATGGCAAAAGGATCAGAGTCCGGTACGATTTCGTATGTGCGGCCGCCCGTCGTGGCGGTATTAGGCCACGTTGACCACGGAAAAACCACCCTTCTTGATACCATACGAAAGGCAAACGTTGCCGAAGGAGAGCACGGCGGTATTACCCAGCATATCGGCGCTTACCAGGTCGAACTTAAGACGAAAGACAAGAAAAGCCGGCTCATCACCTTTATAGACACGCCGGGTCATGAGGCGTTTTCCAAAATCCGCTCACGGGGAGCGTCAGCCGCAGATATTGCAATCCTCGTCGTTGCGGCAAACGATTCCGTCAAGCCGCAAACGATTGAGTCCATCCAGCAGATCAAAGCGGCGGGCATCCCCATGATCGTTGCGATCAACAAGATCGATCTTCCCGGAGTGATTGTCGACAAGGTGAAATCGGACCTTGCCAAAGCGGAAGTGCAGGTTGAGGGGTTCGGCGGCGATGTTCCGTTCGCATTGGTTTCCGCAAAAAGCGGGACCGGGATTGACGAACTTCTCGAACTTGTTTTGCTTGTTGCGGATATGAAGGGGCTTACAGGAGACCCCCAGGGGCCGAAATCAGGAGTCGTCATCGAGGCGCGGGTGGATAAGTTCAAGGGGACGGTTGCGACAATTCTCGTGAAGTCGGGTACGTTCACGGTAGGTACTACTCTCTATGAAGGGGTGAAATCGATCGGCAAAATCCGCGCGATGACCGATGAGCGGGGTGAGAGGGTTTCGGAAGCCAAACCTAGCAAACCTGTGGAAGTGCTGGGATTTACCGTGCTTCCTTCTATTGGCATAGAGGTGGGCGATACGCCGAAAGTCGCTGCCGCGACGGCTGCGGCCGGACCCAAAAAAGAGACCAGTGTCGCCGATTTCCTCGCCGCAATGACCGCCGCCGAAAAGAAACGATTAAAACTCCTCATCAAGACCGATACCTCAGGCTCGCTTGAGGCAGTCCTGGAAGCGCTCCCCAAGGAAGATATCGATGTGGTTCGGGCTGGATTAGGGGAAATTACGGAAGCGGATATCCTTGAGGCGAGAGCTACGGGTGCGGTCGTTATCGGCTTCAACGTAAAGCCGGGCGCGGGGGTGGAGCGCTTGGCCACGCACGAGAAGGTCGTATTCCGAACCTATTCCATCATCTATGAGCTACTGGATGAGATGGAAGACGTGGTAGCCGGTATGGAAGACTTATTGTCCCGTGAGCGGGAATTGGGCCGGGGCGAGATCATTGCCGAGTTTCCGTACGAAAAAGACCGGATCGCAGGCACGAAGGTAGCCTCAGGTAGGCTCGCCAAGGGAGATATGGTCAGGATTATGCGCGGGGAAACTGAGGTGGGAAGGGCCCGGATCAGGTCCATCCGCCAGGGGAAAAACGACGTGACCAAAGTCGAAGTCGGCGGGGAATGCGGCGTGCTTCTGGACAAAAAAGTTGATTTTACGCTCCAAGATGCTATAATAGCATTCACTACAGGATAATCTTATGACCTACGAAGAAGCACTTACCCAAGCCAAGGACATGGTGGGGAAATCGGCAGAAGTCGTCATCGTCACCCACGGGAACCCGACTATGGATAGCATGGGAGGGAGTCTGGCGCTCATGCTCGGACTCGTTTCACTCGGTAAGAAAGCGACGGTCGTATGTCCGGATGCGATGACGGTTAAACTCTCGAGCTTCGTGGGTATCGACAAGGTCGTCCGGGACTTCGGCAAAAAGAACTTCGTCATATCCTTCGATTACGTGGACGGATCCATCGAAAAAGTAAGCTACAACATCGAGGGGAAGAAATTCAACCTCGTGGTCGAACACCGACCGGGGTACGAACCGCTGAGCGGAGATTCGGTGCAATACGATTACCAGGGAGTTTCCGCGGACCTTATCATTTCCGTGGATACGGTGAATCTCGGACTGCTTGGGGACGTGTATACCAAGCAGAAAGATTTATTTGCGGGTAAGCCCCTTATCAATGTGGACTTCCATAACGAAAATACGAATTACGGGCAGCTCAATCTGGTTGACCCGGGTGCTTCCAGCACGACGGAATTGGTCGCCGAACTCATGGCGACTTTGGGGGTGAAGCTGACTGCGGATATCGCGACAAATCTCTTGAATGCCGTCTACGACGCGACGAATAATTTCCAAAATCCGAACGTGACCAGTATGGCGTTTGAAGTCGCATCAGTCTGTCTTAAGGCGGGTGCGAAGCGATTCGGAGTCCCGGAGACGCCCAAAGCCCCGGCGGAGCCGCAGGTGTTTATCCAGAGTCAGCCGGTTCCGGCGGCAAAGACGCCGCAACCCCAATCGAATGTCCCGTCTCCCCAGCCGCAGCCGGTTGCAGCTCCTACCGTACCCCAGCCGCAGCCCGTTGCCGAGGTCGATGGGAAGAAACAGTCCCAGCCGCCATCCGACTGGCTGAAGCCGAAAATTTTCAAGAGCTCCGGTTCGCTTCTCTGATGCCGCTAACAGCCCCTGGTAATTTTTCAGCGATTGTCGTATAATAAGAGCCTTGAGAGCCGTAAAACGGTCTTTTTAGAATCACTATTATGCCAGCAAAAAAAGCATCAAAAGCGGAAAAAGTAACGAAAGCAGCAAAGAAACCGGCGACGAAACCGGTCAAGGCCGATAAAAAGGAAAAACCCGTGAAAGCGGCAAAAGCCAAAGCGGTTTCCGAAGAGGAAGCGGCAATACCTTCTCCCGAAAAGCAGGAAATCATCATGCAGTTTGCGGTGAAAACCGGAGATACCGGAAGCCCGGAAGTGCAGATTGCCCTGCTCACCCGGAGAATCGAGAAACTCGTCGGTCACTTGCGGAGCAATCCCCATGACAATCATTCCCGACGGGGACTTCTGGGAATCGTCTCAAAACGGCGAAGACTTCTTAACTATCTCGAAAAGAAAGACAAGAAACGATTCGTACAAATCAAGGAAAAGTTAGGATTAACATAATTTACTTTTAGGCACGCGGTGTTGGAAGATAGGGTGCTAGTGGTCGAGGATAGAGTATAGAAGTAGAAAAAGGGATCTTCCGTTTTCTATCTTCAATCCCTAGCGACACTTATACTTCCCAACGCCCCGGAGCTTCATAATCCTATGAAGATTATTACCAAAACTGCGGAAATCGCAGGGAAAACGCTGACGTTGGAAGTCGGACGGTTTGCCGAACAGGCATCCGCCGCAGTCCTTGCCAAATACGGCGAAACCATGGTCCTTGCGACCGTCACTGCCTCGTCCAAGGAGACGACGCTCGACTATTTCCCGTTGTCCGTTGAGTACGTCGAACGGCTCTATGCCGGAGGACGCATCAAAGGCTCCCGGTGGGTAAAGCGTGAGGGCAGACCTACTGATGACGCGGTGCTTGCCGGACGGGTTATCGACCGGAGCATCCGGCCATTGTTCCCGAAATCCTACAACCACGACGTGCAGGTTGTCATCACGGTGCTTTCCGTAGACGGTGTCAACGATCCGGACGTCCTTGGATTGGTAGCCACATCGGCAGCCATTGCCATTTCCCCCGTTCCGTGGAACGGGCCGATCGCGGGAGTCCGTGTCGGCTATATCAAGGATGCGGAGTCGGGAACGGGCGCATTCATCGTTAATCCGACTGTCCTTGAGCAGGAAACGAGTGAATTTGATTTCATCGTATCATCTAGCCGTGAGAAGGTAGTCATGCTTGAAGGCGGATTTTGTGAAACGCCGGAAGCAGTCGTGTACGACGC
This sequence comes from uncultured Gammaproteobacteria bacterium, assembly GCA_964533995.1. Taxonomy (GTDB): domain Bacteria; phylum Patescibacteriota; class Microgenomatia; order UBA10105; family UBA927; genus UBA927. The sequence continues at coordinate 10,833 of CAZHOQ010000020.1, forward strand.
CGTTCTTGAAGCAAAAAAGGCCAACGGACAGATCATAGATCTGATCGAGTCCTTGGTTAAGGAAGTAGGCAAGCCAAAAACGGAACTTAAGGAAGTATCCGAAGCGGATGAGCTGAAAAAGAAGATCGAAAAGGATTACCGCAAGGAAATGGATGCGGCATTTGCCAAAAAAGCGGAGAAGGAATTCGGCGGCACGGAAGTTGCCGAGCTTGCCAAAGTCATATCCGAGGCCTACGGCACGGATTACAGCCTTAAGGACATCGAGGGCGCATTGGACAGCCTGTTCAAGAAACAGGTCAAGGAAAACGTGCTTATTCACGGAAAGCGGTTCGACGGACGCAAAATCGATGAAGTCCGGCCGATAGAAATCGAAGTGGGCATTCTTTCAAGAACCCATGGTAGCGCGATGTTCAAGCGGGGACAAACCCAGGCGCTTACTGTCGCGACATTAGGCACGCCGAGTCTCGAACAGCTTATCGAAAGCCCGATGGGAGAGGAATCCAAGCGATACATCCATCACTACAGCATGCCCCCGTATTCAGTCGGTGAAACCGGCCGGATGGGGACACCTAGCCGTCGGGAAATCGGGCACGGGGCCCTTGCCGAGCGGGCACTTATGTCCGTTATTCCGAGCGAAGAAGAGTTCCCGTATACCATACGGCTCGTATCCGAGATCATGAGCAGCAACGGTTCGACCTCCATGGCGTCAACCTGCGGTTCGACACTCGCCCTCATGGATGCGGGCGTGCCGATCAAGGCTCCCGTTGCCGGCATTTCCATCGGTCTCATGTCCGATGCCAAGAAATTTGTGTTGCTGACCGACATTCTCGGCATCGAGGATTTCTCCGGCGACATGGACTTTAAAGTTGCCGGTACCAAAAACGGCATCACGGCAATCCAGCTCGACATCAAAATCGATGGACTGACCGATGAAATTGTGGAAGGTACGCTGGAACGGGCAAAAACCGCACGGGAGATGATACTTGCCAAAATCGAGGCAGTCATCCCAACTCCCCGGTCGGCCGTATCGCAGTACGCTCCTAAAGTGAAAGTCATCAAGATCCCGACGGAGCGGATCGGCGAGGTGATCGGGCCCGGAGGCAAAGTGATCAGAAATATCATTGCCGTTACCGGCGCGACCGTCGACGTCAACGATGACGGATCGGTATTTATCTCGGGAACCGATGCGGAAGGTGTACAAAAGGCAGTCGACTGGGTCGAGGGTCTCACGCACGACGTACAAGTCGGTGAAGAGTATGAAGGACCGGTCAAGCGAATCCTTCCTTTCGGAGCATTCGTGGAGATTCTTCCCGGAAAGGAAGGGATGGTGCACGTCTCCCAAATGAGTACGGATTACGTTGATGATCCGAACACTGTCGTTTCTTTGGACCAGGTCGTAAAAGTCCGGGTCATGGAAATCGACGATATGAGAAGAATCAATCTCTCGATGCTTTTCGGGGAAGACGCGGAAAAGAAATCCGCTGAGCGGCGTGAACAACGCGGCGGTGGCGGCGGAGGCCGTGACCACCGGGGCGGCGGAGGCGGCAGGGGCCGCGGCGGCTTCGACCGCGGTCGCAGGCGGTATTAAGCGTAAGCGGATACCGCGGTCGCGAGAAGGTATTAAGCCATTGTGATACGATCGCTTCGTGCAATCATTTCGGAAGCCTTCCCGTCCGGCACTCTTCGGGCTACTGGTCCTTGTGACCATCCTCATGTTTGGGAGGGGACTCGGGTTATCCCTGTGGGAAGATGACTGGAATTACTTCTGGCTGGTGACGCACCCTTTTGCGTATCCCGTCATAAGCTGGCTCCATCCCGGGACCATGCTCGAGTTTTATGCGCTGTACCCGATCTTTGGCACAAATGTTCTGCTCTGGCAATCCGCAGGAATCCTGTTGAAAGGTGCTGCCAGTGCGGCCGTATACGATCTTGGGGCTGTCCTATTGGGATCGCCGGCCGGCGGGATTGCTAGCGCATTGATTTTTGCGCTGCTCCCTTTGGGACTGGAGGCAATTAGTTGGCCAAGCGCCTACATCGTCCTTCTGGACGTCATATTTTTAAGCCAGGCGGCGGCAATTTACGTCAGGTCCGTACAAAACAGGACACCGTTTCCGATCGCCGGATGGTTATGGGTGGTACTTGCGATAGTGGCTGACCCGATGCGTGCGCTGTTCCTTATCTGGATACCGCTTATGTTCCGTACAAAATCGTTTCTGAAGATCGAAAAACGCCGTATGATACCCGTATTTGCTGTCATTGCTGCGCTTAGCGTGTATGCGGAGCTCGCGTTTTTGCCCGCGCTGACGAAATGGTATGGGGGATACTGGTTTGCCGGTACGAGTCATGCATTGTTCCAGCGATTTTTTACTTATCTTGCGAGCGTCGGGAACATGATTTCCGGTTGGATCGTTCCGGTTGCGCGCACCCCGTTTGATATGAGCAGAAGCCAGAGGAGCATAGGGTCAATCGTAACCGGTGCGATTGCCCTGATGCTGTTTGTTTTGAGTACGGTGCGGACATTGGCGGGGAAAACAAAACCGGTGCCGCTTGTCGTATTTGCCGGATGGTGGATTATGGCATCGATCCTTGTACAATGGTCGTCCGATCCTGACTACATCGTATCGGTGACGCATAGGCATTTCGTCATTCCGTCCGTCGGTTTTTCGTTGTTTCTTGCCTACGGTATCGGGAAACTTGCGCCCGTGCCGCGATGGATGGCAGGAGCAGCACTTGTCGTTGTTTCGTGGTACGCCGCATCGGATGCGTTCCGCATCATGGAATCATACCGGAACGTTGCAATCGTGGACCGGAATATGGCGCTTCTTGAGCGGATTGTCGCGCCTTCGGTTCCCTCACCGATCGTATTTATTGATAATTCGGGGAACCGGTATGTCGATCCTGAGGATTATAGAAGTCACCTGGCGTTTCTCCGGTCACGAAACGGAAGTCCCAAGCTGGCGATGTTCACGAGCCGAAGGGATGCGGCCGCCAATGAAGTCTGCGTACCGAACGGCCTGGGGATCGTGGATCCACGCATTTCGCTTTTCGGGGTTGCGGTCGATGCCCGGGGAGTGATGACCGACATCACGCCAAAAATCCGGAAGGAAATGCTCACCGATACGGATATTTACTCCCGTTGTGAAACGAACGGCGTCGGGTCCGGGGAGGAAGGAATGGATAAGAATTAACGGGATGAATTTGTTATGATACTACTATGTCACGACTGTTGGATGAGGTAGGAGTGCTTCGCAAAAAACTCAAGGAAGTGCAGGTTCCCCCGGAGATGGAAACGCGGGTGGTCGCCAATCTTGAAGAGATAGAACGGCTTGAGCACGATATATCGGCACGAGTCCACATTGAGCAGATGCTCCGGTATATCGATTGGGTCGTCAGCCTTCCGTGGAATACCAGAAGCACCGATGAGCTCGACTTATCGAACGCCAGGAAAATCCTCGAGTCGCATCATTACGGATTGCAGCCCGTTAAGGAGCGGATTCTCGAGTACCTGGCGGTTATTAAGCTTAACCAGAACCGGTGGACCGAGGAGCGGAAGAACGAGGATACCCGTGATGCGGAAGCAAAATCGACGCACGCGATGCTTGCCCGGAGGGCACCGATTCTTTGTCTCGTGGGTTTGGTAGGTACCGGAAAAACGACGCTCGCCAAATCGGTTGCCCAGGCCATGGGGAGAAGATTTGTCCGTATCGCGTTCGGCGGCATGTCCGATGCGCTCGAGCTCCGGGGCCAGTCACGCGTCCGGCCGGACGCGGAGATCGGGCTTATCCTTAAGGGCCTCCGGTTTGCCGGGACGAAGAATCCGGTCGTTCTTCTTGATGAGATCGACAGAGTCTCCGAGCACGCACGCGGGGATATCATGGGCGTATTGGTCGAGCTTCTTGATCCGGAGCAGAACTCCGCGTTCGTCGATCACTATCTCGACTATCCGTTTGATCTGTCGGAAGTGTTGTTTATCGCAACGAGCAACAATACGACGAATATCGCGACAGCCGTCCTTGACCGTCTTGAGCCCATCCAGATGCCTTCGTACACGGATGCCGAAAAGATCGAGATCGCCAAGAAGTACGTCATGCCCGCACTGATGAAGGAGTCGGGTCTGACACCTGACAATCTGACCGTCGACGAGGCGATGTGGGCGAAACTCGTGCGCCCTTTGGGGTTCGACGCGGGTATCCGTTCGATCGAACGGACGTTAAACAGCGTCTGTCGGAAGGTTGCACTGTCCATTGTGGAGGGCAGGGAGAAAACGTTCCACATAAGTGCGGACAATATTAAAGATTTCATTGACGTGTATTAACGATTCAATGTGTTACCCGGTCATTTAGAGATTTTTACTTCTGTCCATGACGGGAACAGTGTAAAGGAGTAGTGTATGAGAAAATTTTTCTTACCCCAAAAACACCAGGTGTATGAGGGGAAAAGCGAGTCAAAAAGTACCGGCAAGGATTCGGTGCGTATCGTCCCGTTGGGAGGTGCCGGAAACGTGACGAAGAACATGTATGTGTATGAGTACCGTTATGACGGGAAAATTAAGGATATCCTGATTGTCGACTGTGGCATCGGGTTTCCGGATGCGGAAATGTTCGGCGTCGACCTCGTCATTCCCGATGTCCGGTACTTATCGGACAAGCGGGATAAAATCCGCGGACTCGTGTTTACCCACGGGCATGACGACCATATCGGCGGCATTCCGTATATTCTGCCGAAGTTGGGGAGAATCCCGATGTACGGGCCCACGTTGGCGGCCGCGTTTGCAAACCTGAAACTCAAGGAAACCGTGGTAAAGGATAGGGTGCGTCCCATGCGGTACGACCAGACGGTTGACGCGGGCGTTTTCCGCGTATCGTTTATCCGGCTAACCCACTCGGTTCCGGATACGTCGCATCTTGTGATAGAAACGCCGGTCGGCATTTTTTATCACGGGAGCGATTTCAAATTCGACCCGACGCCGCTCGACGGGAAACCCTCCGAGCTGGAAAAAATAAATGCAGTCGGCAGGAAAGGCGTTTTGTGCATGCTTTCCGACAGCCTGGGGAGCGAGCGGCCGGGATTCACGCCATCGGAACAGATCATCGGCGAAACGATAGAGAAGGAATTGCGGCTTTGTAACGGGAAGGTTTTGTTCACGACGCAGTCTTCAAACGTATCCCGGATCCAGCTTGCCATTGAGCTTGCGCAAAAATACGGGCGGAAAATCGCATTTCTGGGGCGCTCCATAGACCAGAACGTCGAAGAATCGGTGAAGCTGGGATACATGCGCTTTGCCCGCGACGCGATCATCACCGACCGGGATCTAAAACGGATGCCTCCCAATAAGCAGTTCCTTGTCGTAGCCGGCGCGCAGGGGCAACCGACATCCAATCTCGCAAGGATTGCAAACGACGCCCACAAGCTCGTCAAGCTGACGGACCAGGATACCGTCATCCTTTCCGCTGACCCGATTCCCGGCCGGGAAAACGATGTGAATAAGCTTATCGATCAGATCTACCGGCACGGCGCGCGGGTTTCCTACAGCGACATCATGGAAGACCTGCATGTCTCGGGGCACGGAAGCTCGGGTGATATGATGCTTTTGCTTTCGGCGGTAGGTCCCCGGTATGTCTGGCCGATCGGCGGCACGTACAAGCACTTGATGCAATACCGCAGGCTGGCCTCCGATTTGGGATATGACAAAAGACGGGTACTCATCCCTGAGGATGGGGAAGTGGTTGAGTTTACGCCCCACGGAGCGCCCCGTGTCGTTGACCACCTGACGCTTGAACATATTATGGTCGATGGCTTGGGAATTGGCGACGTCGGCGATGTCGTTTTGAGGGACCGGCAGACGATCGCGCATGAGGGGATCGTGGTCGTGGTCGTGCCCATTGAGGAGGCGACCGGCAAAATGACTTCAAGTCCCGAGATCATCACGCGGGGATTCGTCTATGTCAAAGGATCCCGGCAGCTTCTATCTGAAGCCGGAAGCGTCGTTTCGCGAGCGCTTTCGCTTCGGAAGGGGAGGATTACCGATTGGCAATTCGTAAGAAAACGGATAGAGGATTCCCTCAAGGAATTTCTTCTCAAGGAAACCGGAAGGAGCCCGCTCATCGTGCCGGTCGTTTTGGAAGTCTGAACTTGACAATTTCCCTATAAATACTATAGGATATATGAGAACAGGGGATAGGGGGCGTTCGTTGCATTGAGACACGGTCATTCCTATACTAGAAAGAGCTTTTATGGCATTTAAATTGAAGTCCAAATCCAAACGCAAATACCATAAACGGAAGAAATTCGGTTTGAAGCTGAAAAAACAAACAGTCTATACCGTTGCCGCCATATGGTTCTGGCTGTTTGCCGCTGCAATCTCCCTGTCGTTTTTCGGGGAGGGTGCGATGCTCACCTCGCTTCGGGACAGCCTGGGCACTCATTTCGGATGGGTCATGTATCTCCTCCCGATCTTCCTTGTTTCGGCAAGCACGTTGTTTTTCAAGGTGAAATCGGAGTTGGGGAGCCAGAACGTCCCGTTGGGATTGGGCATCATCCTGTTCGGGCTGCTTTCGTTAACCAGCGCTGGCGACATCGGCGCAGGACTCTGGAATCTTACGTCGGAAGCAATCGCCGCGGAGGGGGCGACCCTCCTTTTCCTTGCGGTCATACTTATCGGCGTCATCGTACTTTTTAATACCTCGCTTGACCGGTTTATCAATTTCCTTCTGATGGGAGCGCAGACGATTTTCGAATGGTTTGCCTCCCTGGGCACCAAAAAGAAGCCGGACCTTGTCATCGGCGGGAGAACCGAACAGCTGAAGATCCGGGAGCCGGAAGGGGACAAGCCGCTCGTGAAAATGCCCGTGACTCCCCCGCCGGTTGCGGCTGGGAAAGCTCCTGCCTTGACGCCTACCGTTGCCAAGACCGGTGGCACGGACAAGATGGGGTTATCGCAGGGACTACAAAACAGCCAGGATATGAAAATGTGGGAATATCCGGACGTCGGTATTCTTTCGGAAGGCCCGGGTGAGAAAGTAGACCGCGGAGACGTGCGGAAAAATGCCGACACCATAGAAAAGACGCTGGACAGTTTCGGCATACGCGCCCAGGTCGTCGAAGTGAATCCCGGCCCCGCGGTCACCCAATACGCCATGCGGCTTTCGCAGGGGACGAAGGTTTCCAAAATTACCTCGCTCGGAAACGATATGGCACTTGCCCTTGCCGCTCCCACGGGACAGGTCCGTATCGAAGCGCCTATCCCAGGGCGCGACCTTGTCGGAATAGAAGTGCCCAACCGCGGACTGGAGTTCGTGACGCTCAAAAAGATGCTTTCCTCAGACACCCTCCGGAAAGCCAAGAGCAAGCTTGCCGTAACGCTCGGACTTGACGTATCGGGAAGCCCCATGGTCGGAGACATTGCCAAAATGCCGCACGTCTTAGTTGCCGGCACGACGGGATCCGGAAAATCGGTACTTCTTAACGCGTGGATCTGCAGCCTTCTCTTCCGCACAACGCCCGCAGATGTGCGGCTTATCCTGGTCGATCCGAAACGGGTCGAACTCGTAGGCTACAACGGGATCCCCCACCTATTAACGCCGGTCATCGTCGAAGCCGATAAAATACTTTCGGCATTGCGGTGGGCGGTTGCCGAAATGGAGCGCCGGTACAAACAGTTTGCGGAAGTGGGGGTCCGGAACATCGATAGCTTTAACGAATTGTCCGGATTTCAGGCGGTCCCGTATATCGTCATCATCATTGATGAGCTTGCCGACCTTATGGCGTATGCCCCCGTTGAGGTAGAGGATACGATCTGCAGATTGGCGCAGATGGCGCGGGCAACCGGTATCCACCTGGTTGTTGCGACCCAACGGCCTTCCGTTGACGTCATCACCGGGCTTATCAAAGCCAATATCCCGGCGCGCATCGCGTTCAACGTGTCGTCCATGATCGACTCGAGAGTCATCATCGATATGCCCGGTGCGGAAAAGCTCCTCGGACGGGGAGATATGTTATATGTACCACCGGATCAGGCCAAGCCGATGCGTATCCAGGGGACCTTCGTATCGGAAAAGGAAGTAAATCGTGTCGTTGAATTTTTCAAGAGCAAATCCGTCGAAGTGCATTATACGGAAGAGGTTTTGAACCAGGCGGGGGCCGCGACGAAGAAGGGTGGTGCCGGAGGCGGCAGTGGAGACGGCAAGGATCCGTTGTTTGAAGACGCCTTGCGGCTCGTGTGCCAGTATGACAAGGCTTCGGCATCGCTTCTGCAGCGGCGGCTCTCCGTAGGCTACGCGCGGGCGGCCCGCATCCTGGACCAGTTGGAGATGGCCGGCATTATCGGACCGGGCGAAGGATCAAAACCGCGCGACGTGCTCATCAAAAACCCCGATGATTATTTGAGCCAGGCGAGCACGGAAGCCCAAGGATAGCCCACCATGAAAACCGTCGGCGTTATGCTCAGGGAAGCGCGTATTGCGAAAGGACTGACCCCGGCGGATGTCGAACGCGCGACAAAGATCAGGGAAAAATATATCCGTGCGCTGGAAGCGGATGATTTCCGGCAGCTCCCGAGCCCGTCCTATGCCAAGGGATTCGTACGGAATTATGCCGAATTTCTGGGGCTTTCGTCGGATGCCATCATGGCGTTCTTCCGTCGGCAGACGACGGAGGTCACAAAAGCAAGTCTCATCCCCAAGGGGGTAGCGGATCCCCTCAATAAACCATTGGTGCATTTGACTCCGGGAAGGTTTGTCGGGATCCTCGTGGGTGTGCTCCTGCTCCTGTTTTTTGCGTACCTTGGTAGCCAGTACGTCCGGACACGCCAGGCCCCTCCGCTTGTCGTGGACACGCCGAAGAATAACGAGATCGTCAAAGAGGGGCGCGTCGTTGTCGAGGGAAAAACCGATCCGGACGCGTCGGTAACCATCAACGGCGTATCCACGATTGTCCGGGACGATGGCAGATTCTATGACCGGGTGCAGGTCGAGGCAGGCGTCAATAAGATTACGGTTACGTCCACGTCCCGGTTCGGGATAGTCACCTCTGTCGTTCGCGAGGTTGGATTCCAGCCGTAGTTAGTCACATATAGACCCGGTTTCGACTGGTTGACAGTTATTGTCATTTGGGAGATACTAATCATACATTCACTGCCCATGGATCCCGTTCAAATCACCATCATCGCGATAAGCTTCATTTTGACCCTCCTCCTTGTCGTTTTGGGCGTGCAAGTGTGGTACATCCTTAAGGAAATCCGTACCGCCATATTCAAGACCAATACCATGCTCGATGATGCTAAGAAGGTGACCGGAACGGTCGGCGATTCCGTATCCAGCATGTCCGGTGTCGTAAGCGGGATAAAGGCGGCGTTGTCGGTATTCAAATCGTTTCGGAAAAAAAACGATGACGAGGAAGGGGAATTCTGATATGTCGGAAAACAATCATTCGGACGGGAAATTCCTATTTGGGTTTTTTATCGGGGGATTGATCGGCGCGCTGATCATATTTTTCCTTGGTACCAAGGAAGGGAAGAAAACGGGCAAGTTGCTCGAGCA
>CAZHOQ010000021.1:0-20344 GCA_964533995.1 uncultured Gammaproteobacteria bacterium
TTGAAGCCTTTGACGGTTTCCTCGATCGGTACGTATTTGCCCGGTCTTGCCGTAAACGCTTCGGCAACGAACATGGGCTGGGTTAAAAACCGTTGGATCTTTCGGGCCCTGGAGACGGTCAGTTTGTCTTCCTCGGAAAGCTCCTCCATGCCCAAAATGGCAATGATATCCTGGAGATCCTTGTAGCGTTGCAGGACTTTCTGAACGCCTCTGGCCACGTCATAGTGCACGTTGCCCACGACTAACGGATCGAGAATGCGGGAGTTTGCCGTCAGCGGGTCGATCGCAGGATACAAGCCTTGCTCGGCAATCGACCGCTCAAGGGAAATCGTCGCATCCAAATGGGCAAACGTGGTAACAGGCGCCGGATCGGTATAGTCGTCCGCGGGCACGTACACAGCCTGCACGGACGTAATGGATCCCCGCTTGGTCGACGTAATGCGCTCCTGTAAGGCTCCCATTTCGTCAGCCAGGGTCGGCTGGTAGCCGACGGCGGAGGGGATACGACCAAGAAGAGCCGATACCTCGCTTCCCGCCTGGGCAAACCGGAAAATGTTGTCGACGAAAAGCAGCACGTCCTGGCCTTCCTCATCTCTGAAATATTCCGCCATGGTTAACCCGGTCAGTGCGACCCGGAGACGGGATCCCGGCGGCTCGTTCATCTGACCGAAGACCATCGCGGTCTTGCCGATGACGCCGGATTCCTTCATTTCTTTCCATAAGTCGTTCCCCTCGCGGGACCGCTCCCCGACCCCGGTGAATACGGATACGCCTCCGTGCATTTCGGCGACGTTATGGATAAGCTCCTGGATAAGGACCGTTTTCCCCAATCCTGCGCCTCCGAACAGGCCCATTTTGCCTCCCTTCACAAAGGGAGAAATAAGGTCGATGACTTTAATGCCCGTCTCGAGGATTTCGCGTTTGGTTGACTGATTCTTCAACGGCGGCGCCGCACGGTGGATCGGATGCTTCTTGGCGGTTTCCACCTTCGCGCCCTCGTCGATCGGCTCGCCGACGACGTTGAAAATGCGCCCGAGCGTTTTCTTGCCGACCGGAACCGAAATGGGTGCGCCCGTTGCCGTCACGGTCAGGCCTCTCGAAAGACCGTCCGTCGGTCCCAACGCAATCGTCCGGACCCGGTTGTCCCCCAAGTGCTGCTCCACTTCAAGAACCAGCGACTTTGATGCCGTGTATTCGGAAGGAACCGTCAGTGCCTCATAGATTGCAGGCAGATACTCATCGGAGAACTGCACATCGATGACGACGCCCTGGATCTGAACAATTATTCCTTCTTTCGTATTTTTTGCCGTTGTCGTTTTTTTTGCCATAGCTCCTCCCTTGACTAAATAGGTTTATTCGACGGCCAACCTCGCCGTCACCATATCGGTAATTTCGTAGGTAATCTTTTCCTGGCGTGCCTTGTTGTAAAGAAGTGTCAAATCATCCTGCAGGGAATTGGCATTGTCGGTCGCGTTGTGCATTGCGATCATCCGTGCCGAATGCTCGGCAGCTTCGCCCTGGAGGACGGCGTCCCGAATCTGGTTTTCGACATAATGGGGTAATAGCGATTCAAACACTTCCGCAACGGAAGGCTCGATGAGGAATTCGTAATTCCCCTCTTCGGTCGGTCCAGCCGTGTCGACGCCGGAAATGGTCAGAGGGAGAACGGTTTTCACCCGCGGCTCCTGCTTGGTGATCGACAGGAATTCGTTGGATGCCAAATCTACCGCATCGTAGCCGCCGGAAAGGAACTGTTCCGTAAGATAGTCAACAAGTGCCGGGACGATTTTCTCAAACGGCGTCGTATCGGAAAAGTCCGCTTTGACCCCATGCCCTAAACGGGTCACGAAATCCGCCCCTTTCTTGCCGATCGTCACCACATCGTAATTGACGTCCTTGTAGTGCCGCATAAAAAACCGGAAGAGTGAAGTGTTGAGGCCGCCGCAAAGCCCCTTGTTTGTCGATAACAGGACGACCAGACGCTTACCCGTCGGTTCGGGCGCTAAAAGAAGCTTGTGCTCCCGGTAGTCGGTCCGCTTGGAAAGCCGCATCACCATCTCGTAAATCTTCTGGGCGTACAATTTACCGGCAAGGGCAGCCGCCTGTGCTTTCTTCATTTTCGCGGCCGCCACAAGCTCCATCGCTTTGGTGATCTGGGCGATGTTTTTCGCACTTTTGATCCTTCGTTTGATAAGGCGGATATTTGCCATACCTGAAGTTACTTGAACGTTTTCTTAAACTCCGCGATTGCCGTTTCCAATCCCTTCTCGATTTCCGGCGTCAGCACCTTTTCCTTGGCGATACCGGCAAGGACTTTCTTATACCGGCTGCCGACGTAGCTTAGGAATTGCGCCTCGAATTCGGTAACCCGGTTGACCGGAATCTCGTCGAGATGCCCTTTGGCTCCCGCCCACATGATTGCTACCTGTTCGGAAACGGAAACCGGTACGAACTGGCCCTGTTTCAATAGCTCCATCATCCGGCTGCCTCGCGCGATCTGCTTTTTGGTTATCTCGTCGACATCCGCGGCAAACTGGGCAAACGCCGCCAAATCCCGAAATTGCGCCAAATCCAAACGGAGGTTGCCGGCGACTTTTTTCATCGCCTTGATCTGGGCGCTTCCTCCCACACGGGAGACGGAAAGTCCGACGTTGACCGCCGGCCGCTGCCCCGCGTTGAAAAGGTCCGATTCCAAAAAGATCTGTCCGTCGGTAATGGAAATGACGTTCGTCGGGATGTATGCGGACAAATCCCCTGCCTGGGTTTCGATAATCGGCAGAGCCGTAAGGGAGCCGCCACCCTTATCCTTGGAAAGCCGGCACGCGCGCTCGAGCAGGCGGCTGTGGAGATAAAAGACATCCCCGGGATACGCCTCGCGGCCGGATGGCCTCCGCAGCGTCAGGGAAATCTGCCGGTATGCCCACGCATGTTTACTGAGGTCGTCGTAAATGATCAGGACATCCTTGCCCTTGTCCATGAAGTATTCGCCGATTGCCGTTCCCGCATACGGCGCCAGGTATTGGTAGGTAACCGGATCAGAAGCGGTTGCCGACACGATGATCGTGTGGCCCATCGCGTTGTGTTTCTCCAAGTCCGCAATAACCTGGGCGACGCGTGCGGTCTTCTGGCCGATCGCCACGTAAATACAAATGACGTCTTCGTTTTTCTGGTTGATGATCGTATCGATGGCTATCGCCGTCTTCCCGGTCGAACGGTCGCCGATAATAAGCTCCCGCTGCCCGCGCCCGATAGGGATCATGGCGTCAATTGCCTTGATACCCGTCTGCAGCGGTGTCGTTACCGGCTGCCGGTGCACCACCCCTGCCGCGATCTGCTCCATCGGATACCTTGTTTTTGCCGTCAGTTTGCCTTTGCCGTCGACCGGCTCACCCAAGGGATTGATGACGCGCGAAAGAAAACTTTCCCCGACCGGTACGGAAAGGAGGGTGCCGGTGCTCCTGACCTCGTCACCCTGCTTGAGCGTCAGGTAATCCCCAAGCACCATAATGCCGACTTCTTCCTCCTCAAGGTTGATGACGACTCCGGCTACCCCGTTGTTAAACGTCACAAGCTCGAGATACTGGACACCGGGAAGTCCGGAGGCTTTTGCAACGCCGTCCGAGAGGGTCGTGACGTACCCGACCCTGCGGGCGCTCACTTTTGATTCGTAGCTTTCGAGCTTCCTGACGAGTTCCTTGGCAATAAGCTCAGCGGTCATTTGTTTCATAGTTTTATGATGCGGTCACTAAGTGAGCCATTTGATTGAGTTCGTTCCGAATACTCGTATCGACAACCCAATCTCCCATGGTGATACGCAGTCCTCCTAAAAGCGCCGGGTTTACCGCGGCAACAATACTAACCTCATGGCCGGCAATCCTCGAGAGGACCCGGGCGATATTCTGGGTTTCCGACGGGGTAAGCTTCACCGCCGACTCCACGTGCGCTGTCGCTTCCGCTTTGGCTGTCGCGGTCATTTTAAATAGCAACGACTGCACGTGTGGAGCGACCTCCCGTGCCTTCCCGCTCTTTTTGAGGTGGGTGACCACCCCTTCGACAAACCCGCGTGCATCCTTGGAAATAGATTTCATACCCTAAGATACTCCTTACGAAGCGGATTTCCTGCCCTCCTTAAGCGACCAGGATTCAAGATCCTTGACCCGTTTCTCGATGAGCGCATGCTGTTCTTTGGCGCTCATGATCGAGGCAAGAAGGCGCTTTGCCATCACGACGGCGAGATCGACCGCTTCCCGACGGATCGCGGCTTCTGCGGACTTCTTGATGTCCTCAGCTTCGTTCTTGGCCCGCTCGATAATGGCCGCCGCCTGGCTGTGTGCGTCGGCGACGAGCTCTTTCTCAACCTCTTTGGACTGTTTCTTGGCGTCCTCGATAACAAGGATGGCATCCTCACGGGCTTTGCCCATGGCCTTTTCCTGCTTCTCCTTCATCTTCTCTTCTTCGGTGCGCATTTTCTCCGTAAGCGCGACTCCTTCGGCGATCTCGCGTCGACGTTTTTCGAGCATGGAGAGGATCGGCTTATATAGGAGCTTTTGCAGCACAAAAAGGATCACCAAAAAATTGATGACCTGAGCGCCCAATAACGTTGGTTCAATACCTAATTTTTCCATTTGTCACTCCTTAGCTATTTAGACGAAACGAATAATGAGTGCGATGACGAGTGAATAAATAGCGATAGCCTCAGCAAACGCCACACCCAAAATCATGGTCGTCCGAATTTCACCGGCTGCCTCAGGATTCCGTCCCATGGCTTCCAGTGCTTTTCCGGTAAGTACGCCAATGGCGACTGCCGGCCCGATTCCGCCGACTGCGACGGTTGTACCCATCATAATTAACCGTACCATTTCTTCCATATACTCACCCCTTTCTTTTTGCCCGTTATAGGGCCTTAAACGTTTATAAGTATACCCCGATCCGCGCGTTTGGCAATATGCATCATGAATGCGCATGGGCAGCCGCCCCTGCGGGCGATTCCTCCCCATGCGATTCCTCCCCATGTGATACCGCGACGTTAAAGAATGCCGCCGACAGCATGGAAAAAACGAGTGCCTGGATGACGCCAACGAACAATTCCATCAGCAAAAACGGCAACGGGAGAACAAACGGCATAAGGAACGCGAGAACTGCCAGGAGCACTTCCCCGGCGAAGATGTTCCCGAACAACCGGAACGCAAACGACACAACCTTCGAAATGTCTGAGGCTAACTCAAGAATGCCGACAGAGAACATGATGGGGTCCTTGAAATTCAAAAACCGCTGCGAGTAGTGGAATCCGAGATTTCTAAATCCGAAAAACTGCATGGCGAGGATGGAAATGAGTGCCAAGGCAAACGTCATATTAAGATCAGCAGTCGCAGCCCTGAATAGCGGGACGAACTTCGTAACACCCTGCCCTTCCTTCGCAGGCTCCGCCGTGGCGGATGCGCCTGCCTCGGGCTCCTCCCCGTGCGCTCCGGTCGGTACCGGTGTCGGCTCCGAATGATCGCCGGAAGGGGCAATTGGCGTTTCCGAGAAGTCTCCCGCCGTAGACTCCGCGGCAGCAGGAGCTACTGCCTCCGCTTCTTCACGGAAGTAACCGATCGTACTGACCCCCGGCAGCAACCCCACCCAGTTAGCCGTCAGAATAAAAAGAAAAAGGGTTGCAAGAAGCGGAAAAAACTGTGCGATATGCTTCCCTGCGATAGCCGCAAAGAAATCATGGAGTCCGCCGACAATGCTTTCCGCGATAAGCTGTGCGTTGCCCGGGATCATTTTCATATTCCGTGTCGCGTTAAGGGAGAGCACGATAAGCAGCCCCATGACGAGCCAGGTTGTGAGTAAGGAGTTCGTGATGCCAAAACCCCAAAGGGTCCAGAGGCGTTCCGC
Organism: uncultured Gammaproteobacteria bacterium; assembly: GCA_964533995.1. Classification (GTDB taxonomy): domain Bacteria; phylum Patescibacteriota; class Microgenomatia; order UBA10105; family UBA927; genus UBA927. The sequence continues at coordinate 5,881 of CAZHOQ010000021.1, forward strand.
CGCTAATGAAATATGTAACATGATTCCTTAATAAATGCTGTCCGAACGCCCCATTATCTCTTGACGGACATTTCCTTCACAATACGTAACAGTGATGTACATCCGAACACAAGTCCGATAAAAAACAAAACAAGGGTCGCTTTCGGCCGCGTACCCCACACATCATCGAGTTTGGTACCGACCAACAACCCAACTACCATGGGAAGGGCGATATCAAATCCGATTTGCCCCGCAAGCCCGACGTACCGCCATCCCGGATCTTTTATCTTTTTCGGGTCGGCGGGCTTTGTCTTTCTTGGACGGATATTCCCTTCTTCATCCTCCAGAATGACATCGTAATACTCCGTTTCGCCGGTTTCCTGCTTATTCATGGTCATTGTACGCCCCAATAATTCCCCAGTCAACGCGCACTCCTAACGGTCGAACATCCCGTTTAACGGGCGCGCCTCATCAACTAATAGTACCAGGCGGTCATCTTTCTGGTCCACCTTTCCGGAAACCATCACCGCCTTGTCCCGTTCCCATACCGATCCGGAAATAGCATAGATTTTCGGAAAAATGACCGCTTCGATCGAACCGCTCAAATCCTCGAGCCGGACAAACGCCATTTCCTTTCCGCCGTTTCTGGTGAGGATCTTTTTGACCTGGGTGACGAGTCCGACCGTCTGGATCCGGTCCCCGACGCGCTCCGGCGTAAGGGAGGATATCTGGGTTATCTTATCGTTGTCCTTGAAACGCTCCATTGCCTTCTCCAAAGGATGCGCGGTGAGGTAGAACCCCAACAGCTCTTTCTCAAATGCCAGGAGTTCCTGACTCGACAGTTCGGCGACTTTCGGTAAATGGTCCGCGTGATGCGACGCACTCTCGTCCCCGCCGTCAAACAGTCCGACCTGCCCCAGGGACGCCGCCTTCCGCTCCTTATGTACCCGGTCAAGCTGCGTTTCGAGGGCAGTAAGGAGCGCTGACCGTGAACCGAAAGCGTCCATGGCACCGGCACGAATCAGACTCTCGAGCGTTTTTTTGTTTACCTTGGAAACGTCGACTCTTTTGAGGAAATCGACAAACGTCACAAACGACCCGTCCAACTTCCGTGCGGCAAGGATGCTCTCGATTGCCGCCTCCCCGACGTTTTTAATGGCGGACAATCCGAACCGGATCCTGCCGTCTTCGACCGAAAACTCGATATCGGAGCTGTTTATGTCCGGGGCAAGTATGGAAATTCCCATCCGCTTGCACTCGGCAACGATCAGGCTGATCTTCTCATTCCTCGTGTCCCCGGTATTGGCCCGCGATTCTGCCGTAAGCACCGCCGTCATGTACTCGACGGGATAATTGGCCTTAAGATACGCCGTCTGATATGCAATCACCGCATAACAGGCCGCATGCGCCTTGTTGAACCCGTACCCCGCAAACGGCTCGATAAGGTGGAAAATATCCTCCGCCTTCGTCCGGGACATGCCGTTTTGCACACACCCTGCGACGAATTTCTCCTGCTGTTTCTTCATTTCGGAAGGGATTTTCTTGCCCACCGCCTTCCGCAGCTTATCCGCATCGCCCCACGTATACCCGGCAAGCGCAATGGCCGTCAGAAGCACGTCATCCTGGTAACAAATGAGGCCGTACGAGGTCTTAAGGACCTCGGTTAGGCGGGGGTCCGGGTACGTGATCGTTTTGGGGTTATGTTTCCTTGAAATAAACTGCGGAATGATCTGCATCGGACCAGGCCTAAAGAGCGCGACCATTGCCATAAGATCGTAAATGGTCGTCGGCTTGAGCTCCTTGATATACCGCCGCATCCCCGCGGACTCGAGCTGGAATACGCCGGTCGTTTCGCCCTGGGCCAACATCTCGAAGGTTTTGGTGTCATCAAGCGGGACAGAATACAGGTCAATCGTTATTCCTTTCACTTCCTCTATAAACTTCATGGCCGCGGCCATGATCGTAAGGTTACGAAGGCCCAAAAAGTCCATCTTCAAAAGACCGACCCCGTCCTCACCGACCGTATACATGTCGTACTGTGTCGTGATGCGGTCACCTTTGCTTTCCCGCTGAAGCGGGGTGTATTCAACAAGCGGCTTGTCCGCGATGACGACCCCTGCCGCATGCACGGACGCATGACGCGCTACCCCCTCGAGTTTCCTGGCCACATCAAGGAGCCGCTTCGTATCCGGTTCCGCGCGGTACGCCGTCGCAAGCTCCGGCGTCAGGTCGATTGCCTTATCGATCGTCATGCCTGCTCCTTGGGCACCTTGCGGTATCAATTTGGCAATCCTATCCGGCTGCGCGTAGGGCATGCCGAGCGCGCGCCCGGCATCCCGTACCGCTCCCCGGGCCTCCATGGTACCGAAGGTGATGATCTGTGCCACTTTGTCCTCCCCGTATTTTTCCGTGACATATGCGATGACTTCGTCACGGCGGTCGTCCGCGAAATCCAGGTCGATATCGGGAGCGCTGGGCCGGTACGGGTTGAGAAACCGTTCAAATGGCAAACGGAAAAGGAACGGATCCAATCCGGTAATGTTGAGGATATACGAAACGACGCTCCCTGCCGCCGACCCTCTACCCGGCCCGACGCCGATCTTTTTCGCTTTCGCCCAGTTGACGAAATCCTGCACGATAAGGAAATACTTGGCATACCCTTTTTTGGCGATGATATCGAGTTCGTATTCGAGCCGTTCCCTAATCTCGTCAGTGACGGTCTTGTACTTGCCGCCGATCCGCTCGTTAATAAGCTGCCGCAGGTGTTCCTCCGGCGTCTGCCCTTCCGGGACCGGGTAGTTGGGAAGGATCCATTTGCCGACGGACAGTTCTATATTGCACATGTCCGCAATCTTGACCGTGTTTTCTATCGCCTCCGGATACTGCATGAACAGCTCGGTCATCTCCTCGGGGCTCCGAAGATAAAAATCCGGTGAATTATACATGGACAAGGGCCGGTTTTTCTCCACGATGGTCCGTTGGGTCTGGACGCATAAGAGGATCTCCTGCGCTTCTGCATCGTCCGCACGTACGTAATGGACATCGTTGGTAGCCACAAGCGGGAGTCCAAGCTTACGCGAGAGCCGCACGAGCTTTTCGTTTACCTCGTCGATCTCCGGGATCTTCGGATGCTTCTGAAGCTCGATATAGTAATGATAGGGTCCGAATAGCTCCGAATATTTTTTCGCGACTTCCTCCGCCTCCTTCTCCTTACCCTGCATCAGAAGCTGCGGCACCTCCCCGGCAAGACACGCGGAAAGACAGATGACTCCCTCATGATGTTTGGTTAACAATTCCCAGTCAATCCGCGGCTTGTAATAGTAGCCTTCGAGATGCGCATGGGTCACGAGCTTCATGAGGTTTCTATATCCCACGTCATTTTTGGCAAGCAGCACGAGATGAAAAGGGTCCGTGTCGATCTTGCCTTCCTTATCGAAGCGGCTCCTTCGGGCGACATATGTCTCCACCCCTAAAATCGGCTTGATGCCGGCTGCTTTTGCCTTGAGGTAAAATTTGAAACTGCCATACATGGCGCCGTGGTCGGTAACGGCCAGGGTGTCCATACCCAATTCCTTCGTCCGTGCGATGAGATTGTCGAGCTTGCCTAACCCGTCGAGAAGCGAAAATTCGCTGTGGACGTGAAGATGAACAAAATTAGCCATGTGGAGTTTATGATAACGCCTTTTTGAGCGTTTCCACTATAACCCCCGCGTCTGCTTTCGGCAACTGCCGTTTGACCTGGCCCAAGAGAAACATGAGCGATTGCTGCTTGCCTTTCTTGTAATCCTCCGAGGCCTTGGCATTTTGCCGAATGGTCTCGTCGATAATTTTGGTGAGTGTTGACTCGTCCACGGGAGTCACGACCTTGCTCTCTACGATTTGGTTTGCGATATCCTCGGGCGTCGCACTAGTATCGGTAACCCTATTGATGACCCAGTTGGCAACAACTTTTGCCTCAAGCCCCGCCTGCCGGATCACCGGATGTTCGTACGTTTTTTCAAACAGCGACAGTTTATCGACCGCGTCAACAAGCGCGGTTGCCAATTCCTGAGGTAATCCGTACGTTTTTGTGAGGGTCAGCTTCTTAACCTCCGGAAGCATCGGCATAGACTCACGGATCGCCGCCACATACGCATCGTCAAACCGCATCGGCGGGATATCCGGCTCCGGGAAGTAGCGGTAATCGGCAGCCTCTTCCTTGACGCGTTGGGAAACGGTCGCCCCTTTGGCTTCGTTCCACCCGCGCGTTTCCTGAACGGGGATCTTCCCCTCGTCCAAAATTCTCGCCTGCCGCTCGATTTCATACGTGATCGCAAGGGCGGCAAAGCGGAATGAATTGATATTCTTCACCTCGACTTTGTATGGCGGAAATCCCTTTTCACCGGGTCTTCTCAGGGAAATGTTGGGTTCAAGGCGCATCGAGCCCTTTTCCATGTCCGCATCGGAAATCCCCAGGTACCGGACGATCTGATGGAGCTTCTTTAGGAATTCCCGTGCATGCTCGGCATTTTTAATGTCGGCTTCCGTCACGATTTCAACCAAAGGCACGCCGGAACGGTTGAAGTCAACGAGCGTTACGCGTTTCCCGTTTATCGTCGCGTGCTGGAGCTTGCCGGTATCCTCCTCAAGATGGACCCGGTGGATCCGCACATCCCCCAACGACGTTTCGACCTTTCCGCCGCGGCACAGCGGCTGGTCGTACTGGGAAATCTGATAGCCCTTGGGAAGATCGGGGTAGAAATAGTGCTTGCGGTCGAATTTGGAGACTTTCGCGATCGTGCTTCCCAAAGCCAAGCCTAACATGACCGTCCAGTCGACGGCTTGCTTGTTGGGAACGGGAAGGGCCCCCGGTAGTCCCAGGCAAACCGGACACGTCCCGGTATTCGGGGGCTTGCCGAAATGGTCGGCCGGACATCCGCAGAACATGCCGCTCTTCGTTTTAAGTTCGACATGTATTTCCAAACCGATAACGGGTTCGTACGTATTCATATCAGGGTTTCATCCGGTCCAAGAGTCTCGGGAACGGGATCGTCTCCCGGACATGCGGCAGCTTGCAGACCCAGGCCACCATCCGCTCGATACCAAGCCCGTATCCGCTGTGCGGAACGGAACCAAATTTCCGAAGATCAAGATACCAGGAATAGTCGTCCATCGAGTAGCCATGCTCTTTGATGCGCGAAACAAGCGTGTCGTAATCCGTCTCGCGCTCGCCGCCGCCAATGATCTCCCCGTATCCTTCGGGAGCCAACAAATCCGCGGACAACGCGCGGGTTGGATCCTTCGGGTCCCGCTTGCAGTAAAACGCCTTGACTGCCGCGGGATAGTGCGTGACAAAAACCGGAACCTCGTAATGGGTCATCAGGGTCGTCTCGTCGTCGTTACCGAAATCGGTGTCATAGGTCATATCGCTCCCTAATTCCTTAAGCTTGTCGACGGCTTCTTTGAAGGTCAGCCGGACGAACGGTTCGTTGAGCACTTTCTCAAGCGGCGTCGTATCCCGTTCGATTAATTTGAGCTCTTCAGCACGCTGGGTAAGGACGCGCTTCAAAATGTATTTAATCATCGCCTCTTCGATATCCAGAGCCTCAAAAAGCGTCGTAAAAGCCATCTCGGCATCGGTCATCCAGAATTCGATAAGATGGCGTCTGGTTTTGGATTTCTCGGCCCGCATCACGGGGGAAAAATCATACGCCCGGCCAAACGATGCGATGGCCGCCTCAAGGTAGAGCTGCCCGGATTGGGAAAGATACGCAGGCTGCCCGAAGTAATCGAGCTCAAACAGCGTCGTCGTCCCTTCGCACGCTGAAGGGGTGATCGTTGGCGAATCGATCCGCACGAATCCGTTTTCCCGGTAGAAATCGTTGACCGCCCCTTCTATCGTGTCGCGGATACGCAAGATGGCCCATTGCCGGCGGCTCCGAAGCCACAGGTGCCGGTGGGAAAGAAGAAAATCCGGGCCGTGATCCTTTTTGCCGATCGGATACTCCTCTTTCACTAGATGCAAAATCTCCACGTCGGAAAGTGCGATTTCGTATCCGCCCGGGGCCCTAGGCTCCGCTTTGAGCGTCCCGGTCACGGAAACGGCTGACTCAAGCGTGATACTGTTGACTTTCGCAAATACCTCAGGACTAACCGCGTCCTTGGCCGCCATTACCTGGAGAAATCCCGATCCGTCCCGGACATGAAGGAATATAAGACCGCCGCTTCCCCGTTTGTTAAACACCCACCCCTTCACCGTCACGGTCTTCCCGACATGATCCTTACTGTCCTTGATGAAAAATGGCGTATGCATTGTGCTACTCCTTTAGTGCCGGCGGCTTTTTCGTATGCCAGCTTGTCGCCTGCTGATAGGCATGCCCGATCGCAAAAAGCTTGCTTTCTGAAAACATGCCGCCGATAAGCTGCATGCCTACGGGAAGGTTATCATCGGTAAATCCGCATGGGATGGCAAGCGAGGGAAGTCCGATGATGTTTATTAACCCCGTATAGAGGTCCGCCATCATGTTCTTTACCGGATCGTCCAAGAGTTCGCCCGGACGGGTGGGCATCATGGGCGTGACGGGAGAAAGAATCGCATCAAACTCCGCAAGCGTCTTCGTATATGCATCCCGGAGAAGCGTCCGGGCGCGCTGTGCTTTCTTATAGTACGCATCGTAATAGCCGCTCGAGAGTGCGTAGGTGCCCGTCATGATACGGCGCTTCGATTCGTTCGTAAACAACCCCCTGCCGTCTCCGAACCGTATACCGTCGTACCGGGAGAGATTGGAGCTGGTCTCGGAGGGTGCCAAGATATAGTACATCGGAACGCCGTACTCGAGCATCGGGAGCGAAACGTCCGTGACGGTCGCCCCAAGGGACTCCAGGGTTTTTCTCGCCGCCCGAATGCGTTCTTCGATTTTGGGATCCAGACCTTTGAAAAATTCCGTGGGAAAGGCAATTTTTTTCCCACTGATGTTGCTACCCAGGGCGGCGGAATACTGGGGCACCGGCTCAGGGGAACTGGTCGCATCATAGGGGTCATGCCCGGCAATGACTTCCAAAACGAGCGCGCAATCTTCCGATGTCTTGGCGGTCGGCCCCATGGTATCCAGGCTTGACGCATACGCGATCGCCCCGTACCGAGATACCCGACCGTAGGTCACCTTCATCGCCGTGATGTTGTTCCAGGCGGCGGGATTTCGAATGGATCCCCCGGTATCCTCGCCGATGCCAAACGACGCGTACCGCATGGCAATCGCTGCCGCAGGACCGCCTCCCGAGCCGCCGGCGCTTCTTTCCGGATCCCACGGATTCATGGCAGGGCCGTAATCGGTGTTCTCGGTACTTGCGCCGTGCCCCCAGGCATCCATATTCATCTTGCCGATAAGAATTGCTCCCGCGTCTTCCAATCGCCGGTGGACCGTCGCGCTATACGGCGGAACAAAGTCGTCGAGGATTTTTGACGCTGCCGTCGTCCGTACGCCACGCGTCAGATACGCGTCTTTCATAACGTAGGGAATGCCAGGAAGCTTAAGCGAGTCTAGGTCGGGTCGCGCATCGATTGCCTTTGCCTTCTCCAGGGCCGAGTCCCGATCAACTTTCGTTATGAACGCGTTCGTCAACGGTTCTGTCGATTCGATCCGGTCGTACGCCTCGTTGACAAGATCAACGCTCGAAATTTCTTTCGTACGTATTTTTTTTACAAGTTCCGCAATCGGCAAATCAATTAGGGTACTCATTTCTCCTCCAATACCGCATCGACGACAAAATAACCGTTGTGGGTCCTTTTCGCATTTGCCAGGGCTTCTTCTTGGGTAAATATGCGCGTGGTATCGATCGCATCTTCCCGAAAGATATTCTCAAGGCCGGTAACCTGGGATGTTTCTTCGACGCCTTCCGTGGGAAGCGATTGAAGCTGCGAAACGTATTCGACGGTGACCCCGACCTGCTTGGTTAGTTCTTCTGCTTGCGCGTCATTAACCGGCAAATTTGCAAGCTTTGCCAGATGGTCAATATCCGATTTGGTAATTGGTTTTGTCTTCGACATAGTACTATTATACGGATTTAACTACTGTTTGTATTGATACGTGGTTTGCGCGATACGAATGGCTTCGCCAGTCAAAACACACGCGTGAACACCTGCGTACCACACCCCATATTACGCTTCGCCACAAACATATCGCTTCGCGACGCAAACCATAGTCTTCAGTAAGCTCACAAATCAGAATTTGCTCGCTAACTGAATACTAAAAAACCAGCCGTTGTGGCTGGTTACAATTATGTCGTGTCTTCCGCACCAGCCGTTACCGGGTGACCCGGTTGTTCTGCTGGTTCTGATTAACAAAAGACGACATTTGCTTCATTCTAGTAAGCTCTCCTCAATATGTCAATCCCAACTCCTTTCTTGCAGAGAAATAGGGATTACGCTATCGTAGCTCTATGACGAAATATCGGCAGTACGTGCAATTAATGCTGGATGAGAATAAGGAACTCTTTGATGAATTCAAGCCCATCCATGACGCCTATGTCTTAAGTCCCGCCGTCAATCAGGCAAAATACAATGCCATAGGAAGCGAAGTGATGGATGTCATACGGGAATACGAACGGCGGCTCTGTGCCAAGATGGGTGCCGGACAATACAGCAAGTTCGCGATCAACCTCTCCGAAAAATTCATGGCGGAGATAAAGGCGATTTTCCCCAAGATCATGTTTATCGGTGTGGAGTAGCCTATGGATATTGCATTCCGAAAAGCTTCGGTTGAGGATTGCCGTGGCACGCTGGAACTTCTGACTGAGCGCCACCGGGAGATCCATCCCGACGAGCCCGTCCCGTTTGCCGAAAATGGTGAGGAACTCTTCCGGAATACGATTTCCTCCGATAGCAGCTACCTCATCGTTGGGGAAAAAGACGGAAGAATCGTCGCGACAGTAACCGTGTACATTCTTCCGCGCATCAGGCTCGGCGGATACTTTGCGCTCCTGGAGTCAGTGATGGTAACCCGCGATGTCCGGAGAGCCGGCGTCGGCACGAAACTTATCACATACGTAATAGAGGCATGCCGGAAGGACCCGCGCATCAGGAAGGTGAAACTCGGAAGCAAAAAGGATGAGGAGGGCGTCCATTCGTTCTACGGGAAGCTCGGGTTTATCTACAAGGAAAAACTTTTCCAGCTCTCCCTGAAATAACCACCCCATTCCTTCGCCGGACGACACTACTCCAACAACGATTTAATTTTCGCGATTGATCCGTTAACGTCGTTAGTGTCGAATACCACTCCCTGCCAGCCGCGCGCTTTCACTGCCTCGATGTGTTCGGGGATATCGTCAATGAACATAAGCTCCTCAGGACGGACGCCTGCCTTTTCCTCCGCGATTTCGTATATGCGCGCTTCCGGCTTCACCACTCCAACGACCGACGAATCCACAACAACGTCCCAGGCAAGTGCGGGAATGAGGCGCTTGCGCATCGCATAGTGAAAGTCGTTCTTTTGAGCATTGGTGATGATACCGAGACGGAACCGTTTTGACAGTTCGGTGGCAAATGCATGGGTTGCGGGTAGCGGCGTATGGAAGTCCGTCCAGAAATCCGCAACCTCGGGATACGGCTCCGGCAACCGAACGAGCGACGCTAACTCCCGCATATACGAGTCCGTCTCGCCGCCGCGGACGACACCGGACCAGTGCTTCTTCACTACGATTTCTATTTCGGTAACCGAAATGTTATATTTTGCCGCCGCGTTCTTGAATCCCTGCACCCAGTCAAGGAACACCCCGCCGACGTCAAAGTAGATGAATGAGACCCGGGATTTCATCGAGAGATTATTATAACAGCTGGCAGGTAATCACCGGACCGCGGCATTCGCCTGATGCTCAAGGCGGTCATCGAGTGGCGCAAGCGCGCCGGCTACCTTAGAAATCAGCCAATCGGCAATCTTCGGATTCTTCGGAAGGAGCGGCCCGTGGAAGTAACTGCCGATCGTATTTTTGTATGTGGCTCCCTCGAAACCATCCTCGCCGTTATTGCCGTACCCCTTCACGACTTTGGCAAGTGGCAACATTCCCGGCCCGAGATGCGTCCTGCCGCCGTGGTTTTCGAACCCAACAATGGTTGTTCCGGCAAGATCAGGAGGATTAATGATTTCTGCGACGGTATTGCCGATTAAGCGCTTTGCCTGATCTCCCGGGTGCTCCGTCACCAGGTCCCAGATACCGGCGCCGGGAATGGGATCGCCTTGGTACGGTTTATAGTACTTGCCGACAAACTGATACGCAGCACAGACAAACAGCGCAGGCGTACCGCTCTCGATCATTTGCTTGACGACCGGCCCTTTTCGCTTGAGGAAATCCTCGCTTGCTAACTTCTGCTGCCGGTCTTGGGCGCCGCCCATGAAAATGATGTCTGAAGAATGCAGGGATGTCAAACTCGTCTCCAAGGTAATGGGCACGATTTCTGCCGAAATCCCCCGCCACTCGCACCGTTTTTTTAGCACAATCACATTCCCCCGGTCCCCGTAGGTGCTCATGAGGTCAGGATACAGCCATGCGATACGAATGCGCTTTTTCATAAAATTTTCTTGCCTTTGAGAATTTTCCGTGCTTCAAGCATCGCCGAATAGGTCGCAAGAACATAGAGTTTGCCAGACGCCGCCTTGGCAAGGGCTTGGGATAGATCAGGCTCTACAACAGCAGTCCTTCCGGCGTATTTGATTCGGATGGCCATATCGTAGACTCTATCACCGCTTACGACAATCCGGGTAGCCGGGGGTATCGTTTCAAAATCAACATCCCAGATCCAGGAAACATCCCGCCCATCAGGAATGCGGTCATTGAGAACGATTAAGAGGTCTTTAGCACCCATTTCTAACACTGTTCGAAGCGACGCATTAAATCCGGCAGGGTTTTTTGATAAGAAGAGCTTTATACGCGTTCCATTGACCTCAATTTCTTCCTGCCGCCCAAACGCCGGAGCAAACCCATGGAGCGCTTTCTTTATCTCCGCATCAGAAAAATCCAACGACTTCGCAAGGGCAACAGCCGCAAGCGTGTTGTATTCGTTATAGAGTCCTGGCAAAGGACTTGGCCATGAATGGATTGTCGGTGTGGGACGCTTATTCTTACAGGATGGACAGCGCCAGATGCCGATGTGTGAGTAGTAGATACCATCGTAGATAAGCCGTTTGCCACAATTGGGACAGAATGTTGAATCCGTCGCGTGCTCTGGGCTTTTCAAAAACTCTTTCGGCTTATTGAGGCCAAAAAAGAGTGCCTTACCGGGAACCGATCGCGCGATTGCCGCAACCCCAGGATCATCACTATTGAGAATGACCGTCGTCGATTTTGGCAGTTTCTTGATCGCTTTTTCCCATTTCTCCGCGATGACGTCTACCTCACCATAGCGGTCCAGCTGGTCGCGGAAGAGGTTAAGAAGCAGGAGCCGTTTGGGCACCATATACCGTAACAGGACGGGGAGTGAGTTTTCGTCGACCTCGAAAATGCCGACGTCTGCGGTATTTCTTCCCAGCCAGTCGCTATTTCTGATAAACGAGGACACGATGCCGTTGAGTAAATTCGCGCCGGATGCGTTATGCACGACCGTGTCGCCGATGTGTTCCAAAATCGTCTTAGCCATGAGCGTCGTTGTTGTCTTGCCGTTGGTGCCGGCAATAAGAATGACGCCGTCTCCAAGGCTTCTCGCAAGCGATGAAGCAATATTCGGACGCACCCTGAGCGCAATTTCCCCCGGCCAGGTTTCCCCGGCTCCGAATCCAAACGATGTTGAAATGAGCGAAACGAGCTTCGTCGCAACAACCACGAGGCGGTCGATAAGACCCATATATCCGCATTATCCCCTAACCACCGCCCCGGAGCAAATGCGGGGTTCACAAAACTATTGTTGGTAAGCTAGAACACACATTCTATGACACCGGAGGATCAACAGGCGCTGATCCGTCGCTATACGGCAATAGCGCGGCATGCCAAATATGCCTTTGACGGTGAACGGACGCGAGCATTCGCAATCAGCGAAGCGCGAAAATTCGGCAGGGTACGGATCGAACCGCAGTCTCCTCACGGCTCCCATGCCGGCAGTGAACGCGCCGTCTCAACGCGTCCCACACGTTCACGATAAGTAGGCTACACGACCGGAGCGTTGAGGAATGCGTGCACAAAAACCGGCTTCCCTTTATAGCATATGGACTCAATTCCGACCATGAGCGGTACTTCCGGAAACGTCTTTATTACCTCATACGTATACTGCCAGTACCCGTCAGACCGCGTGATGTTTTTATAAAGCCGGGTCGTCTCTGCAAGCTCGGACAATGTCGTTTTGAGGAATGATAAGACGTCGGATTCCGTGATTCCTAACGGGGACAACTTGTCAGGATGCACGATGCCGCCGGCAAAGACCCGGGTAGCAAGCTCGTCTCCGGCTTGCGCGATCTCCTGTCCGCCGCCGACCCGTTTTGCAATCCAATGATCGTTGTACTGCGCATCTAACTCGGGGAATGCAAGTTCTTCCGCGGTGAGTGCAAACGGGCCGCGGTGCACCGTAAGCCGTTCGCCTTTGCCCGCATATCCGGACTTCAAGCCTTTGGCCAAAATGCGTTCCGCGCTTGATTGCATACCGCGTATTCTACACCTTTTCCCGTGATCGCCGGGCTGGACGCCACGCCGATTTTCTGACAATCCCCTGTTCTGCATCGTTTTCCTGACGTTCCTCAGCGAGTAATTGACGAAGTGATACGCGCTGAACGGTAAGTCGTAACTCCGAAACGACGAGAAGTTGCCGCTCGCGGTCGGTGCCTGCAAGGTTAATGATGCCGCATTCCCGCTCGCTCTGCTCAAAATGAAAACGCGCCATACCGCTTAGTTTGGTAGTGTGAACCGAATTTTTCCGTCCTTAACATCCGCCATGACATGGCTACCCGGGCCGACCTTCTTTTCTATGATGGATAACGCAAGCTCGTCAAGGATCTTGTCCTGGATGACCCGCTTTAAGGGACGCGCGCCGTACGCCTCGTCAAATCCGGCTTGGGCAAGATACTTCTTGAGAGCCGGAGCAAAATCGATGCGGATATCCTGTGTGGCCAGCCTCGTTGAAACCAACATAAGCTCTTTGTCCACGATCCCCTCCATGAGCTTTGGCGTCAGGCGGTGGTAAATGACCGTCTGGTCGAGGCGGTTTAAAAATTCCGGCCGGAAGGATTTTCCGAGCACCTCCGTTACCTTCTCGTGTAATGCCTCCTCGGATTTGCCGGAATATTCCGCGATGAGGTCGCTTGCGATATTTGAGGTCATGATAATCACCGTATTCTTGAAATTCACCGTCCTGCCGCGCCCGTCGGTTAATCTGCCGTCATCAAGGATCTGCAAGAAGACGTTAAACACCTGGGGGTGCGCCTTCTCGATTTCGTCAAACAACACGACGCTGTACGGCTTCCTCCGCACCGCCTCGGTAAGCTGGCCGCCTTCATCAAACCCGATATACCCCGGGGGTGCCCCCAACAACCGTGCCACCGTGTGCGGCTCCTGGTATTCGCTCATATCAATTCTGACCAGCGCGCGCTCGTCGTTTAAGAGATACTCGGCTATCGCTTTGGCAGTCTCCGTCTTGCCGACCCCGGTTGGTCCAAGGAAAAGAAAACTCCCGATAGGCTTTTTCTCTTCGGCAATCCCCGCTCGGTTTCTCCGGATTGCTGCGGCCACCTTACGGAGCGCTTCGTCCTGTCCCATTACCCGCTTCTTTAACTCCGTTTCAAGATGAATGAGTTTCTCAGTCTCGGAAGAAAACAGCCGCGTGACGGGAATCCCGGTCCACCGGGAAACGACTCTGGCGATATCCTCTTCCGTCACTTCCTCGCGAAGCACGCGCTCCTCTGACGGAATCAGGTTCCAGGTTTTTTCGACCTCTTTGAGTTTCTTTTCCACCTCCGGGATCTTGCCGTATTTAATCTCCGCGGCTTTCTCAAGCAGCGCATCGCGTTCGTTTTTCTCGAGTTCGATCCGAAGATAATCAAGCTGCGCGCGGAGCTTCTGCAGTTCGGAAATCATCCCTTTCTGTTTCTGCCACGCCTCGGTTAGCACCCGTTCCTCTTGCCGCATCCCGTCGATTTCCTGTTCCAGGGTTTTCAAGCGGTCCTTAGCGGTTTTGTCGCGCTTGACTGCTGCCGCCTCGATTTCCCGCTGGGTAATCGTCCGTTTTAACTGGTCGAGCTCATACGGCATACTTTCGGTTTCGATCTTAATTCCCGATGCCGCTTCATCCACCAGATCGATTGCCTTATCCGGCAGGAAGCGGTCCGTGATGTAGCGGACGGACAGTTCAACCGCAGCAATCAGCGCGTCATCCGTGATGCGGATCCCGTGATGAATCTCGTACTTTTCCTTGATGCCGCGTAGGATGGCAATCGAATCCTCCCTGCTCGGTTCCTCCACGTACACCGGCTGGAACCGGCGCTCCAGAGCAGCATCTTTCTCGATATACTGGCGGTATTCTTTAATGGTCGTC
>CAZHOQ010000022.1:0-20203 GCA_964533995.1 uncultured Gammaproteobacteria bacterium
GGTCTTTATTAACGCCTTTTATCTCGGAATGCTTGCCTGCCCAGAGCCATGCTGACCATCGGGAAATTCCATTAAAATACCGGTGTCATTCGGATGATCCAATTGCTCTATAACCTTTACTTTGAACACATCCTGATACCACCTGGCCAACCGCTCATAATCCTGGCTCCAGAGAAGAATTGTGGTGATTTTATGAAACATATATGCGTACTGTACTGGCATCATGTCCGCTAGTCAAGCGCATCCGCAATCGTATGGGTAAAAAAGAGAATTACCAGTCCGGCGGCAAGCGAAACGATATAACTGATAAGTTCATGATCAGGGAAGACGTATAAATCCATGAGTCCCCAGGCGCCTCGCCAAAAAAGGACGACTGCGACAGCAATCAAGATGACACGAGTAAGAGATGGTTTATTGCGCGGCGTTTTCATCGTGGCGAATAATTCCACTGTCAGTATATCACGAGCGTGTGGAGTAAAGCGGAGCGTAAATTATTCGGATGCGGCGAGTTCCTGTTTTCTTGTCTCAAGGATAAAACAGCCGCTTACGGTGTCCTTATTTCGTACTGCCGTTTGCATAAGTCCGGTGTTGGCAAATCGACATCTACGGCATTTAATCGGGACATCACCTTCCTGCCACGCTTCTGTTACCGCATCAAACAGCTTGCGAACCGTTTTTGGATCCGCTTCTCGGCGGTATAGGCGAGGTCCGCCCGTACGTTTAACCTCCATGCAATCCGCGGTGTGAAGTGTTTTTTTTGCGATTCCTTCCCTTACTCCCGCGAGTCGGGAGACATACATGATGCTAAAGCCATACTCCTGGCTCACCGGCATGACATGCATAATTCGTTGTACCTTTTGTGTTTCGTTCATAGCGAAGTGAAATTATACAGGCAAACGAGCACGCAGTCAATTATTATAGGATATTTAAAAGAAAAGTGGACGATAGGAAAGCGACTAGACCTCGTTCATCACCCCTCGGCAATTTTTTGCCCCGCAGTGACAGGGCTCGCGTTTGGAATCTTTGTCAAAGGAATAGTCGATAAACAGTTCTTCATCTTTTTTGATATCGCGAAGCGCCACGTAGTAGATATGCCTGTCTTTGATAATGCCTTCCACATTGGGGTCACACGAATGGTTCACGAAGCGTGAATCATTGCCGCCCACGGCGCCGTCGATACTTTCGTGATCATTGAGCTGGTAGATATAGGTCACCCCGGTTTTATCGTTTTCAATTTCTCGGCGGTTTTCCTCATCCCGCGAGATCAACTCACCCGTGTATTCAAAAATACGGGTGCCTGCGGGAATGTCTTCGGTCGCAAAAACGCCAAGACCATGAATGTGAGAATCTTTAACGATTGTGTGCATAGGGAAACCGCGTGCTAGTCGGTAGTTTGTGGAGAAGCGTAGCTCTCAAGATATCCGCATTTTTCACAGCAGTAGGTTTTTATTTCTTTCTTATCCTTGAGCCCCCAGGAGCCGAAAATTTGCAGTCCGGTACCCCAGTTTTGTTTGGTGATAACACTTAAATCGGTCGTCGCATCACCGATAAATCCCTCTGCCATTTTGCCGTCACATTTGGGGCATTTCATTGTTTGCTCCTTTTTATATCGTATGAATACACCATAGTATAATCAAAACGTGCAAAGAAACAAAATGCGTACCAAATCAGGTTCTATCGATTGGTGACCGTATCGGAATTGTTGACCTACGGGAAGAAATAAAGCAGTGGAAAAAAGAAGCGATAACGGCCAAGGAAGTTCACGGTCAAAAACCCTTCAAAAGGATATTTACCGCATTCACAACGACCGATAAACCGAAAAAACCTGCGAGGAATGGCGTGATTGCGAACGGAACTTTGCAGAGTTTTAATACTCCGGCAATACCCATGAGAAAGAGTCCGATACCGATGACACCACCAAGAAGCATAAGCGGCAACCCGCCCATACCGATATCCGGGCTATTCAATTGCGGAAAAAGCACAAGCAGGGGCGCCGTACTGACGGCAAATAGGTACGATAATCCCTTCCGTACAACGACGAACAGAAACATGAGATAACTCAATGCTCCAAGAATAACGCTAACGGTTGTTGTTTTTGACATAGTTTAATCGCCGCTTAAGTAATTGCAGTCCTCCGTTCCTTTCAGCATACTGCAATATTGTCTCGACGTCGAACCCTGGGGGTCAATGGGAATCTCAACCTCGGTTCTTGCCTGGTGGCACTTCGGGAAGGAGCTTCGCTCCGTCTCCGCCGATAACAACGTGCCGCGTTATCGTCTCGACGTCGAACCCTGGGGGTTCGTCATCCACACCTTCGGATACAAAAAAGACTCCAGGAAGGAGTCATTTTTGTATCTGCAAGCTCGGAGGGAATCTCAACCTCGGTTCTTGCCTGGTGGCAAGACCTCCGGTCGCGCCTCCTTCGCCTTCGTTCAGTCCGGCGGGTTCGATTCCTTTGATTCTCTATATTCACAAATCGGATCGGTTGATCCGATTTGTGGAATATGCAGGCTCGGAGGGAATCGAACCCCCAATAGAGGTTTTGGAGACCCCTGGTATACCATTTACCTACGAGCCTAGTGGAAGGTATTGTATCAAGATTTGCCGTGGATGGAAATCAGCCTGGTTAACGGAGTTTGATGGTGGTGATAAGCTGGTTAAAGGTTATCCCAAATCCCGCGATAAATACGTCAAGCTTCGTCTTGGGGTGCGTGAAAATAAGCTTGTCGACCTGCGCGCCGTCTTTTGCCGAGGTGTCATGGTAAAGGTTGGCAGACGCACTAGCTGACCCCGTTGCGGCGCGGATGACCATGGGCTCAATATTGTCGTCGGTAAGGGGGACGCGCGGGATATCCTCCTGGCAGGCGATGACGATCGATTCCTCAGGCTTGGTCGTGTGCGTTAAGACAACCCCGCTGTCGGAGCTTTCAAACGGCCGGAGTGTATTCGGGTAAAGGTACGAGATACCGCAGGTTTCTCCTGCGAGCATGGCAAGCGTGGGTGTCGGAGTCGTCAGTGGCGTTGGGGACGGGCTGGGAGACTGCGCGGCAGGCAGGGATCTGCCGATGTTTATGCCGACGAGTAGGGCAGCGATTACGGCAAGAAAAGCCGTCAGGAGCAGGGTATTCTTGTGCATACGACCTTAATTAGTCGAGCTTGCTCGTTTCTTTGTGTTCGGTATGCTTGCGGCACTTTCGGCAATACTTCTTCAAGACGAGCTTTTCCGTCGTGTTGATCTTATTCCGATACGTAATATAGTTTTGGGATTTGCACACCGTACAAATAAGGGCGAGCGTCATCCGTTGGTCTTTCTTGGCCATAGAATCCGATTATAGCTGATTTAGCGAGTCTACTCAAGAAGTCGGTTTACGGTGATTGCTTCGGCGATCTTGCTCGCCATGAGATTCCTTCCGGAATCCGAATAATGGATGTGGTCGCCGCCGTTGATATATTCGGGGCGCCCGTTTCCGTCTCCCATGAGCGTCGGATTGTAGGCATTGGCAAGCGGCAGATTCTGGCTTTTGGCAAATGCGATCGCATTCTCTATGTATTTTTTGATTTCCGCGACCTTCGTGCGCTTTCCTTCGGGGGAAAACGAAAGGAACGGAGCTCCGTCGCCGAAGAGGTCCCAGTTGGGTGCGATCGTCGCCGCGATGACGATTTTGGCGTCCGGCAGCTCGCGTTTGACGGTATCGACCATGGCTGAAAGCTGCAGCCAGTGGCGGGTTAGTGAGGTGTTGATATCCGGCTCCGGGTAGGGGTTATAGCCGAAGGATTCGATGACGACGATGTCGGGTTTTTCGCTTACCACCGAATTCCTGCCCAACCCGAGGTACGAATACCCGTTGGTGAGTCTCTTTAGCCCCGAATCGATATTTTCCGCACCGACCCCGTGGTTAATGACGGTAAACGTGCTGTTGGGGTAGGTGGTATTCAGTTTGGCCGCGAGATTACCGCCTACGGGTCCCAGCGTGTCGATCATCGAGTCACCGACGAGGGTGATCGTTATGGCCCGTTTTTTTGCCGTCCGGGTGGCTGCCGGGGTTGCTGTCGGTGTTGCGGCGGGCGTTGACTCAGCGAGCCGCTCAGTCAGGATATCGGCGACACCGAAGTAACCGGCTGCCTGGGATGATGCGGTGGATACGGATAACACTGCTTCCGTATCCGGCCGTGCCTCGAGAAGATCACTGAATGTTACGTCCGGGGGTGGGAGCACGATCGGGGTGATGATGGACTCATCATCGAGCGGGATTGGGGATATGATGCGGCCCTCGGCATAGGCCACTCCGGTCATTAAGAAGATACTTGCAATAACAATAACTGCGACCAAACGCATGAGACCATCATACGGCGTGAAAAATTGCCAGTCCAGATGGGAAAGCGGACCGGTTTATTCCCGTTTCAGAAGTGTCGATTCCACCCGTTTCGCGCCGAAAAATTCCTTGCAGAATGCTTCGGTGGCCGCGGGGTCATACCACGCGCAGGAGAAGATATTCAGGTACACGCTTTTCTTGTACTCGGAAAAATGCGCGGTCACTGAACTCGTTTCGATAAGCTGCACGAGCGAGTAGCCGCTGGTTATGGGGTTGTCATGGCCGAAGTGCGGGATAAGCGCCTCACCATACCGCTTCATTTTTATGACGTCGTCGCAGAGTTTGACGACGAATTCCTTGATCTTTTCTCCACTGGAAATCGTTGCCAAATCGCAGTCATATAAATTCAGGATGAGTTCCTGACCGAACATATCTTCTTCGCCTTTAACCGGAGAGTTCAACATGAAATAATTTGCGGGTGAAGTGATTGCTACCTCTCGATAAGCGCCAACTTTCCCAACAATACCGTTAATATTTTTCTATCCATTTAGATAAATGTATTTCGTATCACTTGTCAATATACGAAATCCGCCTATACTTGGGGAATATGTCTTTCGTCTGGTTTGCCTGGGCGTGCAGTATCGTATACGCGATCGGCGCGATTATCGGAAAGATTGCGACCCGTCACCACATCACAAATCCCTGGTTGTATAACTTCATATGGTGGTTGGGAACCGCTATCTGCATTATCCCCTTTGCACTGGCAAACGGTGTCGGGTTACCCCAGGACTGGGCAAGCGTACTGTGGTTAAGCCTGGCCAATATCGTATCCGGCACCCTCTTTGTGCTTGCCTTCTATGCGATAGACATTACCGTGCTCGCGCCGCTCGGAAACCTCAGGACGCCGCTTGCCGCGTTGACGGGAGTCGTCCTCCTTGGGGAAACGCTGGGGACCGTCCAATGGGTGTTGATTGGCATTATTTTTGTCGGGGGAATACTCATCAATCTTGACGAACGGATGAGTTTAGGGAGCGTCGTCAACAATAAGATCGGTTTGGGATTGATATGGGTTGTATCTTCGGTCTGGTTTAATGCGTCCATCAAATATGCAAGCGCCCACAACGGATTTTGGGAAGTATCGCTCTGGTCGAATGTCATCGCGTTGCTTTTGAGCATGGCAACGCTGCCGTTGTTTTTCCGGGATCTTTTGAGGACTCCGGTACGAAAGTATGGCGGCGTCATTGCGTCTACCGTCCTATTTACCGTGGGATTATTGCTTTCCGTACGGGCACTTTCTGAAAACGTCAGCATATCCCTTGCGATCATTTCGTTGCCGATCACCATGCCGATTACGATCGTGTTATCCCGATTTGCGCCGCAGCTTTTGGAAAAACATACGGCGAAAGTGTATGCGATCCGGGTGGCGTCGGCCGCGGTAATGGTTGCGGCCGCGCTCGGTCTCTCCAAATAATCTATAATTACATCCATGCACTGGATCGTTTCAGGGTTCCTCATGTTCATTTCATCCGTCGGAAGTTATCTTTTGGTCCGGAAAAGTGTTCTCATGAAGGTTCCCTCACCGTTTACGAATCTGTCCATGTTTCTGGTGCCGACCGTATTGTTTAGCCTGATTGCGGTCGCGGGAAAGATAAGTATCGCCGTGACATGGTATCAGTTGCTCATCCTTGTGATACTCGCCATTTTTATGAGTTACCTGGGGAACGTGTTTTCCCTCAAAAGCATCGAATACGCGCCGAATCCCGGATACAGCCTGGTACTCTCAAAAAGTTATGTCGTATTTACAACCCTTGCCGCCATCCCGCTTTTTCATGCCACCCTGACACCCCGGGCGGCTGTTGCGATCGCCGTCATTGTGGTTTCCTCCGCACTTATTACCATCACGCGAAATGAAAAACCCGCCTCACACGTCCGCCCGATATGGTTGCCGCTGGCCGTCGGCGCGTTCTTTTGCTGGGGCATGCTGACATTGACCTCGAAATACCTGCTGATGATCGGGGTAGGTACGCTGAGCCGCCTCATTTACGCCATGGGTATTGTGAGCGTCATTATTCTCACGGAAATGCGTGCCAAAAAGCTCGATGTACGGACGCTTTCGACGGATCAGCGGATCGTACTTGCCGGCATCGGGATTTTAAGTGCCGGATTCAACTACTTCATGCAGGAGGGTTTCGTGACGGCGCCGAATATCGGCTATATCAATGCGATGAATGCGTCATCCATCGGATTGGTCGTCATCGGATCGGCAATCCTCTTTAAGGATGATTTTTCCCCCCGGAAATTTGTCGGAGTCGTCGGCGTGATTGCGGGTCTTGTCCTCTTGGTTTTATGAACGATATCTTTTATCCGGTAGCACACCGTGATAGCGGCGAGATTGAGGCGCTTAAGTCCCGGTACAAGCTCTTTGATGAGGCACTCATTCCGGGCATACTCAAGGAAGTGAATCTGACGGCGGTATCCTGGACGACGCCCACAAGTTGGAGCACCTCACACGTCATTTATATCGTCGTTACCAGGGAGCGCCCCAGGCCGGTCATACTCCGTGCGAATATCGGGTGGGGCAAGCCGGAAACCTATATGCTCGTTGAGAAGCTCATCACCGACCAGGTAGCAGCCTTAGGCGTGCCGGTCAACAGAATCCTTCACGTAGACGTATCCAGATCGGTGTACCCGTTTGACTATCAGATCCAGGATGCCCTGGAGGGCACGGATATCGAAGACACGTTTCATGGGACACGTACGGAATACGATCAGATGTCCTTTGACATCGGCAGGTATGTCGCCATGTGGGGGGATTTACGCTTTTCCGAGTTCGGCAGATTCAATGAGGAAGCGGCGCTCACGGGCAGACTTACGGGCACGAAGCAGTCAATGTATGAGTACATACTGGTCCGGCTTGATGAGGACATTCGGTTCCTTGCGGAGCATTCAGTGCTTGAGACGGGGAAAGCTGACCGTATCCGGACCATCTTCGATGAGTATAAGTCCGTCATGTCGGTAAAAACCGGGACACTCGTGCAGTATGATCTTGCCGACCACAACATCATGTTCGACGGCAGTTCTACGATTACCGGCATTTTTGACTGGGAAGCGGCCGTTATCGGCGACCCGGTACTTGATTTGGCGTCTGCGCCTACATGGAAAACGTTCCATCCGAGGGAAGAGAAACTTATCGAGGGGTATACATCGGTTCGGGATCTTCCCACGTTTTTCCGTGAGAAGATGGATGTCTACCGTTTGCGGACGATGCTCTGGAAGATGGTTTATGCGATCCGGGCGGGGATACTTACCGATGCCCGTATGAAGAAATTTCAGGAATCGCTCGTACCGTTTTCGATTTCCGCCTCTTAATCTTTTCTTAATCTCTCCCGTCGTAAAGGAACAACTACCATTCGCAATGGGGAAAAAATAGAGGTTCGCCGATTCCGGGGTTCCGAGTACGCGTTCCTGGTATGATCTTGGGCTGGCGATCGTTCATGATGTAGCAATACAGCATTGATTGGATCTTGGGCTTCGTGTTTGGGAGAATACCGTAGTGAAAAACGGTATCCGGCCTGTCATAACGGGCGTTACAGGAAGCAGGAATGCGTTAGCTCGGGTGCACCCGCGTTTTTCGTTCGTGCCGGCGCGTTCTTTCCATTTCGAAACACCGTTCGAACGTCTGCCATGTCTCGTCTGTAGACAGTACGCGATCATGAGTTAACCGGGAGAAGAAATCGAGGAATTGCCCGCCATCCTCAACCGGCATGTCGCCGCGGGCGCTTGCCTGGAATGCAAGTTTGGCTATCGCGTGGATGTAACGGATATCCTCCTTCTGCATGGAGCCCGGGGCGGGAATTGGACCCGCTACTTCGTTCTTACCAAGAACGCGTTCTGCCGATGAACTACCCGGGCGATAACGGGTATTGTACCATGATTTCTTTTCCGCTCGAAGGATTTGTGTTATCCTCCCGACTACCATTCTATGAAACAAACCATGCTCGCGGTCGTAAAGGCAAAAGCCGCCCCCGGTGTCGAAATAAAAAAAGTCCCGGTCCCCAAACCCCAAAAAGGAGAACTGCTTGTTAAAGTGAAAGCCGCTTCGATTTGCGGCACTGATATCGGCATCTACGACTGGACGCCGTGGGCAGCCGGACACATCAAACCGCCGGTTGTCATCGGCCATGAGGTGGTGGGAGAGGTGATTGAGATCAACGGAAACCCGGAAAACATCAAAAAGGGAGATCTGGTTTCTTCGGAGACCCATATTTTCTGCGGCAGTTGCTACCAGTGCCGGATCAATAACCGGCATATCTGCGAGAACATGGAATTATTCGGCATCGGCAGAAACGGCGGATTTGCCGAGTATGCCGTGATCCCGATTCGGACAAGCTGGAAGAATGACAAAATACTTCCAATCGAGTGGATGAGTACGCAGGAACCGTTAGGAAACGCCGTCCACGTCGTGACGAAGGCCAACGTGATGGGCAAACGGGTCGCGATTTTCGGATTGGGCCCCACCGGGCTTGCTGCCGCAGCAGCCGCGAAAGCGTTTGGCGCCAAGGAGGTCATCGGCATTAACCGTGGTCCCTACCGGAGAAACTTAGGCAAAAAGATGGGATGCGATGCGGTGTATGAGTCGCTTCCGAAGTCGCTTGTTAATCAGTGTGATGTTGTCCTTGAGATGACGGGAAACAGCGAGGTATGGGCGGCTGCGCTCGAAGCAGTACGGATTGCCGGCACGTTCATGGCTTTCGGCATTCCCAAAAAAGAAGTGGAGCTCAACGTCGGCAAATACCTCATCAATAAGGAGCTCACCGTGATGTCGGTTTTCGGACGGAGGATTTGGGAGACCTGGTACCAGGTAAGCGACTTACTAAAGGCGAAGAAAGTGAATCTGGGGAAAATCATTACCCATGAGTTCAAGCTTAAGGATTTCGAGAAAGCGATGGAGATTATGAAAAGCGGCAAATGCGGCAAGATTCTGCTGCGGCCCTAAAGGAGGAACATGGATCCACTCAAACCGTATTACAAAACGATCGAGCAGATGAAAGACAAGGGGTTATATACCCCGGTGCGGGTTCTTGAAACATCCCAAGGTCCCTGGTTTACGATCGACGGCAAAAAGTTATTGAATTTCTGTTCCAACAATTACCTGGGATTTGCCCAGGATAAGCGGATCGCACATGCTGCAATGAAAGCAATCAAGACATACGGCGTCGGTGCCGGAGCGGTCCGGCCGATTTCCGGTAATCTCTCGCTTCATATGGAAGCTGAGAAACTGCTTGCGAAATTCAAGGGCGCCGAGGCGGCATTTCTGCTTCCGGGCGGATTTATCGCTAACATCGTCGCGATTGCGACGATCGTGGGGAAGGAAGACATCGTGATTTCCGATGAACTGAATCATGCCTCCATCATCGATGCCATCAAATTGGCCCAGGTTAAGACGAAATTTATCTACAAACATAACGACATGGGTGAGCTGGAAGCACGCCTCAAGGAAGCAGTCGCGGCGGCAAAAACACCGAAATCGGACGGGCAGAAGCCCATTATCCTTGTCGTTACCGACGGCGTATTCTCCATGGACGGCGATATAGCGCCGCTTCCCCAAATCGTCAAGCTTGCTAAAAAATACGGCGCCATCACGATGGTCGATGACGCGCACGGTGAGGGCGTGTTGGGAGACGGCCGGGGTATTGCCCAACATTTCGGGCTTTCGGGCAAACTGGATATCGAGGTGGGAACGCTTTCCAAGGCATTCGGGGTTTTGGGAGGCGTTATTGCCGGAAAGAAAGAGCTTGTCGAGTATTACCGCCAGAAGGGGAGGCCCTATCTTTTCTCGACCGGATTGACCGTTGCGGATACCGCTGCGGTAATCGAAGGAGTGAAGATACTTTCAAAGTCGAAGTCGCTTGTTAAGAAACTTTGGGATAATGCGGCATACCTTAGGCGCGGATTCCAGAAACTCGGGTTCAATACCGGGGTAACCCAAACGCCGATTACGCCCGTCATGCTTGGGGATGAGAATTTGGCAAAAGAGTTTAGTGCAAAGCTTTTGAAACGGGGCGTATTCGCAACCCCAATCAAATTCCCGATGGTTGCGATGGGGAAAGCCCGGATCCGCGTGAT
Source organism: uncultured Gammaproteobacteria bacterium (assembly GCA_964533995.1). GTDB lineage: Bacteria > Patescibacteriota > Microgenomatia > UBA10105 > UBA927 > UBA927. Next base: position 10,440 of record CAZHOQ010000022.1, read on the forward strand.
GCCGTCAGCAGGCCACAGTAAGAAGGATCTCGATTTTGGCCTGAAAGCGTTTGCAGAAGTCGGTCGGGAACTTGGCGTTATCGTTTAGTAAGCCGCGCCCTGGAAATTGGGGCAGTTTTGTTTTTTCCAATCAAGCGCCTCTTTTGAACACTGCTTCTGTGCCTCAGCGGTCAGGATCGGCATGCAGTTTTCCCATCCTCCTTTGGGGCACGTGTATGCGCCGGAAGACGGCGGGGAGTCCGGCGGACACATGTCCTCGGTTTCCGGAATCATGCATCGCGGTTCCATATCCAGACATTTTGGCCGCGGGGTGCACGTAGGTGTCGGAAGCGGCGGACAGGGTGCGCAAATGCCCGCTGCGTCGCAGTAGGGCGGCCGCTTGTTTCCATAGTCCTTTTGCGGATTATAGATTTCCCATCCGTCCGTACCTATTTGGCTTTGGGGAACGGATTCAGGGCATTGGCAGCAGGAGTTCAGATTGATGCCGATGACGGTGCCGTTTGCGGGGGTTTCTGTCGGATCGGGAATCGTTGGCTCGACAAACCGGATACCATCCCGGGTAATGCAGACGGAGGGATACATTTCCGTGACCGCGCTCCCCTCCGCATTGACGCATTCTTCATAGGTCGTAATCGGTGGTTTTGACGCATACTTCTGGTAGGCGAATAGTCCGCCCGAGCCCAGGAGTATGCCGATTACGAGAGTAAGCGCATGCGTGATAATGCGGAAACCCGGTCTTGGTTTTATGGGTGAAGCGGTTTGATTCGGCAATGTTGGTGATTCTTCCATAGCGTTACCTGAATTTGAACGTTGAAAGCATGGGCTCGATGTCGTTTGGAGTGCACATCATGCTTGTGACAATTAGCGCATTGGTTCCGCCGGTAAACACCGCGCCGACCGTGCAGATGCTGGATGCGTCGACATTATAAAGGAAAAGCGCGGGGTTACCGCCGATGACGTAATTTTTCTCGACGGTTTTCGAAAGCGGTGCGTACTGCGTTGTTTTTTTGAGGAACGCATGACGGGAGCCGCCGTCATATACCGCATTCTTGAAAAATATTCCTGAACAGCAGGCGACTGAGTTGAGTTCGAGGTTGGTAGACAGATTACCGGTCGGGTCGTTGTATTTGCTTGCATCATACGCAAATGAAAAGGTGTCCGTCTCATTTCCCCATAGTGACCAGGACGCCGGCCGGCGGAATTGCAGCGACTGTGGTACCGGCGTGGTCGGTGTTTCCGATGGGACGTCCGTGGGCGGTACAAGCATGTCCAGCTTCTCCTGAGGGACGGGTTGGGTAAATGTCTTGCCGTCCCGGGTGGTGCACGTGCCGGGATACATGAGTGTTGTCTGGCTTCCGTTAGCTTTGATACACTCCTCAAACGACGTAACGGGAGCAGGGCGCACGTATTCCTGGTAGGCAAACAGTCCGCCGGCACCGATGAGTACCCCCGCAATAAGCGTAAGGGTCAGATACACGGGTTTCATCGATAGGAGGGATTTGGTGAGAGTTGGAGAAGCAGCTTCCGGAGGCATTTGCGGCATTGCAGCTGTTGGCATCGGTTGCGCGTCCATAGCGGTCACTCGTAGTATGATACAGGGAAGTCTATGAAACAAGCAGTATTGTGGCTTACGCTCGGATTTCTTGTCGGCGGGGGAGCCGTGTATGCCGTATTCGGGCCCCGCCAGTCCGCATCGGTGCTCTCTCCGATAACCCTGGGTATTGATCGGCCGCTCGATAAGTACACGATCGATAATTTGACCATCCGAAAGGGTCAGCCAAGCCAAATCGTATTGGATGAGCCGATTGCCACGGAGTCTGCGTTTACGGTGCGGCCGTTCCATTTTTTCAGTGACGGGAAAAAGGTGACGGGGCTTGCCCATATTCCCATCGATGCCGAAGATCCTCAAAAAAAGCCGGTCATCATACAAATCCGCGGATACGTGGAGCACAGCATGTATGCGTCCGGCATCGGAACGAAACGAAGCGCTGAAGTGTTTGCGCGGAACGGGTACATTTCGTTAGCACCGGATTTTTTGGGGTACGGAGGATCGGACAATCCCAGCAGCGACGTGTTTGAAGAACGGTTTCAGACGTATGTTGTCGTGCTGGATTTACTTTCTTCCATCCCCACGCTCGCCATCGCGGATTCCGATAAGGTCGGGATGTGGGCACATTCAAACGGGGGGCAGATAGCCCTTACCGTGCTTGAAATTACCAAAAGGCCACTCCCCACAACGCTGTGGGCTCCGGTGACGCGGGCGTTTCCGTATTCGATCCTGTATTACACGGATGAAGCCGAGGATAAGGGGAAGGCGCTCCGGAAGAAACTTGCGGACTTTGAGAAAAATTACGATGTCGGCTTATATACGCTGGTAAACTACACGGACCGGATCGCAGCCCCGATGCAACTCCATCAGGGTACGGCAGACGATGCCATTCCCGTTTATTGGAGCGACGAATTCGTCAACGATCTACGTACTAAAGAGAAGGAGATCGAATACTTTACGTATCCGGGTGCCGACCACAATTTACAGCCCGCATGGGGAACAGTTATTGCCCGCGATCTCGAGTTCTTCGCAACGTATTTGAAGTAGATCTTCTAGGGAAAAGAGCAGGATCGGTTTTCATCCGGCTCCGCCGAATCGATCCGTTGAGAAAAACCGCAGGTTTGTCTCAAAATTCCCTATAATTGCGGCGGGAACGTGAAGTCCGCGTTGCAGGTAGCCGTTGCATTCAAATCGTCTTTGAGCGCCACTTCTACCGTGGTCTTGACGCTGGGATCAAGTGCCAATGCCTTAGACGTGCAGACGAACGTGCTGCCGTTTCTTTGCGGTGCGTCGGAAAGCGGGCTTTGTGCCGTTGCGGATGCAACGACTTTGTCGTCAACCTTTACGGTAAACGCACAAGAGACGCTTTTTGCGCCGGACGCATCACCCCCGGACGCGGAAAGGTAATATTCGTTGTATCCGATTTTGGGGTTAAACCACTGCTGGTCGCATCCCAAACCCGTTATGGGCGTCGAAGCGGGAGTCGCCATTGCGGCCGGCTCGTTGTTAGTCGTCGGAGACACCATGGCGCCCTTATTGGATTTCGAGCGGAAATACCAGGCGCCGGCAATGACGGCAACAACCAATACTGCCCCAACGACGTAGGTCATCATGGACGGGGATTCCATGGACTCTGATGATTCTTTTTCCATATGTATCCAGCATAAAAAATAACCGGCAAATATGCAAGTGGTTTACCTCACAAATATTAAAGTTGCGGAGTGCTGAGATTAGGATGCCCTTCGGGAATCCTGGGTAAGATCGTGGAGCGTACATTATTCCGAGGGCTTTCCCGACGATGCTTTGGGAGTGCTGAGACTAGGATTCGAACCTAGGTAGCCCTGTCGGGCGTCAGATTTACAGTCTGATGCGATTGTCCGCTCCGCCATCTCAGCGATATGAGGTATTATATCGTATAGCATGACGTCCGGTAAACGCTTGATTGCCAAGGTACAGCCGACAACGGCCCTCCTTCGCGGGATTGCCCATGAGTATCGCGTGGCGATCCTGTATCTTTTGGCGCATGATCCGACCTGGGTGGAGGATTTATCGCGGAGTCTGGGAATCCCGCCCACCTTGGTCATACACCATTTGCGTGCCATGGAAGAGAACGGATGGATAACAAAAAAACGTGTCGGCAAGCATGTGCTCTATGAAGTCCGGAAAAAGGCGGTGAAGGAATTGCCGAAACTATTTATGGCGACACCGCTCTGGCGGGAGCTGTTTCCCTGATGCTATCTGATACGCCGTTTTTGTGCCTCGGCAACGCTTCGTCCGATATTGAGGTGCCCGTTGGTAAGCCCCGACAGTATGAGCGCGTCCAGTTCATGCTCGGGACACCACCGTCCTTCCGGGACGACTGCGGATATCCCGCGGGCGAGTTCCTCCGATACCGGTATGGTACCGTAGACGACATTTCCTGATATCCGGTTGCCGTCGGTGGGCGCTTTGGAGAAGACGGTGCCGTTGAGCACATCCGTGATTGTCGCATTCCGGTTTTGTGCTATCGCCTTAAGGATCCCGGTGAGCTTGCGGTCGTAGACATCGCCTAATTGCTCGCTTCGCGACAGGAGCTGCAGTTTTTGGACACTTGTCTGGATGCCGCTTCGTATGACCGGATGGATTTCCGTACGGCCGGAAGCATCCCGGGCAGAAAGGCTTCCATCGGTAGCCCTATATTGGGTTGGCGCGAGCGGCTCCTGGGATACGGTCACGAATGTCTCGCCCTTCGGATTCGTTAGGAGGATTACGACACCGCTCACTTCCGTTTTCTCGCCGGATTTGGTGGGCAGGAAGTCATTCCGTTGGATAATCGCACCCTGATGCCAGGAAAGCTTATCCGTGGCGACGTCAATGCCTTCTATGGAGAAGAATGCGCTGGATACCGAATCGACCGTTTTTCCGTCAGGGGCCATGCGGGTCCGCCAGGTTTCCTTGTTGGAAAGCGGGCTTTTCGCAACACTCATTTCCGGCAGCGTTCTGATTTGCTCCTTTAGCCACGTGCGGAGCCCCGCGAATTCCGGACCGCGGAGTTGTTCCCCTGGGTTAAGCAGGGGAACGGCAAGCGTATTCTGATGGCGCGGTGCGAGTTCTGACATATCAGTCTGAGCCGCCTGTCAGGATCGGACTGACGACAACCTGTTTACAAAACAGGTGCTCTACCACTGAGCTAAGGCGGCTTACCAACGATTTTACCAAAGCAACGGAAAATAGGGAACCGCCGGTAGTGTCAAGAGGAGGAGGGAAGAAATAAGTGCTGCCTCGTGTATAGTAAAAGCATTTTCCCCGATTTTTATTAATCGGAAGGACTGGCTCTGCTACCTCGGTAGTAGTGCACTGTCGTCCTGTTGCACTCTGTGTGATCACGGAGTGCTACCTCATGTTAAGAGATTCTGTGGAGGAAAATAATCTTTTACTCCACACGGGCATACGTATCGTAGATGATCATTTCACGCTTGTCAAGTAAGTCGGGATGGCGCATTAGAACGCCTTTGCCGCAAGAATTTGGATGAGGGTAAGGATGCCGATGGTATTAGATAAAAACCAGATCCAGGTGAGTTTTTCATGGAGCGGGGTTGCTTCCCACGCCATATCGAAATATTTCGTCCAAATGAGCTGGTTTAGGCGGATTCCCAGCATAACGGTTTTTCCGGTCGGGCGGATAATTTCGCGATGAAATCGGCGGATCATACGGGTCATACACGCGTAGTGTAGAGGATTGGGGCGTCATGGCGTTATGCATCACGCTGATGTAGTTTGCAATAGTGAGGTATCGTACAATTAGCGGGTCCGATCGCTGCGGTTACCCCATGTCTTTGTCTATGAGGCTACGAAGGTACACGGACTTGGGGACACGGTTTTTCTTGCCCATCTTTGCAAGATATGCTGCCTGTTTCGACGAGATAAAGAACGTGAACCGGGTGTCCGCTTCACCGCGCACGAAGTGCAGAAAGTCGGAAATGATCGGGGCGAGGGTATCCATCGTATACTTCTCGCTGACGATTTTCTCGTTTTCGTGATAGGCAAAAAGACTCGGAGGATCGCCCTCGCTGTAGAGAATGAGGACCGGCTTGCCGCGGTCGAGCGCCATGGAGATTTCGTAGCCAACCGAGATTGACGGGAAGCTGGTTTCCGCAACGAGGAAATCCGCGCTGTTGACCCAATCCTCAAGCCGCTGATGGAAAGCGAGGCGTTTTTCCCGGGACTGGAGCTGTATGTCTTTTTCCTCGACATTGAGGATGTGTTCGGCGGCAACCGTAACGCCCTTTTCCGTGAGTAATTCGACGATTTTCCGGTATTTGTCGAGGTGATATTTTTTGCCGACGATGGATGCGGTGAAATACGCTCTCATGGGACGATTATACTCCAAAACGTCCGGTTTAGCGACGTCTTGGGCGGATGTCCCGTGACCTTCGGTACCGGCCGCTGCCTTCATCGATTTCATCGACGATGAGACGGATTCTTTTGGGGTCGGCGCCCTGCCGGATTGCCTGGTTAATCGTCAGATTCAATTCCTTAACGATTTCATCATGCTCCGCATCCCTTCCGACCCTGCGGGCGCGGGACGCCCGTCCGTCGGCAAAATGATCAAATCCCTTACATACCAGGTCATGTCCGGCGACTTTTACGACTGCCCGTGGATTGGCCTTATGGATTTCCGCGATCGTTTTGGCGACGGCAAGCCGCCGGTCTTCTGCCGGTTGGACGCCCCCGCCGGCTATGGATATGCGGAATGAACGGTCATGCCCGAATAACCGTGGTCGGCCTTTGGTAGAAAGGCGGCCGTCCATGCATTCGATTTCAACGGTGTCCGCGCGTTGGATATCATCTTCATCGCTCTCTGAGGGTACCGTCAAATTATACGCGCCCCGGACGCGGCCGCTTGTTGGCCTGGAGCGTTCCACTTTGCCATGGACAAGCTGGTCATCACTTCCGAATAATGCCCCGAACACTTGCAATACTTCCTTAAGCGACATAAGAAAAAAATGATTATACGACTCCGCTTTCCGGTATGGAATAGGGGAATTTCTGTCTCAATCGGGTCCTGGAGGGTTACGATTGACGCGTGCGATAGCGGGGGCCTATAGGGAAGACGCTGCGAAGCTCTGTTGGACTGCCGTATCGGAGTAATGGTCCGCGAGACGAACCATGTTGTGCCGGAACGTTGCAAGTGATCCGGCGTTTGCTCCTTCTTCGAGTACTTTCACCGCGGGCACCAGGACTACCTCGCCCTTGCCGTTGTTTGCCGGCACGAAACGCGGAAGCGGCGAGTCCGGTTGTTCGTACATGATGGCGATATCGCCAAACGCTTTGAGGACGGATAATCCAAGTCTGGAAATGCCGCCTGAGGCTTTTCCGCGTACCATGAGGACAGGGATGAGGTCTCCAACCAGAAAATACGGCCAAAGTTTGAGGAATTCGGACAAATCCTCGAGTGCAACGTTGGTTTCTTCCGTGGACATCGGTTGGTGTTCGGTCCTATCGGTATCAAGCTTGATGGTTACCGGAATTGGCGTCCCTTCATGGCCCGGTGTTGAGTGGAGGAGGACTGAGTATCCCGTAAATATTTCCGATGCCTCCGGCCGGTCCAGGTCTCCTTGCCCGAGCGCTATATGCGGCTTGGTGCCGATTTCGTGATCTCCGGTTGCCAAGTATTCCTCAATATGGTGTTTGCCCGGCTCGTGGCCGCGGGCAAACGTATCCAGCACATAGGCGTAGGCGGTGACATGGAACAAATGATGGATGATCCTCCGGTCGATGGGATCATTGGCATCCGCGTCGGTACCGCGCCACGCGGTAAAATATGCGGTGACAAAAGTGGCGATGGTCCGGTCGCCGTTGTCAAAAAGTTTCCAGAGGGTCGCTGTAACACCTTGCATCGCAGTAACCCCCGAAAGCCAATGCGTGCGGAGACGGGTATAGGTAAACGCTCCCGGTTTTGTAGCACCGGACTTTTCAATCGCCGAAAATACGTCACCGGAGGCACCCTTCAGGGAAAATATTTTTTTGTTTTTGGCAAGCATGCTTACCACGTCCCGCGTGAATCCTTTGTGGGATAAGACCGTCGCATCCGTAAGGACATCGATACGGTCCAGGCCAGCAATCAGGTCGCCCGTATCCTTTTCGTAGACTTCTATGGGGGAAACGATGCGGATGTCGCGTGACAACTGGGAAAGCGCCTGCCGTTGGGCGATCTTTTGGACGACCCCCACCCAAAGTCCCGCGTCGGGGGTTGTAACCGAAGGGCCCACCCGCTGGTACGAAAGCCAGAGCGCATTCACCTGTTGCAGCTTTTTAGCTACCATGCTTTTACCGGCGCCGAATTCCGTTGTCAACGCACCGATATGGTCGAAGATGAACCCGATTGACGGGATGCGTGTGTGGCCTTCGTTGGCCAGTATTTGCGCCCGCCTTCCGCAACTGGTGTGTTCAATAAGCGGTTCGACGAGGACCGTTTTTCCTTGTCTGCCATAGTGGATAAGGCGTTTGACGAGTGCGCTTGGGACCGGATGGAAGGAGTTAGTACTCGGAATGTATGAAAATCCGATATCGCCGGCAAGCGTCCGCCCGACGTTGGATATGTCAACGCCGATGGCTTCCGCAGGCACGCCTTTGTCGACGCATGCAAGTACCCCGAATAACGGGTTTTTGCCGCCTTCTCTCTGCCACAGCGCCTTGTCCTTGCGGGAAAGTTCCCGGAAGCGGTCGCTCTCAAGCTCTTGGGCGCGGATATTTAATTCGTACACGATGTCTTCCGTTTTGGCGGTACAGTGTCTGATGCTTTTGGCGAATGCTTTTTTCAGGCGCTCAACGGATATCCCGGCGCCTAGTACGGTGTTGAAGTTTTCAGGGAATGCAAGAGCATTTAACCCTTCCATGTATGCGTCCACCGCATGATGGATGGTTTGTTTGTCGGTTGAGCCGTCGATTATCGTTTTCATAAGGAAACAATGTGGCTATGGTAGTACAACCTCCCGCCGCTGTCGAGATCCTGGCGGAGTATGACGTACGGCGCATTACACTTCCTCGTATTGCGGGGCAAATAACCGCAACACAACTTCCAGGTTTGGCAGGTCCAGCCGCCGTTTTGCGGGGCGAAGTCTTGAGATGAGTTTCCAGCCGTCTCCTTCCCGGGCTTCATCAGGAACCGCGCGTGTGTATGGGCGGATGTGCCGTCCGATAATAGGTAGTGATCTTAAGCGCTTGTTCAGCATGACATACGGATCATACAGATACGGAAGGCTGGTCATGGCGCTGTTGTTGCGGATCATCCGCAGCACTTCTTCCTGGTGCGGGAGATCCGCAGCCATGCTCCGAAGGAGGGTAGCGTGGGGCAATACGGACAACAATCCGAGCCAGTCAGCCGTTTCTATCGTTTCCCGGGGGCGGAAATAGGAGCTTGCGACAAGGTTCGCCCACGATTCCGGGATCATGTGGTGGGACGGATCGTCGGCCATCGCATCGCGGATCCTGCGTTTGTTTTCCGGATTGTGAAAATATTCAACGGCCCTTTCGGTTGTCTTATCGTGTTTTTGTATGCCGTACCGTCGCGATTTGCGAATTACCCGCGTTCCCTCAGCGAAAGATTCCAGCGGGGGCCGTATGCCAAACGCAGGCCCGAATCGTATGGCGTTTTGGAGCCGTTCGGTTTCCTCTTTCGGAAGCCAGTAGAACAGTTCATGGTACGGATGCCGGACGGGCGCCATAGTTCCGGTAAGCCATGCCCATAAACGGCTCCCGGGTCCGTTTTCCCATGGCGGACCCAGCCCGGCAAGCTGATATTGGTTTCCTTCCCAGCTGCCTGGGACAGCCGGGATAAGGAGTCCGTGTTCCGACATCCGTATGCTTTGCGGTGTCGCGCTGTCGTAGAGTCCCTTTTGCAATGCGTCAGAATCCAAGTCCGCAAGTACATGGGGAGGCAGTCGGGTCGATACCTGCGCGTATACCTGATCGTAATCATTGACGTGCGGACCCATCCGGGTCTGTTGCAATTGCTGCTCGGGGGTTAAATTTTCCCACGAAGGGGAAATGCCGATTTCTTCGATCTGAAGGTCGGAGAATTCCCGAGGCAGTCTGGACCGGCCGATCTTAAAAAGATCCAGGAATGGAATTCCGTTGCTCCATTTGCCCCGTATAAACCGGAGGACCGGCGTCCGGCGGACCCCCGAGTCTATGTCCGGATGGAAAATTTCATCCCGCGGCCACATGCGGACAA
>CAZHOQ010000023.1:0-20189 GCA_964533995.1 uncultured Gammaproteobacteria bacterium
GAATTGCATCGCGCTGACCTCCGCGTAACTTCGGCACGCCTGGGGATCCTCGATGTGTTGGAGCATGCGGACATACCGCTTGATGTCGCGGCAATCATGTCCCACCTCCGATCCCGAAAGATTACCGCCGACGAGGCGACCGTGTTTCGGGTGCTTGCCGCATTTACAAAAAAAGGGATTGCCAAGCCGATACAGTTCAATGAGGGGAAGCAGCGCTTTGAGTATGCCGATAAGCCTTCACATCATCACTTTATATGCAGGAGTTGCGGTAATGTGCTGGATGTATCCGGATGCACTGTGGATTCCTGGCAAAAGACGTTGGAACGAACACAAGGTATTACGATCGAACGGCATTCCCTTGAGTTTTTCGGGTTGTGCGGGAGATGCCGCGTATGACGCTTCTTTGGCCGTTGGGGTCGGTTATTGCCGTGAGCCTGCTATCCCTTTTGGGAGCGATATTCATCGCATTACAAAGGAAAACAATCGAACGCGTCATTACGTATTCTCTGGCGCTTTCGTCGGGAGTACTGTTGGGGAGCACGTTTTTTGATTTGCTCCCCGAGGGAGTGGAGCTCAATCCGGACGGCGTCTTCGTTTGGACGCTCATCGGGTTCATCTCGTTTTTCAGCCTCGAAAAAATCATTTCCTGGCACCATCATGTGGAGGGAAGGCATACCCATGAGGAGAAGCCGCTTGCCTATCTCACCATTCTTGGAGATGCTGTGCATAACTTTACGGATGGAGCGGTGATTGCCGCTTCATATCTCGTATCGGTACCGCTTGGAATCACCACGACGGTCGCGATCATCGCCCATGAGGTGCCGCATGAACTCTCGGATTTTCTCATCCTTCTGCATGGGGGATTTTCGAATTCCCGCGCGCTCATTTATAACTTTCTTTCGGCAACGACTGCAATAATCGGCACGGTGCTTGTGCTTTTGGTCAGCACCCGTTTTGCGGATGTCGAGAAGTACCTTGTTCCGTTTGCTGCCGGGAATTTCCTGTATATCGTCGCAAGCGATTTAATTCCGGAGCTTCTGACAAAAAGGCAGGCGAATACGTCGGTCATCCAAGTGGTAACGTTACTTGCCGGTATCGCGTTGGTCCCAACTATATCCGCTTTCTTCGGAGCGCATTAACGCGGTACAATACCCTCATATGATCAGCGATGAACTGAAAAAGCGTGCGACCGAACTTCTTGCCCGCCTGGATTCCGAGGGATTACGCAAAAACATCCGGCAGCTGGAAGCCGAAACCATGCATGAGAATTTCTGGAAAGATCCGCAGGCGGCGGCGCGTACCATGCAGGAATTATCAGTACTCCAAAAGGAACTAGCCGAAGCGGAAGATTTTTCACTCCTTATCGAACTTGGAGAGGAACCCCAAGTACAGAAAGAAATAACCCGGCTCGAGTTTGCGTTGTATCTATCGGGCCCGTATGACAAGGGGAATGCGATCCTGGCACTTCACTCCGGTCAGGGCGGGACGGAGGCGATGGATTGGACGGGCATGCTGTACCGGATGTATACACGGTATATAGAGCGCAAGGGGTGGAAAGCAGAGGAGATGGATTACACGCCGGGGGACGAAGCGGGGATCAAGAGTGTAACGGTTGAGGTAACGGGAAGGTACGCATTCGGATTCCTGAAGGCGGAAGCGGGCGTGCACCGGCTTGTCCGGCAATCCCCGTTTAACGCGGATAAACTCAGGCAGACGTCATTTGCGATGGTTGAGGTGCTTCCGATTATCGAAGAAGGGAGTGTCGATATTCGTGAGGAAGACATCGAATGGGAATTCTACCGTTCCGGCGGTAAGGGCGGGCAGAACGTAAACAAAGTGTCGACTGCGGTCCGCCTGAAGCACAAGCCCACCGGCATCATTGTCGCAAGCCAGGCGCAGCGGTACCAGGGACAGAACCGGGAGTTTGCCCTCAAAATGCTCCGTGCGAAATTATGGGAAATGGAAATGGCCAACCGTGCCAAGCAAGAGAAGGAACTTCGCGGCGAATACAAGACGCCGGGCTGGGGGAACCAGATCCGGTCGTACGTATTGCATCCCTACCACATGGTAAAAGATTTACGGACCGAATATGAAACCTCGGCGACCGATCGCGTATTGGACGGCGACCTTGAAGACTTCATCCTCTCATACTTGAAAAAATACTCATAAGCACTGATAATGGTCAATACGGTTCCGACTGGATGGAAAGATCCATGCCCGGAAAGTGGTTACTTATGAAGCCTATTGCGCATTCCGATACGGTCGAGCGGCATGAGCCGGTGATGCGGCCGGTTGACGAAAAGGCTCGGGAAGCAAACGCGAAAACCATGAAGAAGGAAACTGCTGTCGTGCTTGTCGTCTACATGATCCTGCTGCTTCTTGGCGTCGGAACGGGGTATCTTATTGCGCAAAAAGGCGGTGTTGCCGTGGGGTCGCCCGAAGGGACACCGATCAGCACGGAGAAGGTAGTGGGTGTCCAGGACGCATCGACGTTCAAGGACTGCGCGACGGGAACGCTCGAAGCCGGCGGGTCCGAGGGCGAAGGGACGCATAAGCTTATCCGGGAAGGCGGCCCTTCACAGACGGCGTATCTTTTTTCCTCCATTGTCGATCTTGACCAGTACGTGAATCTAACGGTGAAAGTGTGCGGGCAGACCATGGCAGCCAAAAAGGTTTCCTGGCTCATGGATGTCGGCCGGTTGGAAATCCAGGAATAAACCCGTGTCATGATTCAATTTTCCTCCGTCTCCAAATATTATCCGGGGAACGTCCCGGGATTGATCGACATAACCGTAGAAATACCGGCAGGAGAGTTCGTGTTCCTCATCGGTCCTTCCGGATCCGGCAAAACAACGTTTTTGCGGCTCCTTATCCGGGATCTGATCGCCTCAAGCGGTACGGTTACCATCGATTCCATGGACGTCAAAAAAATTCCGTCCGGCAAGCTCTATCTTCTGCGGCGGAAGGTGGGTATCGTATTTCAGGACTTCAAATTACTGCAGGACCGGACCGTATTCGAAAACGTTGCGATGGTTTTGGAAATCATCGGGAAGAAGGAACGTGAGGTAAGTGACGGGGTCATGAATGTGCTCGAACTTGTAGGACTCAAGGATAAGCGGAATTTGTTTCCCCAGCAGCTGTCTGCGGGGGAAATGCAACGGACGTCGATTGCCCGGGCAATTGTCGGCGGCCCCAAAATATTGCTTGCCGACGAACCGACGGGTAACCTGGATCCGGAGACTGCCTGGGGGATCATGGATATCCTTAAGGAAGTGCACGGATTGGGCACAACCGTCATCATCGCAAGCCATAACGCGGACATTGTCAATAAAATGAGGAAACGGACGTTAACGATAGAGCACGGGCGGGTCATCCGCGACGAGGAGCGAGGCAGATACCACCTGACCCGCCACGAAAAACACGAGAAGAACGGCAAGAAGGAATCGCACGACCACAAGGAAGTAAAGCCACCCAAAGAAGGAAAGGGAGAAGACAAAGATGCCGATAACTAGGGACGTACGAACACATATCCGAAGAAGTCCGTATCAGGCAATGGCGGCTATGCTCACCATGTTCCTGACGTTTCTGGTGGGCGGCGTTTTTTTTCTGGCGACGATGGCTTCCATCGTCGTGCTTTCCTATTTCGAGGGAAAGCCTCAGGTAACGGTGTTTTTTACCCCAAAAGCGGGGGAGCTCGAAGCGGATAATCTCAAAGCAAAGCTTGAAGCGACCGGCAAGGTGCTCAGTACCCATTTCGTATCGAAAGAAGCGGCGCTCGAGATTTACCGGCAGCAGAACCAGAACGATCCGCTACTTCTCGAGATGGTCACGGCGGACATCCTTCCCGCTTCGCTGGAGGTATCGGCTACCGACCCTCAGTACCTTTCCGATATCGCAAAAGTCATTGAGGGAGTGGAAGGGGTTGATGAAGTCGTGTATCAAAGTGACGTCGTCGATTCGCTTCTCTCATGGACGAACGCCATACGGCTTGTGGGCGGCGTGCTGGCGCTTTTGTTGGTTATTGATTCGCTCCTCATCATCGGCACGGTCATCGCCATGAAAATCGCCCTGAAACGTGACGAAATTGAAATTTTGACGTTGGTTGGCGCCTCACCGTGGACGATCCGTGCGCCATTTGTTCTGGAGGGCGGCGTGTACGGATTTTCGGGGGCGGCATTTGCCTCACTCATACTCACCGGCGTCATTGTATGGATCCGCCCGGTGCTTTTTGCGTTTCTTAATTCCATTCCGACATTCAGGACGCTCCTTGCCGATCCGACCGCGACACCCTTCCTTATTGCCGCCTCAACCTTCCTCGTCGGCAATATGGTTATCGGCTTCCTTCTCGGTGCGTTGGGAAGTTCTATTGCGCTCCGTAGGTATTTGAAGTAACTAAGGCATGATATTTTGGCTTCGTCGGTTTTCTATCGTTGCGTTGCTATTTTTGTTAGCGGCACCTCTCGTGCGGGCGACAACACAGGAAGAAAATGCCGCGGATATTGAGCGGCTTACCAAGCTTATCGCGGAAACGCAAAGCCAGGCCAACTCGTTATCCAAACAAATCACGCTCCTTGATTCCCAAATCAAACTGACGACGCTACAGATAGAGGATACGAAACGGAAAGTCGACGTATTGGACGGAGAAATTACTGAGTTGACCGGGGAAATACAACGCCTTGAGGAACTCAAGACGAAACGGCTTGAGCTTGTGCTTCACCGCATCCCGCAATCGTACAAGAGAACAAGTTCTTCGCAATTCGGATGGATCCTCTTTTCCAAAAACTTTTCGGAATTATTGACGCGCGCCAAGTACCTTGTTCAGGTCCAGGCGGAGGATACGCAGCTTTATAAACAGCTCCAGCTGACGCAAATGAATTATAACGACCGGCGGGATATTCGTGAGGAAAAACGCGCCGAGCAGGAAGCGCTCAAAAAGCAGTTGGAAAAGCACACGCTTGACCTGGCGAGCCAGAAAAAGCAGAAGCAATCACTTTTGGACCAGACAAGGAACAGCGAGGCTACGTACCAGCGGCTGCTTGCCCAGGCGCTTGCGGAAAAACAGGCGCTCGAACGCGCGCTTGTGGATGCCGTGAAAGTGGGACCCGTCAAAAAGGGTGACCCCATCGCGCTCGTCGGGAATTCGGGATACCCGGGGTGCTCTACGGGGGCACACCTCCATTTTGAAGTCCGGCAAGGCGGGTCATGGGTCGATCCGTCATCATATCTTTCCGGTCATACGGTGAAGGATGAGCAGAATAACGGTGCCGATTGGACGCTGGGAAGCGGAAGCTGGGCATGGCCGCTTTCCGATACCATCAGGCTGACCCAGCATTTCGGAAAAACGCCGTGGTCCTGGCGCTATAGTTACTCCGGAGGCATCCATACGGGGTTTGACATGACCAGTACGGGCGGAGAC
The DNA here is from genome assembly GCA_964533995.1 of uncultured Gammaproteobacteria bacterium. Lineage (GTDB taxonomy): Bacteria > Patescibacteriota > Microgenomatia > UBA10105 > UBA927 > UBA927. Next base: position 5,417 of record CAZHOQ010000023.1, read on the forward strand.
GTCATCCGCGCTCCCGCTGACGGTGATCTCTTTTCCTCATCGCAAGCGTGCGGAACGTCAAGTGTCGTAAAAATAAAGTACATCGACCACGGCAGCGGCACGATCAGCTTTTATCTTCACGTTCAGTAGCATTTGCAACATATCGTACTTACGAATTTCCGAAACGATTCTATACTTTGTATCCAATGTCCGACTTCAGGCTTTGGCTTGTTATTCCCGCGGTACTCCTTATATTTCCTCAAGCACCCGCACTTGCTGCAAGAAGAATTGAAATTATCGGCGACAAAACATCGGTTATTGGTGACGAAGAAATAACCGTGACCGCTTCGGCTTCCGGATTTACCGAGGGAGAAAAAATATATATCAAGGGGGCATTTTTCCAAAGCGGATCAAGCAACTATTTTGGATATACGAAAGGGGAGAGCGGGTGGATAAAAAATAGCGCTCAGAGTGCCGATCAACGATCGGTAGTTATGGGTTCCTGGGACGGAAACATCGTGGTGAAGAGCGATTTTTCTGACAGCGGATTTACCGGGGAAGGCGAGTATTTGTTCCGTCTGCGATTTTACTATGGTGATTTTACCGGTGAATGGAGCACGAACACGTTAGCAGTTACGCTTAATCAACCGGACCCGACGATAACACTCACGCCAACCCCAAAACCTTTGGAAACCGTTAAACCGACAGACACGATAGCGCCGACTCATACCCCTTCTCCACTGTCGACACCCACAAAAATTCCGACACATGCACCAACGAAATTTCCGACAACCATATTAACGTTTGCTATACTTGGAAAACAGGTGGCGACCGGAAGCGGTAGGGATCCGGAATCCGGAACCGTATCCGTGCGTACCAAATCGAACGCCGGACCGGCGATATTCTCACTGGGAATTATCGGATCGGGCTTAGGACTTGTCGCAACCGCATTAGCATGGAAAAAAAGCAAAGAATCATCGTGATCCACTGGCTGCCCGCGGTATTCTGGATGGGTTTCATATTTTTCCTCTCGGGACGGCATAGCGTAACGGTAAGTGAGGAGTATCTTCTCAACTTCCTGTTTTTCAAAACGCTCCATATGATCGAGTATGCCGTGCTGTTTGTGTTGTACTCACGGGCGGTGCATTTGTCATCACAACGCATGGATAAGGAGCGCGTCTATCGCACAGCATTCCTTCTGACACTTTTATATGCGGCAAGCGATGAGACGCATCAGGTATTCATTCCCAGCCGGGAGGGGACGCTTCGTGATGTTATAATTGACGGCATTGGAGCCGGATTCGTATGGTATTTCCTTTCCGCGCAGTTACGAAAAGCCCAACCGAAACTCAAGGTTTGGGCGAAACAATTGGGGCTGCCTTCTTAACGGAAGAGGGGAGATCCATGCCGCGCACCCTTTGTCTATGGGGTGATCTGGGAAGCGGAAAGACGACGTTTGCCAAAGGGCTTGCGAGAGGCTTAGGGATAACGGCACGCATGCTCTCCCCTACATTCATTATTGTGCGACATTATCCGATTTCCGCAAATGAGTCCGTGCTATACCATTGGGATCTCTATCGGACGAATTCCCGGCACGACCTGGAGGGTTTGGGGCTATCCGATGTCATTGACGATCCGTATGCCATATCCGTCATCGAATGGCCGGAGCGGTTGGGAGAAGCGTTGCCGCTGCGGCGTATCGACCTTCGGTTTGTTACCCGTCCCGACGAGCTCCATGAAATCGAAGGGAAGATCATATGAATACCGATGACAGCAGGCTTGCAATCGAAGTATTACGTCGGGGCGGGATAGTCATATATCCCACGGACACCGCATATGGCATAGGGTGCAGAATTGATTTTCCGGAGAGTGTCGACCGGTTATTTGCACTGCGGGAGCGCGCGACGACGAAAGCCACCCCCGTGCTGGTCAATTCGCACGATATGGCACTCGCCTATTTCGTCAATCCAAATGATATTGTGCGACGTTTAATGAAATTACATTGGCCCGGTGCACTTACCATAGTTTCCGCGTGCGACAGGAACCAAATCTACTCCCCTATCCGGGGCGGCGGCAGTACGATCGGCCTGCGGATGCCAAATCATGACATAGCGCTGCGGATCATACGGGGCGTCGGCGTACCGATACTTGGTACGTCGGCAAATTTCAGCGGAGGCCGGACACCGTTTATTGCCGAAGAGCTTGATCCGGATCTTGTTAAGCTGGTTGATATGGTCGTGCCCGGTACCTGCGGAGGCGGGAGTGTCTCCACGGTCGTCGATTGTACGAAGACACCCGCAGTCATCCTGCGGCATGGTGCCGTAGAACTTTCACCGCAGGAATTACTATGAATCGTTCCGTTGTTCTCACAATCGATACGTCGAAAAGCGCTGAAGCATCCATCGGCCTTGTGCTCGATGGCAATCGTCAAACTCTCAGGTCTTCCTCCGGGAAAGAACGGGCGCAAGCCGCACTCCCGCTCATTACGCAAATTCTTGGGGAGAATCACCTGACGTTTGAGGATATTACGGAAATCGAGGTTGTCACCGGACCGGGATCGTTTACGGGTCTTCGCGTCGGCATCGCCGTTGCCAATACCCTCGCAACGATTCTTGACGTCCCCATAAACGGCGGGAAATCCCTTGCCCGTCCGACGTATTCGTGATATTACTGACACAACGTACTTATTGCATCCCGTCATTGCGGGAGTAAGGAGGCTCGTATGGCTGATGAAAAACCGCAAAAGAAATCGACGAATCCTTTGGTATTTGTTGGTATCGGGTGTCTTGTTCTTCTTGTGCTTGTCGGATTGGGCGGAGCTGCCGTCGTGAAGTTTTTTGCAGGCAGAATTGGAAAGGGTGTCGTAGAGAAAGCGATAGAATCGAAAACGGGCACCAAAGTTGATCTGAGCGGATTGGATGACGGGAAGATGACATTCACGGATTCCAAGACAGGTACCAAAGTGGATATCGGCGGGAATACCGTGCCCGACTCCTTCCCCAAGGATTTTCCCATATATCCCGGAGCAAACGTGACGAGTTCCGCCTCAAACACCGGTACAGGCAAGAAGGACGGGTTCTGGCTTACGCTCACCACGGCGGATAGCCCGGAGAAGGTGAATGCATATTATAAAGACGAATTATCCAAGAACGGGTGGACGATCGAGTCCACATTCACCGCAAACGGGATGACCAGCCAGGCCGTCAAGAAGGATACGTGGAGCGGATCGCTATCGGCCGGAAAGACATCGACGGATGCGCAAACGCAGATTGTCATTGTCTTGGGGGCTTCCGAAGAGTAACCAGGCTCCTACTTGCGAAACGTAGCCCCAATGGTGGAGTATAAGTATATGCGTCTATTTCGCATGCTTCATCATTGGTTGGTTCCGCACGAACACAACAATCACCGGGGTAGGGCGTTGCACCAGGATTCGCTGCTCGCCCTCGTGCTGCTGTTAGGTATCTTCAACCTCGGTATCCGGGCGTTTAAAGGGACAGCTCCCGATGTCTTGGGGTATGCGACCGACATCCGGATCGAGCAATTGTTTTCCGCAACAAACGCGAAACGGGCCGAAGCCGGACTTCCCGCGCTGACATTAAACGGGACGTTATCCCAAGCTGCTGCGGCGAAAGCCGCGGACATGTTTGCGAATAATTACTGGGCGCATAACAGTCCCGCCGGAAAGACACCGTGGGATTTCATTATCGGTGCCGGATACCGGTACACGCTGGCCGGTGAGAATCTCGCAAAGAACTTCCAGACCTCCGACGGTGTCGTCGATGCGTGGATGAATTCTCCGACACATAAGGCAAATATCGTAAAGGACGGGTATAAGGAAATCGGATTCGCCGTCGTGAACGGCGTACTTAATGGCGAAGAGACGACGCTCGTCGTACAAATGTTCGGCGCGACTTCAGCGCCTATTGCCCAAGTTCCCAAGGTGCAGGCAGCGGAACGGAAGCCGACAAGTATTCCGTCGCCGACCACTGTCCCGGTAGCGCAAGTCAGTATCAATCCAACCGCGGCGACCCAGCCGCAGCCAACCATCGAGGTCGCGCCCACAACGGCACCGGCATTCACGGAGACGCCGGTTTTTGCCGGAGGGCTTTCCTTTGACCGGGTAGTGATCCGTCCCAGGATAGATATCGAAGCGGTTACCAACAACATCGTGTTTATATTGGCCGGTTTACTCATCGGACTACTCGCCGTAGATGCATTCATTGTCAGGAAGAAGGGCGTCGTCCGCCTCGCCGGCCATAATGTTGCGCACATCGTATTCCTTGGAACGATCGTCGTTTCCGGGTTAGCTTTGACGAGGGGGAGCCTCCTATGACGGCAAAGAAAGATATCGCGACCATGTATACGATTGTCCTGCTTGGCATTCTTGCCGGAGGAATGATCCTCTTTTGGCTTTCCAGGGGCCAAACGGCACTACAGATTGCCATAGGGATTGTCATCGCAAGTTTCTACGTGGTGTGGGGTATCTTACGGCATTGGCAGGAAGGGGATTTGCATCCGAAAGTTGTGATAGAATACGTGCTCGTGGCAGCCATAGCCGTCGTATTACTATTGACGCTGGCTGTTTAAAAGGAGGAGGAACATCATGAAAGGCGTTATTCTGGCGGGTGGTCTTGCGACCAGGCTCCGGCCGCTTACACAAGTTACCAACAAGCATCTTCTGCCGATCTACAATAAGCCCATGATTTACTATCCGCTGGAGACCATGCAACGGGTGGGGATCAAAGAGGTGCTCCTTATCACTAGCGGCGGGCATGTCGGGGACTTTGCCAACCTTCTCCTGTCGGGTGACGAATTCGGACTCCGACTATACTACGCGATCCAGCAAAATCCTACCGGCGGCATTGCCGACGGCATGAAGCTTGCGGAGGAGTTCGCCCATGGAGAGCCCATATTGGTCATTCTGGGCGATAATATATTCAATTTTGACCTGACGGCATCCCTGAAACGATTCGAAGCGGAATACGCCCGGGACAAAAGGCGAGCCATGGTGTTCGGTGTCCGCCGTGAAAAACTCGCGCAGCAGTATGGGGTCATCGAGATGGATGAGGCGGGGAAAGTGCGTTCAATCGAAGAAAAACCGGAGCATCCCAAAAGCGACATCGCCCAGACCGGCATATACGTGTACGACGACCGGGTGTTCCAGTTCATCAGGACGCTTGCGCCAAGCGCCCGGGGGCAACTGGAAGTTACCGATCTTAACAACATCTATCTTAAGGAAAAATCGCTCATGTGCGAGCTTATCGACTGGTGGGTTGATGCGGGCACGTCCCACGACGAACTGCTTGCTGCCAACGTCCAGGTCGCTGAGTTCGTGAAACAACAAAAACTCTAATGCGCATACTGGTTACCGGCGGTGCCGGTTTTATCGGTTCCAATTTCATTCTGTACTGGATGAAAAACCATCCGGGAGACGAGATTGTCAATTTTGACAAACTGACGTATGCGGGCAATCTCGAAAATCTGACGAGTGTCGAAAAGAACAAGCGGTACCGGTTCGTTCAGGGCGACATATGCGATACCAACGCGGTTGGGGATGCGATGGCGGGCATCGATACCGTTGTACATTTTGCGGCCGAGAGTCATGTGGACCGGTCCATCCTTGAGCCGGCGTCGTTTGTCATGACAAATGTCGTCGGTACCCAGGTGCTTTTGGATGCGGCGCTAAAGACCGGGGTAAAACGGTTTCATCATGTGTCCACGGATGAAGTATTCGGGGCACTGGACCTTTCCTCGAAAGAAAAATTCGACGAACAAACGCCGTACAACCCCAGAAGTCCGTATTCTTCAAGTAAAGCCGGTTCCGACCACCTCGTGCGGGCATATCATCATACGTACGGGCTGCCCGTGACGATAACGAACTGTTCCAATAATTACGGCCCCTACCAGTTTCCGGAAAAGCTTATCCCGCTAGCTATCACCAACATACTTGAGGGCAAAAAGGTGCCGGTATACGGAGACGGACTATACGTACGGGATTGGCTGTATGTGGACGATCATTGCCGGGCAATCGATGCGGTGCTGTCTTCCGGAAGAATCGGGGAGACATACTGCGTTGGCGGAGTGACCCATGACATCAGCAACCTCGATGTAATAAAAATGATTCTCGGAATAATGGGCAAGGACGACTCGCTCATTGAATTCGTTACGGACAGGCCGGGCCATGACCGTCGGTATGCCGTTGACTGGTCCAAAATGAGTGCTGAGTTCGGATGGAAGCCGGAAAATGACTTTCATGCATGGCTTGTCCAAACGGTCGGGTGGTATGAACAACATGAGGACTGGTGGAAACGGGTCAAGACCGGGGCATATAAGGAATACTACGAACGGCAATATAAAGGCGCAGTATGAGCATATACGGCACTGGGCTTTCCGGTCTTGTTGGATCGCGCGTCGAGGAGCTTCTGTCCCACAAACATACTTTCCTTAGCGATCCTGCGCTAGATATCGTACAAAAAGACGCGCCATACCTTTCAATTGCAGAACATGAGGGTGTCGAATGGGTATTGCATTTTGCTGCGTATACGAATGTACAACAGGCGGAAGCCGATCGGGAAAAAGGCGAACTGAGCGCAGCATGGCAAGTGAACGTAAATGGCACAGAACATGTCCTGAATGCATGCAAGGAATTGGGACTACGCATGCTCTACGTGGATACGGATTATGCGTTTGACGGAACGCAAAAAACATATACGGAAAGCGATTCGCCTCATCCGCAGGGGTGGTACGCGATAACGAAATCCGAGGGAGCCGCACGGGTGTTACGGTATGAGGGCGGGCTCGTTATCCGAATATCGAATCCGTATCGGGCCAATCCCGTAGGGAAAACGGATTTCGTGCACAAGATGCTCGAACGGTTAGCACAGGGCGGGGAAATCGTAGCGCCCGCCGACCAACTGTTCGTTCCGACATTTATCGACGACATCGCCCGTGCCGTTGACGTCCTGCTTTCTAAGAACGCATCGGGCGTCTACCATGTCGTCGGAAGCCAGGCGTTATCGCCGTATGATGCGGGCAGGAGTATCGCCCGGCTGTACGGATACAATGGGGAGCTCGTGAAGGAAACGACGTTTTCGGAATATTTTGCAGGGCGTGCGCCGGTTCCGCAGTATGCGCAATTATTGAATGAAAAGATAACGGCGCTGGGGGTAGTCATGCGGGGATTTGACCAGGGACTTATGGAACTGAAGAAGCAGGAAGCGTCCGCATCGTAGGGCTTCAAGCAATGTACCGTTGCCTGCTATACAGGCACAGATTTATTTCGTATACTTACAGATTATGACTGTTACATTCATCGGACACGGATATGTGGGACTTGTGACCGCTGCGGTTTTTGCGGATTTGGGAAATACCGTCTGGGTAGTGGGAAGAACGAAGGAAAAAATCGAAAAGTTAAACGCCGGTGATCCGCTCATCTATGAGCCGGGTCTGGACGAACTCCTCAAAAGAAACCTGGCGGCCGGAAGAATCAGGTTCACTCTGGACTACCACGAGGCAGTAACGCCATCAAGCGTCGTATTCATTGCGGTGGGTACACCATCCAAGGAGAACGGGGAGGCGGATTTGTCGAGCGTGTTCGATGCCGCAGAGAAAATCGGCAAGTCTCTCTCCGGTTATAAGGTGGTGGTGACGAAAAGCACCGTCCCTCCCGGCACCGGCAAGAAAGTCGCTGCGATATTGGAGAAGGCGCACCCTGCCGGATCGTCGTTTGCCATCGCATCGTGTCCTGAGTTTTTACGCGAGGGTACGGGATTGTCCGATACGCTGCACCCTGACCGGGTCGTGATCGGGACGAATTCGGACCGTGCCCGGGATACGCTTCTCGAGCTGCATAAGCCGATAGACGGCAAGACCGTATTATGTAATGTCGAAACCGCGGAGCTTATCAAGTACGCGTCCAATTCCATGCTTGCGACGAAGATTTCATTCGCCAATGCGATCGCGCACCTTTCAGAAGAGGTGGGCGCCGATGTCGAACGAGTGCTTGAAGGTGTCGGACTTGATAAACGGATCGGGCGAAGCTTCCTCTATCCCGGAGTGGGGTACGGTGGCAGCTGTTTTCCCAAGGACGTGAAGGCACTGATCGCATTGTCGGCAAGTCACGGTTATGACTTTTCCCTGCTTCGTGCAGTGCACGAGGTAAACGTGGAAACAAGAAAACAGTTCGTCAAAAAAATCACCAAGCACTTCGGGACGCTTAAAGGCAAGAAGATAGCAATCCTCGGTCTTGCGTTCAAGCCGGACACGGATGATATGCGGGAGGCTCCGTCCATAGATATTATCGAGGCACTCCTGGGTGATGGGGCATCGGTTGTCGCCTATGATCCGATTGCCGTCAAAAAAGCGCAGTTGAAGCTTCCGAAAGACGTGGCGTATGCGAAAGATCCGTACGAAGCCGTGGATGGAGCCGATGCGGTTGCGGTCATAACCGAGTGGAACGAATTCAGACAGCTTGATCTTGTGCGGCTAGCCCGCGGCATGCGAAATCTGGTATTATTTGATGGTCGGAATATTTACGAGCCTGAGAAGGTCCGTGCGCTCGGGTTCATGTACTATGGTGTTGGCAGAATGTAACGAAAGGAGCATTATTTATGGCTAAAAAAGCATTGATAACGGGGATTGCCGGGTTCGTCGGCAGCCACATGGCTGAGTTATTGCTTTCGAAAGGATTCGAGGTCTACGGTCTTTCCAGGCCGAGGACTAAAATGGATCATATAGAATCCATCAAGCCGAAGCTCCATCTGGAGGACGCCGACCTGATGGACAGCCATAGCCTCTATACGACGATCAACAGCATTAAGCCGGACTATATTTTCCATTTGGCCGCGCAGTCGTTCGTACCGACGTCATGGGGATCCCCCGCGGTGACGTTGGAAGTGAATGTCGTTGGTTCCGCCAACGTCTTCGAAGCGGTCCGCCAGGCGGGAATTGATCCGGTCATACAGATTGCCTGTTCGTCAGAGGAGTACGGGCTTGTGCATGAGAATGAGGTGCCGATAAAGGAAACGAATCCCCTGCGGCCCTTATCCCCGTATGCGGTGTCCAAACTTGCGATGGATTACCTCGGGTACCAATACTACGAATCCTACAAAATGCGGATAATCAGAACCCGCGGATTCAACCATACCGGACCGAGAAGGGGAGATACATTCGCCGAATCCACGTTCGCCAAACAGATCGCCATGATCGAAAAAGGCAAGCAGGAGCCCGTCATCTATGTCGGGAATCTCACGGCCCAGCGCGATTATACCGATGTCCGGGATATGGTGAAAGCGTATCTTTTGGCCGTCGAAAAGTGCGATCCGGGCGAGGTATATAACATCGCGACGGGAAGCGCAATCAAGATTTCAGACGTCCTTAACATGATGTTGGGACAGAGCCACGTGAAAGTGGAAATTAAAGAGGATCCGAAACGCATGCGGCCTTCAGACGTCCCGATTCTTATCGGAGACAACTCGAAGTTCGTCGCAAAGACGGGCTGGGCGCCCTCGATTCCTTTCACCAAAACCGCCGAGGACCTTCTCAATTACTGGAGAGAAAGAGTCTAACACATGGAGCGACCCAAAGCCGTCATCATTCTCCCGACGTATAACGAGCGGGAAAATATTGCCGACATGCTCACAAAACTCGTGAGCGTCCTAGTAAATATCAAAGGATACGATTTCCGTATTCTGGTCGCGGATGATACGAGCCCCGACGGCACCAAAAGCGAAGTGCTGGCATTTGCAAAATCGCATCCCTTCGTATCCGTTCTCAGCGGAAAGAAGGAGGGTTTGGGGCGGGCACTTCTCCGAAGCATGACCTACGCCGTCGATAAAATGAATGCGGACATTATCGTGCAGATGGATGCGGATCTTTCCCACGATCCGAAAGTATTGCCGGAATTTTTTAAGCATATCGACCGCGGCAGCGATTTCGTCGTGGGAAGCCGGTACATTCCCGGCGGATCCATTCCGGACAATTGGGGTATCCATCGCAAAATTTTCAGCGTCGTTGGCAATTCGATCGTACGGTACGGCCTGGGTTTTTCGTATGTCCATGACTGGACGGGGGGATACCGGGTATTACGGAAAGAGTTTTTTGAGAAGGTAAAGAGTGATGTTGCTCCCTATAGCGGGTACGTCTACCAGATCGCATTTCTTCATAGGGCAATCCTTGCGGGGGCAAAGGTTTCGGAAGTGCCGATACACTTTACGGATCGTCGACGCGGCAGGAGCAAAATTGCGCCGATCCAATACATCCGGAACGTTTTCCTATATGTAGGCAGGGCAAGATATCTGTCCCTTAGGCACGGGCCTTTTGCGAAATTTGCGGTCGTCGGCTCTGTCGGGTTCGTCATTAACACGGCCATTCTGGAACTCATGGTGCGTGCGGGATTCCATCCGGCAGTCGGGAGCGCGGTCGGCGCCGAGTGCGCCATCATTTCCAACTTCATCTTCAACAACAACTGGACGTTCAAAGGTAAGAAGATCAGCGGACTTCGGGTGATCCCGAAATTTTTGCAGTTTAACGCGACGTCGATCGGGGCGCTTCTCATCCAGTCGGGAACCGTTGCGTTGGGTTCGCTTCTATTCGGAACGGAAATCTACCGGCTGTTTTACCTTATCGGGGTGGGTATCGGCATGTTGTGGAATTACACGATGTATTCCCGGGTAATCTGGAAACACAAATAATGAAAATGACGGCGTACGGAGACCCGCATGTTCCAACGAGTTAGATCATATCTTCCGACAGCACTCATCCTTATCATACTCATCCTCGGCGCGTACCTGAGACTCTACCGGATTTCCGAATACATGACGTTTTTGGGAGACGAAGGGCGTGACATGCTCGTCATGAAGCGGATGATCGTGGATCACAAGTTTACCCTATTGGGTCCGACCGCTTCCGTCGGGGGGTTCTTTTTGGGACCGATCTATTACTATTTCATGCTGCCATTCGTGTGGATATCGGGGATGAACCCCGCGGGTGCGGCGGTTATGGTTGCCCTGTTTGGCATTGCTACCATATTCCTGGTTTACCGAGTCGGCCGGGACATGTTCGGTTCCTGGGTTGGTTTGGCGGCGGCAGCGATGTATGCGGTATCGCCTGTCGTCATTGCATATTCGCGGTCGTCCTGGAATCCCAATCTCGTTCCGTTTTTTTCGACGGCCCTTATCTATGCCCTATGGCGGTCCGTCGTCAAAAAGGAAACGGGATTGCTGTTTTGGGTCGGTGTGATATTGGGCATTGGCTTGCAGCTTCACTATTTGTTCCTTTTCCTGTTTCCCGTCGTATTTCTTTGGTACGTATTGTTCGGGCGGTCGATTCCGTGGAGGCGGTACCTGTTGGGAGCCGTGGGTTTCGTTGTCGGCTACGGCCCATTTCTTCTTTTTGAAGTGCGGCACGGGTTTCCGAATACGATCGCAATTTTCAACTTTCTTCGGGAAGGCGAGGGCACGGGATTATTGATCCCGACACTCTGGAAGAACGTGACGGACGTGTCCTACCGTCTGTTCGGGCGGTTGGTGTTCCGGTTGCCGCCGCAGGAACAGCTTGGGGATATTCCGTTTTGGAGGGGTGAACTGTGGTCGATCATGACAAAATTCAGCATATTTTCGGGCGTGGGGCTTTTCGTCGCGAATGTCCTGGGCTGGCTGCCGTCCGGGGAGGCCGGGTTCCGTGCGAAGCGTGACCGGCATACGGCGCAAACAGGAGTGCTGTTCCTGTTGTGGTTACTCCTTCCGCTCGTCCTTTTCGGTTTTTATAAAAAAGGAATCTATGATTACTATTTCGGTATATTCTTCGCGCTGCCGTTTTTTGCGGTTTCCGGTGTTTTGCAGTTGCTCCGGACGACACGTGCCGGCCGCGTTGTCGCCGCGGCGGCCGTTGCCGGCGTGCTTATCCTGAATATTGACGGTATGCCCTTCAAGTATCCTCCGAATAACCAGCTGGGGCAGGCCCGCCTGATAGCAAAAGCGGCGTTTGATAAGGCAGAGGGGAAGCCGTTTAATTTCGCCCTGATTACCGGGGGAAATTCCGACCACGCATACCGGTACTTTTTTGAGATTTGGGGGAACGCACCCGTTGCCATTGCTAATGAGCAATCGGACCCCGATCGAAAAACCGTGACCGATCAGCTCATTGTCATCTGCGAATCGGAGGAATGCAAGCCTCTGGGGCACCCGTTATGGGAAATCGCGGGTTTCGGGAGGGCGGAAATCGTCGGGGAATGGCGGGTATCTTTCGTCAGAATCCTGAAACTAGTACACTACAAGGAATAACGGCCACAATGAGCAGCCCGTATCTATCCATAGTCATTCCGTCATATAACGAGGAAACCAACATCCGTTTGGGGAGCCTCGACAAGGTTTCGCGGTATCTGGAGCGGCAGGCGTTTGCCTGGGAAGTGGTGCTTGTCGACGACGGGTCCACCGATGCCACTCCAACTCTTCTGGATGAGTTTGCCCGCGGCAATGCGGGATTCCGGGTCATCCATAACGCGCATTCGGGGAAGGCAGGCACGGTCATAACCGGCATGAGTGCGGCCCGCGGGGCTATCATCTTATTTTCCGATCTCGATCAGGCGACTCCGTTATCGGAATTGGAGAAGCTATTGCCATGGTTTGACAAGGGGTATGATGTGGTGATCGGTTCACGGAACAGGCGCCGCGAAGGGGCACCGCTTTCCCGTATCGTAATGGCGCGGGGTTTCATGCTTCTTCGGAGTCTCATGCTCGGGTTAAACGGCATAACCGATACCCAGTGCGGATTTAAGGCATTCAAGCGGGGAGTAGCAAGGGATATTTTCCCGAAGCTGGTGCTCTACAAGGATACCGATGGCGCGCAGGGACCGAAAGTCACCGCCGGATTTGACGTCGAGGTGTTGTTCATGGCCAAAAGGAAAGGGTATAAAATCAAGGAAGTTCCGGTAGAGTGGCACTATGTGGAAACGAGGAGAGTAAGCCCCTTGCGGGATTCCTGGCAGGCGTTTGCCGACATGGTGAAAATCCGCGTCAATGCCTGGCGGGGAAACTATACATGAAACGCCTCATTTTTTTTGGATACGCGGTTTCGGCCGTCGCCCTGTTATTGTTTTCGTATACGCAGACGGACCTCAATCTGACGCTTTCCAGGGCGGGATTTGTGCGTGAAGCGCAAAAGGCGTTCCAATACGTCGGGTTTTACCAACGCCCGGTTGCGACGGCCATCTATATCGGCATTTTGGCGGTATTGTTTTCCTCATATTTGGCACTCCTAAAGGATCTTAAAAGGAACGGCACGGGATTCGGGTATGTCTGGCGGATCATCGTTCTTACGACCGTTATCCTTGTTTTTTCGTATCCCGCAGCACTCTCCTATGATTTTTTCAATTACCTTTTTACCGCTAAAACGGTGCTGGTGTACCGTCAGAATCCGTATCTTGTCACTCCGCTCATGTTTTCCGGCATAGATCCGTGGACGAATTTCATGCGGTGGACGCACCTGTCGAGCGCGTATACCCCGTTGTGGATTGCGATGAGTCTGGTGCCTTTTGCGCTGGGCCTTGGGGTATTTATCGCCGTCATGTTCAGCATGAAGTTTATGATTGCGGGTTTTTATCTCCTTGCCTGCTGGGCGCTGGGAAGACAGGTAAAATCGCCGTTTGCGCTGGCCGTGTTCGCCCTCAATCCGCTGCTTATTCTGGAGACACTCGTTTCCGGGCACAATGACATCGTGATGGCGGCATTCGTGCTGATATCCATCCTGTACTCCTCCAGAAACACGTTGACGTCGTGGTTTTTCCTCGCGCTTTCGGTCGCCGCAAAATTCATGACGATCGTACTTATCCCGTTTTGGTTTCTAAAAAAGAAGCCCGTATGGATGCTGGCTGCCATGCTTGCCGGTTTGGCTATTGTGTTGACACGCAGGGAATTCCTGCCGTGGTATTGGGTCTGGATACTGCCGTTTGTCGCGCTGACGAATGAGAATCCGCGGGTTGTCCGGTTCTCTACTGCCGTGTCGCTTGGTTTGGCCCTAAGTTATGCGCCGTTTCTGTATTTCGGCGAATATTCTCCGCTTTCGCAGCTTATGAAAACCACGAGTATATGGTCCGGAGTATTGCTTGGTGGAATTCTTGCACTGTTCCCAGGGGAAGTGCACCGGAATGGACGAGGAGCCCGGTTACGATAAGGCCCTGGACGATAATCAGCGACCCGTTGATGATGACAATTGGTTTCTCGCGGTGCAATATCCCGTAGAACAGCCAAAAGAACGATCCCAAAAGAAACCCGACCCAGGATATGAGCGAGACCCCCCGCACGTCCGAAGTTGCCCAGATCGTATATAGCTGAGGCAGATTCACGGCAACGGTGACCGCCCCCATAAGGTAGGCTGATTTGTCCATTACTTGCAGGAAGAGGGGGGTATTCCGTTTCTTCGTGCGCCGCCGGTGCATCGCGTGGTTGAGACCCGTCTGCATAAAAGTAGTGTAGCACACGCAAGGTGAGATATAATTGGGGATATGCGGAAAATTCCGGGTTGGATGTGGCCTGTCATTCTTGGTTTTGGCATTCTGGCGCTCTTCCTAATCACCAGGCTGACGAATCTTACGGCGTTACCCATATTCACGGATGAAGCGATCTATATCCGGTGGTCCCAGATCGGCATGAGGGACGCCTCATGGCGCTTCATATCCTTAACCGACGGCAAGCAGCCGATGTTTACTTGGGTCATGATGATCCTGTTGCGGGTGTTTGGGGGAGCGGACCCGTTGTTTGTGGGACGGCTGACGTCCGTCGTGGCCGGATTTTTCACG
>CAZHOQ010000024.1:0-19895 GCA_964533995.1 uncultured Gammaproteobacteria bacterium
GGGCATAGTGCCGTTTTTCGGTTTCGTATTCTGAGTGGTGGATGTTAATGGTGACGCCACGGGCCTTTTCTTCAGGGGCGTTGTCGATTTCTTCGTACTTAAGCGCTTTCGCCATGCCGCTTTTGGCAAGGACGTGGGTAATGGCTGACGTAAGGGTCGTCTTACCATGGTCGACATGACCAATGGTTCCAATGTTTAAATGCGGTTTGTTTCGGACAAATTTTGCTGCGTCTGCCATAGTTCCTCCTTTTGGGACTTCGTGTTTATAAAAAATAAATACTCGACCGATAAATTAAAGTCGCTTCGCGATTTTAACACACACTAGACGGTTTTCGCAATAATCTTTTCCTGGATATTCTTCGGGACTTCTTCGTAGTGGGACGGTTCCATATAATAGGTCGCCCGGCCCTTTGACAAGCTCCGAAGAACCGTCGCGTATCCGGAAAGCTCGGCAAGCGGCACCATCGCCAAAATGACCGTGACGGTTCCGCGCTTTTCCGTTCCCAAAATCTGTGCGCGCCGTGCGGAAAGGTCTCCGATACAATCTCCCATGTATTCATCGGGGGTCGTCACTTCGACCTTCATGATCGGCTCAAGAAGGGTCGGGTCAGCATGCTTTACTGCATCCTGAAGCGCCATACTCCCTGCGATCTTAAAGGCCATTTCGGATGAGTCGACATCATGGAATGATCCGTCATAGAGGGTCGCCATCATATCAACCAACGGATATCCGGCAAGCACGCCGTTCTCCATCGCTTCCTTAATACCTTTCTCAATAGGAGGAATAAACTCGTTGGGGATTGCGCCCCCTTTGATGGCGTCGACGAATTCGAATCCTTCACCGCGGGCCTTGGGCTCGATCTTGATCATGGCATGCCCGTATTGGCCGCGGCCTCCGGTTTGTCTGATATACTTTCCTTCACCCTCGGCCAACTTCTTGATGGTTTCCTTGTATGCAACCTGCGGCGCTCCGACGTTGCATTCAACCTTGAATTCCCGTTTCATACGGTCGACGAGAATCTCAAGATGAAGCTCTCCCATACCCCAAATGATGGTCTGGTTGGTTTCCTGATTTGATTTGATCTTGAATGTCGGATCTTCCTCGGCAAGCCGTTGGAGGGCATAGCCCATCTTTTCCTGATCATTCTTGGTCTTGGGCTCGATCGCAAGCGAAATGACCGGCTCGGGGAAGGTGATTTGTTCAAGGACGATTGGGTTGTCGGCGTCACAGATCGTATCGCCGGTTATCGTTTCCTTGAATCCGACAACACCCACGATTTCTCCGGCGTACGCTTCCTTGATTTCCTCACGCTGATTCGCGTGCATGAGAAGCAGCCGTCCGACGCGCTCGGTCTTACCTTTGGTCGAGTTATACGCATAGGATCCCGACTCCAGCTTACCGGAATAAATACGGACGTAGGTCAATTTCCCGACATGCGGGTCGATCTGGATTTTGAACGCGAGCCCTGAGAACTTTTCCTCATTGACGCGTTTTCGGGTAACTTTTTCTCCGGTTTTCGGATCCGTTCCCTCTACCTCGGGCAAATCCAACGGGGACGGAAGGTAGTCAACGACCGCATCCAGAAGGGGCTGCACGCCTTTGTTCCGCAGGCTGGTACCGCAATAAATCGGAACAAGCTTATACGCGATGACAGCTTTCCGGAGGGATGCCTTGAGTTCCTCGACAGTCGGCTCCTGCCCGCTCAAGTATTTCTCGAGGAGTGCATCGTCGGTTTCCGCGATGCGCTCGATAAGGTCATGACGGGACTTTTCCACTTCGTCTTTGAGATCCGCAGGGATTTCCACCGTTTCGGCATTGGCACCCAAATCATCGGTATTCCATACATGCGCTTCGCGGGTCAGCAAATCGACGGACCCTTTGAACGTATTTTCCCGGCCGATCGGGACCACCATGACGGCGGTCCTTGCCCCCAAGCGCTCTTCGATCTGGGCTATCGTGTGCCGGAAATCGGCACCCAATTTATCCATCTTATTCACAAAACAAATACGGGGAACCTTGTATTTGTCCGCCTGGTGCCACACCGTTTCCGATTGCGACTGTACACCCTCTTCGGCATCAAGGACCGTGATTCCGCCGTCAAGAACACGGAGTGACCGTTCTACTTCTGCGGTGAAATCCACGTGTCCGGGGGTATCGATGATATTGAAGCGGTAACTTTTCCAAAAGGTTGTCGTGGCTGCGGAGACAATCGTAATACCCCGCTCCCGCTCCTGTTCCATCCAGTCCATCTGCGTGTTTCCCTCATCAATGTCTCCCAGTTTGTAGGTCCTTCCGGTGTAGTAAAGGATGCGCTCGGTCGTGGTTGTCTTGCCGGCGTCGATGTGTGCAATGATGCCGATGTTCCGGACTTTCTCAAGCGGTACATCGCGGTTTTCGGTAAGAGTTGTCTGTTGTGCCATAGATATATTTTACCAGAAACAAAAAAGCTCCCCGATTTGGGAAGCAAACATTTGCTTC
Source organism: uncultured Gammaproteobacteria bacterium (assembly GCA_964533995.1). GTDB lineage: Bacteria > Patescibacteriota > Microgenomatia > UBA10105 > UBA927 > UBA927. The sequence goes on from CAZHOQ010000024.1 coordinate 2,480, forward strand.
ATCAATTCAATACGATCATTATACGGGATAACGGTGTAACTGTCCAGACGGATGCATTTCCGTAACGGTGATACAATCCAGGGTAGCCTGCTCCCTAAAACATGCTTTCGACCCAAGAATACCAGAGGCACAAACGGGATCCGGAAGACGAGCATTCCTGGCTGACCGTTCCAATGCCCGGTGGGAATCTGGTCTATCATTACCGGCGGAGCGAACACAAACCGGCCATGCGGTTTATCCGGTGGGGCATCGGCGGTTTCTTGCATAACCGCAACCGGCCCATCATTGTGCCTCCCCCGGAAGACGACGAGATGATGTCCGTACGTAACCACTTCACTGGGCTATGCGAGGAAGTCTTTCTTCGGGGGTATGTTGCCATGATAGGAACACGGAGGATATTCACTTCCCCGGCAACCCTCGTTTCCGATACCGACCAGCATGTGCCCGATTACCTGGACCAGTTGGACAGTTTATTCGGACGGGCGCTACGGATCGTCCCGCCTGACGCGGTTTCCAAGTATTGGGGTGGCAGACTGGAGGAATTCGACGAAATAGCCTGGCAGGGCGAAAGACGATACCGGCGGCTCCGGCTAATATGGAGCCTTAATAACGATCATGTCTATCGTGCGGGGATACCCGTGTATCGGTTTTTGCAACTCCTGGAATCACATCCGCCGGATCCACGTATGTCCTATGAGGATTATTTCCGTTCGCTTCGCACGCGGGCGAAAACGGGAGAAATCACGCCGAGTCCGTGGCCTACCGAAGCCTTGCACCCCGACCAGCCACCCCTCTTATAGCGGTATCTTTCCAATTCCACCACTTGAGAAGTTCGGGGTCGTATGAGCTATTCGAGGCATAATACACGGCGCACCGCATGACATAGAGGAGACAGCGGTCAAGGGTGATGCCCTGATGTTTACACAATTGCTGGTACAGCTTCTCCGGTTCTTTATCCTTCAAATCGGTCACCTAATACATACCAATCCCGTTTAGATCGGAGGCGATGCTTTTTCCGACGCCGGGAATAATCATCAGAGGATTCATGCGACCATTATAACGTGCTCTGATATAATCACCACCGATGGATACCATAGAAAACTCGGTTCAGAAATTACGCTCCAAGGCAAAAATCACCCAGGAGCAGCTTGCGGATGCCGTGGGGGTTACCCGGCAGACGATCATCGCAATCGAGAAAGGCTCGTACACGCCATCGTTACTTTTGGCACTCAAAATTTCGCAGTATTTCAAGAAACCGGTAGAATCTATATTTGAGGTATGCAGAAAATAACCAATCAATACCGCGGTGAGATCGTCATCGCGCTTATCCTCATCTTCGTTCTCGAGCTGTTTGTGAGTCCTATCGGACTTCTTATGCCCAAATCCTCGGACATGCTAATGCTCGCCGTGTTCGTCATAGTATTTCTTGTATACCTTGGGATCGTATGGAAGGAATACGCACGGGACGAACGGGAGCATGCCCATCAACAAACCGCGGGCCGCATATCATTCTTTGCCGGCACTTCGGTAATTGCCGCCGGCATCGTCGTTCAGGCATTCCGACACAACATTGATCCGTGGCTTGTGTATTCGCTGGGCATCATGCTCTTAACAAAAATTGCCGTCCGCATATACTCCCAGCTCACCCAATAACCCCGTAATGTAAAGCGGACTTGACATTTCCCCGGAAGCATTCTATTGTTAAGTAAATTACATTTTAGTCAGCACAAGGAGGCACTATGAATTCCAAGACCCTCGGTATTCTGGCAATCGTTATAGTACTTGCCGGAGGCGCATATTACGTTTCCACTTCACGGCAATCCGCTCCCGGTATGGAGAAATCCGGCACGATGATGGCGGAACCCACCGTGGTCATGACTCCGGGTGATAACGCAATGATGAAGAAAGAATCCCGCTATATGACGTATTCGAAAGCGTCGTTTGATGCGGCCAAAGGAAAGAAGCGGGTATATTTCTTCCACGCTCCATGGTGTCCGACGTGCCGGCCGGCAGACAGCCAGTTCCAGGCAAATATGGACAGCATCCCGGAAGACGTGGTCCTTTTCAAAACGGACTATGACTCGTCTACGGACCTGAAGCGTCAGTACGGCATCACCTACCAGCACACCTTTGTCCTGGTGGATGATCAGGGTAACGAAATAAAAAAGTGGAACGGCGGCGGCATCGATGAGTTGGTCGCAAACACCAAATAATCCATGATTATTCTCATTTTCTTTGCGTTCTTAGGGGGCATTGTCACGATACTCTCACCGTGTATTCTGCCTATATTACCGATCGTGCTTTCGAGTTCAGTCATAGGGGGAAAGAAACGGCCGCTTGGTGTGGTAACCGGATTCATCCTTAGCTTCACATTCTTTACGTTGTTCCTTTCGGCAATCGTCAGAGCGACGGGTCTTTCTGCCGATTCACTCCGGTTAGTTGCGGTTGCCGTCATAACGATCTTTGGGTTGAGCCTTATTGTTCCCGCACTCCAGCAACGCATGGAGGCGTTATTCACTAAGTTTGCCCAAACGGGACCAAAGGGAAATACTGGGGACGGATATCTTTCGGGTGTCCTCGTTGGCACCAGCCTTGGTCTGGTATGGACACCGTGCGTTGGACCAATCCTTGCCTCCGTTATCACGCTTGCGGCAACGGCGAGTGTCGGGCTTGGCGCCGTTGTCATCACGTTGGCGTACTCCGTAGGCACTGCCATCCCGCTTCTTGCGATCACCTACGGCGGCAGGAATCTCCTGACGAGTCACCCCTGGCTTATCCGGAACACGTCCAATATCCAACGGGGATTTGGTGTGTTAATGTTGGTGACTGCCATTGCAATCACGTTCTCGTGGGATCGAACATTCCAGACGTATATTCTGGAAAAATTCCCCCAATATGGCACCGGGCTGACTAAACTTGAAGACAATGCGATCGTACAAAGCCAATTAAACAAACTGAAGGAGGGAAAACCTATGTTCGATATGCTCACAGACACCGATTACGGCAATGCCCCTGAGTTTATTCCCGGCGGGGAGTGGATTAACAGCGACCCTCTTACGATGCGGGAGCTGCGAGGCAAGGTCGTCCTCGTCGACTTCTGGACCTATACCTGCATCAACTGTATCCGCACGCTTCCCTACATCAAATCCTGGTGGGAGAAATATAAGGACAAGGGTTTGGTTATCGTCGGCGTCCACACACCGGAGTTCGAATTCGAAAAAAATCTGGACAATGTAAAGAAGGCAGTCAACGATTTCGGACTCACCTACCCGATCATGCAGGACAACGACTATGCAACATGGCAGGCGTATACCAACCGGTATTGGCCGGCAAAGTACATGGTCGATAAAACGGGAAAAATCCGGTACACCCATTTCGGAGAGGGTGAATACGACGAAACGGAGCGGATGATCCAGAAACTTCTTGCTGAGGCAGGAAGTGCAATTGACGAAACGATCAATAACCCGATCTATCAGGTACAAACGAGAACGCCTGAAACCTATCTCGGGTACCAGCGCATGGCAGGGCTGGTTTCACCGGAACGGGTCATACCGGATAAGCCGGTCACGTTCACCGCGCCTACTGATCTTAAAAGGAATACGTTTGCCCTATCCGGCACCTGGACGGTCGGCGCCGAACGCGCGATGCCGGCCAAAGGAGCCACCCTCACCTACCATTTCGACGCAACGCAGGTATTTCTTGTTATGCGGCCAAAGACTTTGGGGGCAGCAGGGGCAGTCCGCGTGTATCTGGACGGGAAACCGGTGCCTACGGAATTCTCGGGAGAGGACGTCTCAAATTCAAACGTGAAGATAAACGGCGACCGTCTCTATAAGCTTGTCAAGCTTCCCTCGCCGGGTCCGCATGTACTGAAGCTTGAAGTCCTTGATGCCGATATCGAACTCTACGCGTTCACTTTTGGATGACGGAAACACGGTATACGACTCCGGCTTTGTCATCCGAGACATAGAGTCTTGATTCCTTATCGAAAACCAGATCAACCGGCCGTCCTACCGCAGCGTCCCCGACGAGAAAGCCGCGCAGGAAATCCGATTCGCCCTTTGACGCCAAAGCGTCATCAAGATCAAACCGTGCCACCTTGTATCCCGTCGGCTGACTCCTGTTCCACGAGCCATGATAAGAAACGAGAAGGTCTCCCCGGTATTGTTCAGGCCAGCTATCCGGAATCACCGCCAATCCCAACGGTGCCGAGTGTGCCTGGAATGTAATATGCGGAATGACACTCCCCTCGCATTTTTGCCGGGCTTCATCGGAACGGTCGAACGCACGGTCGTGGACTTTATTGTCGTAACAGTAGGGCCATCCGTAAAACCCACCGTCTTTGACGATGTTCACCTCTTCGGGAGGCGTGTTATCCCCGAGCATATCCCGCCCCATATCCGTGGCCCACATCTCGCGGGTTTTCGGATGCCACAGGAAAAACACGCTATTTCGCAAACCCGTCGCGTAATCCCTGAGCCCCGATCCGTCGGCGTTTGCCACAAGAATTTTCGCCCGCCGCCAGTCTTTTTCGTTACAGACATTACAGCTTGAGCCGACCGAGATATACAGCTTCCCGTCAGGTCCGAACCCAATGGTCCGTGAGAAATGGTTGCCGCCGCCGGGAAGATCGATGATCTTTTTCCTGTTCGTAGCGCGCTTTACGGATGCATCGTACTCGTATACGGCGACCGCGTTGGTCTCGGCAACATAAAGCTTCCCCTCATGGAAAGCCAATCCGTGAGGAAGATTCAAACCGTCTAAAACCGTAATCGCTTCGTCGGCGGTCCCGTCGCCGTTTGTATCGGGAAGTGCCACTATTTTGCTCTGGGACGGAATGCTGGTAAGCAATGTGCCGGCAGGGTCAAATGCAAGCACTCTCGGTTTCCCCAAGCCCCTGGCAAACGTTGTGATAGCAAACCCGTTCGGCAACTCCAATGGTAATCCCGTGGTATTCGTAGAAGGAGCATCCGACACTGCATTATCTGCCGGCGGACGTACGATATTTGGCACCGGCCCGAACGCGACTCTTGAGCCCCGCAGGTTACGGTAAACGAATATGCCGCCCCACGCTACGGCAATAACTCCTACCAAAAGCAATACAAATACTGCGCGTTTCATTTTTCCCTCCTACTGCGTAAACGGAATGACGCGAGTTTCGTATACCTGGAACCGGTCGGTAGCGTCTCCGACGCATACAGGACGAGCGTCCGCACGTTGAGCGCCAAAGGTGTAACTACATCGGACGTCAGCGTCGTTCCCGTACGGGTCTCCCCCTTCATTCTGGCAAGTGTAACGTGCGGTATGACGTCATGGCCGTTATGAATCGTCATGCCATTGCAGGATTCATGAAGATAACGTGCGATACTTTTCGTAAACCGGGAAACGGTTGACTGAAACCCGGTGGAATCCGAGAATTTCGCCCAAATCATTTTGGGCTCGCCCGGTGTCGCGAATTCGAGATTCATGCGGGTGAGGATAAATGCGTCGGTTTTCCCGGCGGCATCCGAAAGCACCGGAATAAGCCCGGGGATACATTGTTCATCGATAACACCGATAAACCTGACAGTGATGTGCATATTCTCCGGCGGCGTCCAGTTCGTCCGTACATTCCCGATCACCCGGCCTTCCTGCAAACATTGCTGGACCTTACCAAACGCTTCTTTCCATTTCGCGTTCATGGGAATAGCAAGAAATAAACGCTTGCTTCCTGGCTTCCGAATCCAAATCTTCGTAAACCCTGCGTGCATAATGTGACCCAGATGTCACTCTTCGGGCGGGAAAAACATAAGCTCCGTATAGGCGTTACATCGTTCGTCGTGTTCCCGCTTCAATAGGTCGGTATCCTTGCCTTTTTCGCGGAAAAACATCATCACGTTCGTGACAAACGGCTTCATTACCGTACGCAAGGGACGGTACACCGGCTTCTCCGCCTCCGCAACGCACGCATCCCAGTCGCCCAGGACATGAAAGGACGCAAGGCACGAACCCCGCCGGTCGCCGAAAACCGTCCGTGCCTGTACGGCGATCGTATCCAGGGAATCCTGATACTGGACGTTACAGGACCGGTACCCCGTCCGCATCAGATTTCCGTAATACAAAATCCCGCCTATGACACCGAGACACAACAATAACACGACTATTTTCATCGGAATATGTTCAAAATTATGCTTCCTATAACGGATAGGATAATCGATGTCGTAACCGGTATATAGAGCGAACCGTGTTCATTCCGTATGAGGATATCACCGGGAAGCTGCGGAACGCCGAATCGTGACAGGAGATTCATCGCAAGACCGGTAACGATAAGAAGGATGCCTATGAGGATGATCGGATTTCCCATTACCTACTCTCAAGTCTACCAACTCGGCGTTTGCTGTCAAATCCCGGAAACGATGCGGATGTCCGTATCGAGATACGCCCAGAGCAGACGGGAGGCGGTCGTGCGGTACGGCTTCCAGACTTCCGTAATCCGCTTCATCGTTCTTGGGGACGGCTCCGACCTCAGGCCATAAAGTTTTTGGATTGCCCTTCGTAATCCCAAATCCCCGTAGGAAAACACGTCGGGTCGTCCGAGGGTAAACATGAGGAACATCTCAACGGTCCACGGCCCGATCCCCTTCACTTTTGTCAGCGTCTCCATGATTTCCGCTTCGGTCGCACCGGTAAGCTTCGCAAGAATGAGCTCTTTCACTTCGATTTTCCGGGAAAGGTCCCGGAGGAACCGGACCTTCGACCAGGACATGCCGATGCCGCGGAGCACCTCGTCCGTAATACCCGATAAGCCGGAAACGGTTACCCGGCGACGGGGAAAAAGAGACCGGAACCGTTCATAAATGACATCGGCAACCTTGCCTGACAGTTGCTGGCCGATAATCTGCCGGCACAGGCTGTCGAAATAGTCCGAGGGGCGAACCACAGTGTGATCGTCAAGATCAATCGAAATATACAGGGAATACAGTTTGGGGTCGGTGCGTTTGAAGTGGGCAGCAATGGTTTTATTTACCATCGGAAGTGCGCAAACGCCTTGTTTGCATCTGCCATGCGGTGCACGGTATCGCGCTTCTTGATCGCTTCGCCGACATTGTTGGCGGCGTCCAGAAGTTCGACCGCCAATTTCTCCGCATAGGTATGGAATTCGCGGTTTGAGCGCTTCTTGGCAAATTCGACGATCCAGCGGATCGCAAGTGCCACCCGTCGGTCCCCGCGGACTTCCATTGGGACCTGGTATGATGCGCCGCCGACTCTCCGGGCTTTGACTTCCGTCTTGGGACCGACGTTGTTGATCGCCGTCTCAAAAACCTTGATCGGATCTTCGCCTTTGGCCTTAATGATGTCGAATGCGCTGTACACCTGAGCCGTAGCCGTGCTCTTTTTGCCGCTCTTCATAATACGGTTGATGAACCGTGAAACGAGCCGGTTCCCGTAGACGGGATCGGGAACATGCAATTTATGATAGGTTTTCTTTGTTCTCATAAAAGTAACGATTAGGAAGCGGCTGCCGTTGCGGGACCGCTTGTGGTCTTGGCGCCATAGCGGCTTCTCCCCTGCTTACGGTTAGCAACCCCAGTCGAATCGAACTTACCGCGGACGATATGATACTTCACACCCGGTAAATCGGGAACGCGTCCGCCGCGGACCAACACGATCGCGTGCTCGGTCAGTTCATGCCCGATACCCGGAATATACGCCGTGACTTCCTGCTTGTTTGAGAGCCTGACACGGGCAACCTTCCGAAGTGCTGAGTTCGGCTTCTTCGGCGTCATGGTCTTGACCAAGGTCACCACTCCCCGTTTGAAAGGGGCCGGAACGGACTTCATCAGATTGTCCTTGGCGTTGAAGAACTTACGGAGTGCCGTAGCCTTCACCTTCTTGGACTTGCTATGTCGTCCGTGTCGCACTAATTGATTGACTGTTGGCATATGATTAGCTTTCCGAAATCTGCGCTCTCTCCGGCGATACCGGGATGAGTCGTCCGATTATAACGTTTTCTTTGAGTCCTAACAACTTGTCTTCTTTGGTGGCAAGCGCCGCGTCGGTCAGAACGTTCGTCGTTTCCTGGAAGGAAGCTGCCGAAAGCCATGACTCCGTGTAGAGCGCGGCTCTTGTTATACCAAGCATCACGATGTGTGCGGTTGACGGCTCTCCACCCTCCGCAAGGACCCGCGCGTTCTCTTCCCGGAACCTGTTTTTATCAACCAGTTCTCCCGGAAGCAGCATCGTGTCGCCTGACGTGTCGATCCTCACCTTGTCGCTCATCTTCCGTACGATCGTCTCGAAATGCTTGTCGTGGATTGAGATTCCCTGCGATTCGTATACCTTCTGGATTTCCCCGATAAGGTAATACTGTGCACCGGTCAATCCCCGGACCTGCAATACTTCCTTCGTGTCGAGGTACCCGCTACCTAGCTGGTCGCCGGTCGCTACCAGATCACCGGTTTTGACGTTGAGTTCGCTCGTCAAAGGCAATGAATATTCACGCTCTTCGACCGGCTTCATCGCCGTGTTGGTGATCTTTACCTTATACCCCTGCGGGGTTTCCGTGACTTCCGCTTTTCCGGAGATTTCCGCAATCGGCGAAAGGTTTCGCGGTGTCCGGGCTTCGAACAACTCTTCCACACGCGGCAATCCCTGGGTAACGTCCAAGCCGACGATTCCTCCCGCGTGCCTGACCCGCATGGTCAGCTGCGTACCCGGCTCTCCGATAGACTGGGCGGCCATGACGCCGACGGGTGTTCCAAGCTCAACGAGTTTGGTCGTCGCATAATCCCGGCCATAGCAGGTCGCACAGATACCGATCTTAGCCTGGCAGGCAATCGGGCTGCGGACAAGGACTGACTCCACCTGTGCTTCATCGATTGATCGCGCGACGTCTTCCGTGATTTCCCCGCCCTTAGCAACCAGGACTTTCTTGCTTCCCGGAACCGTAACTTCTTCTGCACTGAACCGTCCGACGATCCGGTTGGCAAACGGTGTCTGGCGGCCGTCTTTTCTTGAAATCGTCCAACCTTCTTCCGTACCGCAGTCATTCAGTCTGATGATGACATCGTGGGCAACGTCAACGAGCCTACGGGTAAGGTATCCGGCATCGGCCGTCTTAAGCGCCGAGTCCGTAAGACCCTTCCGTGATCCGCGGGTAGACGTGACGTACTCGAAAATTGACAATCCTTCGCGGTAATTGGACTTCGTCGGCAACTCGACGATCTTACCAAGCGGATCGACGACGAGTCCCTTGATGGCGGCAAGCTGCTTGAGTTGGTCTTTGGACGCACGGGCACCTCCGGAATCGATGATCATCTTGACCGGATTATCCGGCGTCAGGCGTTCCCATGTCAGGTCCGCGATGCGTTCGGTAACTTCGATCCAGACTTCGTTTGAGAGACGCTTCTTTTCCTCGAGCGTGATAAGACCCATCTGGAAATTCTGGTCGATATCCTTTACTTTGCCGTCTGCTTCGGCGATGATCTCGTCCTTTTCTTCGATGGACTTGTTATCAAATACCGAAACGGAGAGTCCGCCGCAGAGGGTCGCGCCAAAGAATCCGATATTCTTGATGGCGTCGATAAGCGCGGTTACTTCTTCCTTGGTATACATGCCGAATGCCTTGGTGATAAGCGACTTGATCGTCGCGGCCTTAACCGGCGTGTTGATGTACTGCAAGCCTTCCGGAAGGATCTCATTGAACATGAGGATTCCGACCGTCGTCACCATGAGCGTCCCGCCTATCTGGATCTGCATCGGCTCACGGAGCGAAATCTTTTTCATCTGATATGCGTACATCGCCTCTTCCTTGCTGCCGAACGCCTTAAGCGTCTTGACGTCCGCATCCGCTTTCGAAGGATCGACGCTCGTCAGGTAGTAGCATCCGACTACCATTTCCTTGTTGGGAACGGTGATCGGGCTGCCGTCTGCGGGCTTGAGTAAGTTATGCGTCGGCAACATGAGATCAATCGCTTCCTGCTGCGAAGAGCCGGAAAGCGGGATGTGTACCGCCATCTGGTCTCCGTCGAAGTCGGCGTTGTATCCTGCACAGACACACGGATGAATCCGGATAGCAGCACCCTCGATAAGCACGGGATAGAATGCCTGGAATCCGAGCTTGTGCAAGGTAGGCGCACGGTTCAACATGACCGGATGATTCTTCGTGATTTCCTCCAGGATGTCATAGACCTCCGGAGTCCTTCTTTCGAGTACATTCTTTGCATTCTTCACGTTGGGAGCGATCCCCCGAACAATAAGTTCCCTCAGAACGAACGGTTTGAACATCTCGAGCGCCATTTCCTTGGGAAGTCCGCACTGATTAAGCTTCAGTTCGGGACCGACCACAATGACGGACCGGCCGGAGTAATCAACGCGTTTTCCAAGAAGGTTCTGCCTAAACCGCCCTTGTTTTCCACGGAGCATGTCGGATAACGATCGCAAAGGCTGGATGACCGTCCGTGACGACGGTCTTTGGGTCGCATCGATCAACGAGTCGACTGCTTCCTGAAGCATCCGTTTCTCGTTCCGCAGGATAATTTCCGGCGCGCCGAGGTCCATAAGGTGCTTCAGGCGGTTGTTCCGGTTGATGACACGGCGGTATAAATCGTTCAAATCCGAGGTGGCAAAGCGTCCGCCCGTAAGCTGGACCATAGGCCGAAGATCCGGCGGGATGACCGGCAGCGTGTGCATAACCATCCACTCCGGCTTGATCGTTGATTTCCTCATGCCGTCAACGACCCTCAGGCGTTTGGTCGCCTTGACGTGCCGTTGGCCGCTTGAGTTCTGGATTTCTTCGCGGAGATCGGCAGCGAGCTTATCAAGATCAATCTTCTTGACGACCTCGAGCATCGCTTCCGCACCCATACCGACTTTCAGGAATGATGCGGCATCGTAATCGAGAAGTCTCAGGTATTCATCCTCGGTGATCGTCACCCGTGCCTTGATGCTTTTGACGATTGCCGAAAGCTGCTCGATGACCTGTTTGATTTTCTCGGATTCCTTCTCGAACTGTTCGTCAATGGAAGCCAGTTCCTGCCGTTCCCGGAGGGTAAGCTCGGAGATGGCAAGGTCAGCCGCTTCCTTCCCCTGGACGTTTGCGGAGACTTCCGCTTTTTCCCGGGTCAGGTCTTTCTTGCGTTTCTCCCGGTCCTCGGCAACGCGTGCGGAAAGATCGGCAATCCGCTTCTCACCCTGTGCCGTAAGGTTATTCAGGACCTTTTTCTTTTCTTCCTCATCGACGGAGATAACCAGATACTGCGCAAAATAGATAACGCCCTCAAGCGCTCTCGGAGAAATATCGAGAAGCAATGATAATTTGCTCGGCGCGCCCTTGAAAAACCACACATGCGCAACGGGTGCTGCAAGCGTGATGTGTCCCATGCGCTCGCGGCGGACTTTGCTTTGGGTAACTTCGACACCGCATTTGTCGCAGATGATGCCGCGGTACCGGATTCTCTTGTACTTGCCGCAGTAACATTCCCAGTCCTTGGTCGGCCCGAAAATGCGCTCGTCAAAGAGACCGTCTTTTTCCGGCTTCAGCGTCCGATAGTTGATGGTTTCCGGCTTGACGACTTCTCCGTAGGACCAGGCCTTCACCTCGTCAGGGGAAGCAAGCTTGATAAGTAAGCCGGTAAAGTCAACGATATTGGCGAAATTTCCTTTTTTGTCCATATTACGCTCCTTCTCCTTCACTCGGTTTGGCTTCCGGCGCAGCTTCCTTTTCCTCGGTTACTGTTTCCTGTCCGCTTACCTCAGCCAGTTCCTTTGCCGTTTTTTCGACGACTTCCTCTTTTACGCTATCCGTGATAACCGGCGGCTTTGCCGTAACCACTCCCGTCGGTATGACGTTAAGACCCAGTGCCTGAAGCTCTTTGACCAATACCTTGAATGATTCGGGAACTGTTGAGGCCGGGATATCCGTGCCTTTGACGATGGCTTCGAACGCTTTCGCGCGGCCGACCACATCGTCTGATTTGATCGTCAACATCTCCTGGAGAATGTGTGCTGCCCGGTGCGATTCCAGTGCCCAGACCTCCATCTCTCCCAGACGTTGTCCTCCCATTTGCGCTTTTCCGCCGAGCGGCTGTTGGGTCACGAGCGAGTACGGGCCGGTGCTTCTTGCGTGCGTCTTGTCCTCGACCATGTGGATAAGCTTCATGATGTAGCCGATTCCGACTACCACCGGTTCCGCATACTGTTCGCCGGTCTTGCCGTCAAATAGTGTTGACTTGCCGGAAAGCGGCAATCCGACTTTCTCCATTTGGCGGGTCATGCGCTCTTCGGATACGTGCTCAAAGACCGGGAGTGCGACTTTGACGTTCACCTTTGACTCCGCAAGACCCAAGTGGGATTCCAAAAGCTGTCCCAAGTTCATACGGGAAAGAACGGAAAGCGGCGAAATGATGATGTCGACAACCGTTCCGTCCGCCATGTACGGCATGTCGGATTCCGGTACGATCTTTGAGATAACGCCTTTGTTCCCATGGCGTCCTGCCAGCTTGTCTCCGACGACGACTTTCCGCATCTGGGCGACCTTGACGATGATCTTCCTATTCGTACCCGGCTCGAGTTCGTCGCCTTTTTCCTTATCCAGGATAACAACGTCGATAACCGTACCCCGCTCACCGTGCGGCAAACGAAGTGACGTATCCCGGACTTCCCGTGCTTTTTCTCCGAATATTGCGCGGAGCAAACGCTCTTCCGCGGTTAATTCCGTCTCGCCTTTCGGCGCAATCTTGCCGACCAGGATATCATTCGGACCGACGTCCGCACCGACAACGACAATGCCGCTTTCATCGAGGTTCCGGAGTGCTTCCTCACCGACATTGGGGATGTCCCGGGTCGTTTCCTCGGGGCCAAGCTTGGTGTCGACAACTGAACATTCGTGTTCCTCGATGTGGACGGACGTCAAGAGATCCTCTCGGACCAGGCGGGAGGAGATGACGATGGCGTCTTCGTACCCCAATCCCTCGTAGCTCATGTATGCGATCGTAAGATTCGATCCCAACGCGAGTTCGCCGTTTTCAGAGGCGGGCGCTTCGATAAGCACGTCGCCTGCGGACACTTTATCTCCGACGCTTACCAGAACTTTCTGGTTGTAGCAGGTCGACTGCGATGTCCGTTTGAATTTCTGCGGTTCGTACGAGGTGATGTCGCCGTTCTTGTATTTCACTTTGACCAATCCCGCGTCGGAATATATGACTTCCCCGTCATCGGTTGCCCGAATCAGGCGGCCCATGGACTCAACCACGGCGCCTTCCATACCCGTACCGACGACCGGTGACTGCGGGATAAGGAGAGGTACTGCCTGACACTGCATGTGGGTACCCATCAGCGCCCGGTTAGCCTCATCGTGCGCCAGGAACGGGATAAGGGATGCCGGTGCGCCGACAACCTGCCGGGGAACAATATCTATATATTCAATGTTTGAGGAGTCGGTTTCCAAAAAGTCACCCTTATACCGGACCGGGACGCGGTCGGCGGTGATGTACCCCTGCTCGTCCTTCGGAAGTCCTGCGTGCGTGATGTAGTGATACATCTCGTCGTTGGCATCCAGGTATTCGATTTCGTTGGTTGCCCGGACTTTCGCTTTTTCCCCATGCACGGACTTCTCCACTCTGCGGTAGGGCGTTTCGAGGAATCCGTATTCGTTTACGCGCGAATAGAGGGCCATATAGGTTACCAAACCGATGTTCGGTCCTTCTGGGGACCGAACGGGATCGACACGGCCGTATTGTGAGGCGTTAATGTCGCGGATGGAGAAGCTTGCGCGTTCGCGGCTAATACCGCCGACACCCATAACGGTAAGCCGTCGGAGGTTGTCGATTTCGGCAAGCGGATTCGTCTGGTCAAGGATGGTCGAAAGCTGGCTTGTACGGAAAAAGTCGTTAATGGATGCGATGATCGGCCGCGCGTTCACAAGGTGGGTCGGCGTCAGATCCTCGGCATTGGGACCCGCAAGACTCATCTTTTCGCGAATCGAGCGCTCCAGACGGAGGACGCCCACGCGGAATGCGTTGGTCGCAACAAGCTCACCCACCCGGCGGACCCGGCGGTTGCCGAGATGGTCAATGTCGTCGACATCGCCCTTGCCGTTAGCCAGGTTGATAAGATAGCGGATTCCGCCCACGATATCGTCCTTGGTAAGTACCCAGTTTTCCTTGACGTTGGGGACGTTCAGGCTCAACTTCTTATTCATCTTATAGCGGCCGACGCGCTCAAGGGAGTAACGGCGGTAGTCAAAGAACATGGTCCGCAAAAGCTCCTGCGCATTGTCCAGAACGATAGGCTCGCCGGGGCGGAGTTTCCGGTACAACTCGAGCACCGCTTCGTTTCCGTCCGTGGTCGGGTCTTTGGCAAGGGTTGCCTTGATGAACGTCCGGTCCGGATTGGTATCGACATCGGCAAACAGCCGCTCGATTTCCTCGTTGGTTGAGAATCCGACGGCCCGGAGGAACGTCGACGCAACGAATTTGCGGCGCCGGTCGATCCGAACCATCAATACGTCATTTCTCGTGACAAAAAACTCGAGCCAGCTTCCGTGCATCGGCCGGATTTCGGCACTATATAATGTACGTCCGGTTGAAGGATCGACTTCGCCGGTCAGATAAATACCCGGGGAACGCACGAGCTGGTTGACGACACAGCGCTCGATACCGTTAATAACAAACGTTCCCCGCTCAGTCATCGCGGGGATATCGCCTAAAAATACTTCCTGGGTGAGTTGGTGCCCGGTTTGCTTGTTGGTAAGGGTTGCCTTTACCTTAAGGGGCATGTCAAAGGTAAGTCCCTTCTGCTGGGCAATTTCCGGAGTAAGCCGGGGCCGTCCGAAATAATAATCGCCGAATCCGAGTTCCCAGTTTTTTCCGGTGAAGTCCGTCATCGGCGACACTTCCGTCAGAAGTTCCTTGATACCATGTTCCAAAAACCATTGGTAGGATTCGCGCTGTACGAGAGTAAGGTCAAGTTTCGGGAGGTCGGGATATTCTGTTCCCCAGAATTCTCGTTTGTAAGTAGAAGATTTTGATGCCATCGCGTTATGCAATAAATATATTAATGTATGTTACTGTAAAGAACGACAAAAAGAAGCGAACAATGAACGTTCGCCTCTTTAAGGCTATTCAAGTATCCATAATTATATCCGTAGAAAAATAATTGTCAAGCAGACTAAATCAATCCGCGTTGACAACCACAATGACGTATGTTGTCATACATACGAGGGAGGTAATTTTTATGTTGGATTTATCCGTCAATTATATCGCAATAATACTCGCCGCTGTTGCGAGTATGGTTGTTGGATTTCTCTGGTACTCACCGCTCCTTTTTGCGAAGCCCTGGATGAAATTGTCCAAACTCGACGCGAAAAAAATGAAGGCCGCACAGAAAGGCATGGGAAAAACATACGGACTGTCGTTTGTCGCAGCGCTCATTACCGCATTCGTATTGTCCCAACTGTCCTCCTACATGCTCCTTACGACGCTTGCGGAAGGAGCGACTCTCGGGGTATGGGCATGGCTCGGATTCGTCGCCACGACGATGTTTACCGGCGTCCTGTTCCAGGAAATGCCATGGGGGTTATTCCTCATCAACAGCGGATACCAACTCGTCTCTATCGTCGCGATGAGTATTATCGTGACCATCATAATCTGACGGCGCTCACGGATTCAAGTACCAGAAGTAATAATTGAGCACTGTCGCAAAAGCTACCCAATAGAGGTACGGCAACAGGAGAAATGCGCTGACGCGGTCAAGCTTCTCGTACCGGAAAATCAACGCAATAAGCGTTACCCAGACCGCGGCGATCGTCACGAATGCCAGGGGAATTTGTCTGAGTCCGAAAAAAACCGGCGACCACAACGCATTCAGCGCAAGATGGAATAGGAAAAACCGGACAGCGCCATGCTGTTCCGACCCAGGCTTTCCCGACCTGCTGACCCGGTAAGCGGCAATCCCCATCAGCGCATACAGAATAACCCATACGGGGCCGAACAGGTAATTCGGCGGAGCGATCGGGGGTTTTGTGAGCGATGCATACCACGTCGGAATTGCGGACACGGTGAATACGCTGCCGGCAACGCCCGCCGCTTCGCACAGCAGTATCCATCCGGCCAGTGAAGATAACGAAAACTCCTTGCGGCGCTTGTTCGGGGGTGTCCGTTTCCTTTTCATATCTATATATTACAGGTGTAACTGTCCCTCGGGTAGCTCGACTTTCCCCGCCTTGGTTCGGTACGAGCAATACTCGCAGTCCGGTGATTTTTCCGGAGGGCGCGGGGCATCCAAACATTTCTTGATTGCGATGATCGTCGGCTCAACCCATGAATCGTCCCCCGTATGCGCGTGGAGCGTCAGCGCAAATTCCAATTTTCCGTCGAAACGGTCCCTACCCTTTCCCGCATTCGCGTAGACGATATACGCCGTGTCGGAAACGGAAAATCCGCTTGCCCGGTAGATCCATTGGTACACCTCAAGCTGCCGTTTGTACCCGTCCTTCCACTGGCCGTCGAGCGATATTTCCTTTTCCGTCGACGTGGATTTGTAATCAACGATGATGAGCTCACCCTTGGGATTGACCCAAATATCGTCAACGGCGCCGAAGACCAGCAGATTTGTTTGCGTATGCAGTACCTGTAGCCCGACGAAATTTTCCCGCCAGACATCGAGATCCTTATGCCGGAACGGTATGGCGTCGACACCGTAGCGCTTCATGATTTCGTGGGACTGCCCCGCTTCCCGCAGGAGGTCGAATTCCCGTTTGAGGAGCGTATCGACTGCCGAATTGAGGGAAAACCCGGGCATGCTCGGACGGGATATGCCCAGTCTGCGGTCGAAATAAAAACACCGGGGGCATTCGCGGTACAAATCGATTTTACTGCGGCTTATCTTAAACGGCGACGGTGCGCCGGGTGTATAGAGCTTGCTGCCGCCTGTCCATGTCATATGTCAGATGAGTTCCCTGATTTTTTCAAAATCCATTTTCATGATAGGAGCATACTTCGGGAACCGCAAGACCGCCGCGGGATGTATGGTCAGCAAATATTTCCGGCCGTCAGTAGAAAGTATCGTGCCGTGTTCCTTCATGACCGGGACGACTTTCCCGAGCATGGCATAGGCGGCGGTTGAACCAAGCAGGACGATAAATTTCGGCCGGATGACGGACAACTGCTTATCCAAATGCGTCTTCCCGTGCTTGATATGCGCCTTAGTCGGCGTCCCCCGGTCCGGAAGATACTTCACGGGACTCGTGATATACACGTCCGCTTCGGTAAGCCCCGATTCCCGGATCATCCTCCGCAAAAGCTGTCCGCTCCTTCCGACGAACGGGCGCCCGGTTGCCGCTTCCGTCCTGCCGGGTGCTTCGCCCAAAAAGACAATGTCCGCGTCGGGATTCCCTTCGCCCGGAACTGCCTTACCGCTTTTGTCCTCTTTGCAAATC
>CAZHOQ010000025.1:0-19749 GCA_964533995.1 uncultured Gammaproteobacteria bacterium
GATGGAGAAACACGTCCGGTTGACACTCAAAAAACGGATCCGGCATGCCGTGGAAAAATGGAGACTGGGATTCATGCGGCGTGCGGCAGTCATCATCGCCGTATCCCAGGCGACAAAGGCCGACATCGTGAAGACTCTGAAAATTCCCGACGACCGGATCGTGGTGATTCCCGAAGGGGTTGACGCGATATTCCGGCCTATACGCAACAAAAAGAAGCTGCGGGAGGTGGAGCGGCACCTGTCCCTTCCCCGCCGCTATCTGTTGCATGTCGGTACGACCTATACCAACAAAAACATCGAGGGATTGCTTCATACGTTTTTTTCACTTGCCAGGGACGACAAGACGCTCGCGTTGATAAAAGCAGGTGATCCGTGGACCGATGAGCAGCAGCGCTTGGTGAATGAATCCGAATTTGCCAGCCGCGTAATCCATCTGGGATTTGTAAACGAAAACGATCTTCCCGTTCTTTATTCCCGCGCGATCGCACTTCTGCAGCCCTCGTATGCGGAGGGGTTCGGGTTTACGGTGCTTGAAGCGATGTCCTGCGGCTGTCCCGTAATAGTCTCTGACATCCCCGCATTACGGGAAATGGCGGGTGATGCGGGCATATATATACGACCCGACCCGACTCCCGGGAACTTCCGGGCGATGCGGGCGGCCATCCGGTCAATTTTTATGCGTAAACGGTTATCCCGTGCAGGAAAAAACCGCGCCCGTCGGTATTCATGGAAGAAGGCCGCGCAGCAAACGCACGCGGTATATATGCGGGTGTTAACCGGCAGGAAAGGTGCGGCATGAATATTGTGTTTGTTTCCCTCCGTTCCCCGCTTTCCTACCCCGGTGGCGCGGAAATACTGACCCAGGTAATTGCCGAGTCGCTGGTGTTACGCGGCCATCGTGTCATCATATATACGGCAGGCAGCGGCCGGCGCCATGTGGTACGCGGCGTTTCCATACGGGAAACGCCATTGCTTTCATTTCCGCTCCGCTTGAGGACCACTCTGTTGCCGCTGTATTCACTGCTTCTTGGTCCGTTGTTTTCCCGCAACCGGGAGTTCCGGACGGCCGACATCATACATGCAATAGACAGCGACTCGATTATTCTGATGTCCGCATGGAGGTCTTTACGCAGCAAATTCGTTGTCACCATTCAGGACTATGAATTGGTATGGCCTACAACGGATTACTTTTCCGTCGATGTGGGCAAACATACGTCCCGGAATGTATTCCGTGCAGTTGCGATGCATCTGCGGAGCGTTATCAGAAGCAGTGCGCTGTCCCGCGTCCAATATGCGGTCTGCGTAAGCAAATTCGTTGCCCGCCATGTGCAAGCGGTGCATCCGAACGTACGGTGGACGGTTATCGGCAACTGCGTTTCGCCCGAATGGAAACATATCCGCCGCGCGGGTGCCAGGGATATTGATCTTTTATACGTCGGCAAGCTTATGCCCTACAAGGGCGTGGATGTCCTGCTTCGGGCCGTCCGTCTTATGCGGTTCAAATCGATAAAGGCGGTTGTGGTTGGTGCGGGCCTTCATCATCGGTACGCGGCACTCGCGGCACGACTGGGGATATCTGACCGGGTAATTTTTGCCGGGCCCCTTGCCTATTCGCGCATCCTTTCTTACTATCTCCGGTCGAAAATAGTAATTTCGGCGTCCATATGGCCGGAGCCCTGCGGCCGCTCGATTATCGAAGCCATGTGGACCGGTTGTGCTGTTGTTGCAACCCGCGTAGGCGGCACACCCGAGTCCCTGGTTGATGGCAAGCATGGGCACCTGGTGCGCCCCGGCAGTCCACGGGCCATAGCCAGAGCCTGCGATGCATTGTTGTCTGACGATAGGAAGCGTGATGCGTTTGGACGCCAAGCGGCATTGTTTGCGCAACACCGGTATTCTCCGGAACGGATCGCATTCGAATACGAGCGTTTTTATTCCTTGATTAAATCCGGCGGGTTGGTAATATAGGGGGACATGAAAATACTCCGATGGTATTCGAAAAATAAACGGACGACATACATTCTTGCAGTAAGCCTATCGCTACTGGCGCTCGCCGGAATATTTTTTTATCAGGCAAAGTATCTTAAGCCTTCGTACATTACCGTACGGATAAAAGGTAGTCCGGGAAACTGGTGGTGGGTTACTCCCCGTCCGCCCGACTGGCTTGCAAGCGCTGTTAAAGTCGGAGACAAGGAATTCAACGCGATGAACAAATCCATCGCGGAAATTACGTCCGTTGACGTATACGACGCAGGAGGTCCGACGAAGGATGTGTATCTTACTGCAAAATTGGATGTCCGGTACAACGCGCAAACGAAGAAGTACCGGTATAAAGGTGAACCGCTCGAAATTGGCGGACCTATCACCTTAAGTCTCGGGAGCACATTTTTCCCCGGGATGGTCGTGAGTATTGAGGGCGTTAGCAACACTCCTCAGCCGTATAAGGATATTACCGTTGAAGTCCAGTATAAGGATCGGTGGCCATATGAGTATGCCGCAATCACCGTCGGTGACACCATCAAGGACGGTCAGGGCGTCGTCATAGCGGAGATACTGAAAAAGGAGCGGACGCCTGCCGAGCGTGAGGCATATACCTCTTCGGGAGAAGTGCTTCGGCGGCTTAGTCCCGTATTGGATAATTTTTACGTCACCGTAAAGCTGAAAGTCCGAGATCGTGACGAGCTTACCGTATGGCGGGAGGAGCAGTACATCAAGATCGGAAATCAGCTTTGGATGTTGTTTCCTCATTACAATATCAGCGGCGCTTTCATTACGTCGATACACTAACGGTTCATGGACAACTCCAGTGTTTATCCTGATATTTACAGTCAGGCCCGCTACGGTTTACAAAAACAGGCACCGAGCTACCAAACGGAGTTCCCGAACGATCTTCCGTACGATCCCGGCGTAACGAGTTCGTTCTTTGAACTTAACTACTTCCCCACGAGCGGCTCGCAGTTGTTGTTGATCATTCCGATAACGCTTTTGGTTATTTTCCTGGTTATGCGCAGGCGCCTTCGCAGCGACTTGGGGCAGATAGGGTTCGTTGGCGCAATGGCGCTTGTATTTTTCGGGCCGCTCCGTTTGCCATCGCCACTCCCATTCAACACAACACTGGGTATGGTAAAGGGTATGGGGCTGATACTGGGCGCGTATGTCGGGCTCCAGTGGGTCCTGCGTCGTGTTCGGTTTGATCTTTTTGCCATGCCCTCCCTGCTTCGGGTTGGTTTGTATGTGGTAAGCCTGATGCTCTCGGTATTTGTCATGACGAATCCTACTTTTTTTCTTCAGGATTTCGAAATCGTCGTTACCGGCTTATTATTTTTTGTCCTTGGGTATGTATTGTTTACCTGGGATATGGGGGCAGAAATTATTCTCTGGTGGGCGAGATTGCTGTTCATACCGGCGGGCGTCGTATTACTGATTTTTGTAAGTAACGGCATCGGAAAAGAAATAATGGCGTTGCTTTTCCAAAGGTACGAAAACTTCGTTTTTATGCATGACCTTGCCCGCGGCAGAATTTTCTCGGTTATTGATTTTGAGTACTTCGTTCCCTGTGTCGCGGCGTTTTTTGCATACCGTTCACTCCGGAAGAACCCTTCCTCTCCCATGCAATACTATGTACTGACGGCATTGTCGTTTGTTGCGATCCTGTTGGTGAACTACCGCTATCGGTTCCTCACCTACGCACTCGGCCTCGGTGCAATTTCCTTATTTCTTAAGCAGCACTCGGTAGCAATCCGTAAGGCCACCATATTGCTTGTCGTCGTGCTCGGCGGTCTTTATATGGTTCTGTCGTTCATGTTCTTTCGGAGCACCCTGCTCGATCGGTTCCTGGTGCGGAATTACTATGAAGATCAGGTAAGCATTGACCGGAGATTCGTCATGTACCGTCAGGCATGGGAGCTATTTATGCAGAAACCGATTCTGGGAGTCGGGCTTGGTAATTACAAGGATAACGTACAGATTGTGTATTCCCGTTTTGGTGGTCGGACGTACGAACCGTACTATAAGATTCTTCAAAACGTCTACGCATACCCGCACAACTGGTTTCTTACGGTACTTGCGGAAAACGGTATCATCGGATTTGCCGTGCTCATGTGGATGCTTTACCAGTTCTTCCTTATGGACGTCCGCTTACACAAGGTGCTTTCCGGGGATAAACACGTAACGTTCTTTATATTGAGTGCGGTAGGATGGCTATACGTATTCGCCAATCTATTTACGATGATGCACGTATCGCTTCCTACGGTTATCGTGTTCTGGGCCTGCCGTGGCATGATCGAACGGATGTACAAAGAACGGTTTTTGGTGCGGGGTGAGCCAAAGTAACCGCTTCCATAAGACAAAAAGAACGCTCCCTACGGCCTCCCCTGCCCATCCGAATAGTACGGCAATAGACAGGCCGGTGCTCGTAAACCCTACGGACGGATGAAGCAATGCGGCAATACTCACGCATGCGCGGACGACTGTCAGTATAAGATTCAACTTTGTGTAGCCTGCCATATCGAGTAGTTGCCGAAGCGGCCATACGACGATGGCATAGAGTCCATACGCGATAATGAGGTAGCGCGTCGTTTCTGCCGCGTGTTGATACGATGGCCCGAAGAGCCAGCCGATTAGCAGCGGGGAAATCGCAAAAAGTATTACCGCGGGGATGGAGACCACGGGAAACAGCCACAAAAGAATGGTTTTGTATGCGGATAGGATTGGTTTTCCCTCGGCATGGAGCGAGCTTACTAGCGGCAAAAAAACGGAAAGAATCATGTTTGGGGCAAGATGTAGTAATGATGCAAGCGACACGGCAGCCGCGTAATATCCGAGGTCATTTGAGGATCCCCATGCGCGGACCATGTACATGAGCGCGGTGGCTGTCCCCGCGGTAAGGACTTCCGAGACGCTTACCGGCCAGCTATATGACGTGAGCGTTCCGGAAATACGCGCGGAGATTCCGCGTAGATTCGTCAAACGAATAGCAAGGTAGGCGTTTATCAGTCCGGTTGTTATTGATGCGAGCGCAAATGCCCAGATGGCACCCTGTAGCCCCAAACCGAGGATGGTTATCGCGATAAATACAAAAAGGAATTTCCCGAATATGTCGACACTGTCAAGAAGATAGGAAGCGCGGACGCGAAGAAACCCCATAAGCATCGCCCGCCCGAATGTGGTAAGAAGTGCGCCGGTTATTCCCAGCGATATGATCCGCAGGTACTGGATAATATGGGGAATTCCCAACAGGTTAGCCACAGCATCCGCGGCGACAAATACGATGACGGTAACGACGAGCGTAAGCACCGCGCTGAGCGTGAGAGCCGTAGAGATTGCATCGCGGGCGACCTCGCCGTTCTTTTGGCTGCGATAATACGACACGAAACGGGTGACACTCATCGGAAGACCAAGGGCGCACAGGGTGACCAGGCCTCCGAACGTTGAAGTCAGGAGATAATAATCGCCAAAACCTTCAACACCAAGCCGGGAAACGGCCAACTTCAGTACGAAGTTAAATAGTTTGGACGTGCCGAGAACGATGATGCCAAACGATAATCCTAGCGCAACGAGCTTATGTGCCTGCCTTGATTCCATACCAGAGAGTGTACATGTTTTGTCGGGCACTGGTTATTGGGCGTTTGTGGGCACGATAACGCCAAAATCAGGTTTTTGAGGCATTGGAAACTGGATCGTCGCCTTGTCTTTCAGTGCTTCGAGTGCGACCCGGAAGATTTTTTTCCGCATCATGGACTTTGCCGTGCAAACCATCCAACACGCATCACATGATGCGACTCGTTTAGCATATGTCTGATTAGAAAGTATTGCCTCCATGGATTGTTCCCTGATGTTCCCCATTTTCCAGGGTTTGAGATGGCAGGTATACACGTTGCCGAGCGAATCCATGTAAAAGAAACCCGTGCCGGCATCGCAAACAAGTGCACGTTTGCCGGTCTGGACGAAGTGAAGCAGGCGCTTGAGAAACCACCCTCGCATAAGCTCCTTGGGAGACATTCGGGAAAGATGGGCGCGTGCCGCCTGTTCGAGGTTATGCTCGAGTCGCTCGGGATTCTTTGGCCGGAGATGGTCTTTGCCCGTGCCGAAGTAGATGACGGAACTTGTTGCGACGGTCATGGAGAATTCAACACCCAGATCGTCCGCAAGTTTTTGAACCTTGGGAAGCTCCTCGACGTTCTGATCGATGAGGGTAAATGCGATTCCAAGATCCCTGGCTCCCAGGGATTTGGCGATTTTTAAGGACTCCAGGATTTTTTTGTACCCGCCGGGAATCCGCCGTATCGCATCATGTGCCTCCCCTATCCCGTCTATGGAGACGCGGAACGCGAAGTTCGGATCGATTTTGAGGATACCGGGCAAGTGTTTCTTTACCATGTGCGGCATGAAGCCGTTTGTATTCATGATGAACCGGGCGTTCGGTGCCGCCGTTTTCATGTTTTGTACTATCTCGACGATATCCTGCCTAAGAAACGGTTCGCCGCCGGTGATATTTATATCCTTGAGGCTCGACGGAAGCTTTTTGAAGTATTCCGCAGGTAACTCGTTGGGAATCTTGTTCTTCCAGATGTCGCACATGATGCAACGGGAGTTGCAGTTTAGGGTAATCGCAATAATGGCGGACGACGGCATGATCATACGAAACGTAGACTATTGTATCAGAAGTAATCGGGAAAATGAGTCGTTAATACGTTTTGAACACGACGCATTTTTGAAGCAAGCGAGTGTTTCAGGGCAGTTTGTTTTTGTTTTGCCATCCGGGAGGCTGAGTGGCGTGCAGAAAGAAGCGAGCGAAGCTTCCGCGACGCATCGGCAGGTGTCTGGTAAATGGAAACGAGCGGCACGTGCCGTTTGACCTCTTCGATGGCAGCGGACACCACCGGCTTACCCATATAGAAGAATTCGAAAAGCTTCATGGGATACGAAAGTTTTACAAACGCCTGTTTGACGTCATAGGGAATGATCCCCGCATCGGAATGTGCGATATACGCATAGACGTCCTGTTTGGGTTTTTCCCCAAGGAAATACGCATTGTTTCTCTTTTTCAGTTCCCCTACCCATCGGAGGAATGTGTTTGCGTGTAAACGGTCATAACGAGTGTCTATGGAGCCTACGAATACAAACGACGCGTGCGGTAACGTCGTTACCATGTGTTCGATCGATGCGGCATCCAAACGCGCGTTGATGTTGCCCAAAAACAACACGCGCGGATGCGGCAACCCGGAAAGATCAACTGGCTCGGACAGGTTGGGCCGGTCCGGAGGGACAAATAAACCCTCCGGTACACGATATGTGTGGGGGTGCCTATTTGCGAGGCGCCGACTCAGCGTGTCCGAATTAACCAGCACGATGTGCGAATGGCTGAGCACCTGTTGCTCTGCCTCCGCGTATTTTTTATCTGAATCGGATGTGGTTGACGGAAGCGTGTCGATGCAGTCATATATTTTGAAATACGTATCGGGAAACCATGAGGGGGGCACGGAGTATTGGAGGGAAAACGTCCAGTAGACCAGCCGACGGTACGTGCCCCGCACGAAGAATCGGATAAGCCAGTGCAATACGATGGTAGCTATCCGGTAATTGACCAGTGCGACAAAAGGAACGCGCTGAAACGGTATGAGATATACCGGCCGGTATGTATAAAAGTTCCCGTGTCGTGAAAGCACCCGGTGGGGGTTACGGATCCATCTTGATAGTGGTGTCCCTTCGTGCGGGAGATACGCGATGACCGTGTTTTGTCGGCTTAGGTAGCTTGCCGTAGCGCGTTCGTAATCGGCACTCCAGGAGAACGGAAGGCCAAACGGAAGAACGATAAGGCATCGTGACAACGGGTTATGCATGCGAAGTATGCGCTGTTAATCCGGCAGATTGGTTTCATAGTCTATTATAGTATAGACATATGAGCAATCATTCCCTCATCGGGGCGCAAGCGATGGGACGCCGCCGCCTATTGATAATAAAAGCCGCAATTACCCTTCTTATAGGAATCGCGTTGTTTGCGGATTTATCCCAGAAAGCGCGCAGCAATCCCTACGAACTCGACGAGGTGATGTACTTTAATGACACGGATTCGTTCGATGCCTTTATCCGGATGGACTTCCGTTCCCCAGTTTGGGAAGAGCCGGCAGCATATATCCAGCCGCCCGTGTCGAAATACGTGTACGGGGCATACCTTTTTTTCCGGCATGAGGATTACCGGCAGGTGCGGGATTGGGTGCTTGCCAATAACAACAGATATTTTCTTGACCGTATAGATCCTTTGAGTATTTCCGGTTCATATATGGAGCCCTATATCGTATCCATGCGTCAGGTTGCCACCATATTCACGCTGATAACACTGATGCTTATCGGAATTATCGTGTATGGGTTGGGCGCTGGTTTCGCCGTTTCTCTTCTTCTTGTTATTGCCGTTTCGCAAAACCAGCTGTTTTCCTCGACAATGCTGGTTGCAAAGCCCGACGCTATTTATATCCCGCTTCTGCTGGGCGGTATTATCCTGTTCGTACAGGGTCTTTCAAAAAAGTCTGCGGGGTTATTGCTCTCGGCTTCCGTTCTGGGCGGCCTGAGCATGGCGACAATCCTTACCGGAGTGCTGTTCTTTATCGTATTCCCGTTTATTCTTTTCCTTCATTATGCATTCGTAGGCGTCTCACGGAAGCGGGACTATGCCATGGTGATGATTTTCGTGACGTATGTAGGATTGCTGACGTGGGTCATCGTCAATCCGACGCTGTATCCGGATCCTATTACGAACACAATAAAAAACATAGAGATGAGGGGTACGGTGATCAGTTATCAGCTGGTGAAAGAGGTTAACCAGCCATTTGTGATCACTTCATATCGCAATACGGCGGATTTGTTTTACTGCGTATTCATTCGATTCGACCGAACAAGGTGCATCAACGGGAACATATCGCCGATACCGATATTTAACGCTGCCCTGCTCCTATTGGGGACATTCCAATTGTTCCATGACGTCATCAAAGAAAGGAAGGTACGGTCTGCAATGACATTGGCGAGCGCATACGTTACGGTGAGTATAATATTCGTGCTTCTCCCGTTTGATTGGCCCAGGTATTATCTTCCGGTCTTTCTCGTTACCTCCGTTTTGAGCGCCCAGGGCGTCCGGTTTGTTGTGACATTGTTTCCCCTAAAGCGCCTTGAGCGTCTTTTGCCCGCCAAAGAATGATAGAATACTACCGTTTCGCTTCCTTCTATGAAAATCGGTATTATCGGCGGCACGGGGTTCGATACGCACGGCTGGATTGCCAATCCCCGTAAAAAAACGATACGCCCCTTACGGGGCTCCCCTTCCGTTTCGCTCCTTACGGGGGAAATAAGCGGACATTGGGTCGTAGCCATTGCACGACACAATCGGGATCATTCATATTCCCCTACGCATGTTCCCTATGCGGCAAATGTGCTTGCGTTGAAGAACGAAGGGTGTACGCATGTCATTGCCACATCGGCGTGCGGTTCGCTGCGTGCCGCAATGCGTCCCGGTGACGTGGTGTTTGTCGACCAGTTTATTGATATGACCAGACACCGGGATGATACGTATTACCACGGCCGTCCGATCCACACGGAAATGGCTGAGCCGTTCGATAGGTTTCTTCGAAAGCATCTCGTTGCCGCTTCAAAAAAACGAAACATGCGGTTCCATCCCGGTGGGACAGTTGTTACCATTGAAGGACCCCGGTTTTCGACGCGTGCGGAATCCCGCATGTACCGAAGCTGGGGTGCGGACGTCATTAATATGACCACGTCGACGGAAGCGATACTTGCCCGTGAAGCGGATCTCGCATACCAGGCGGTGGCCATCGTAACCGACTACGATTCCTGGAATATCCATAAGGAACCCGTTTCGGTTTCCGCGATACTTGAGCGGATGAAGCGTTCGGAACAGGCGGTGCACGGGCTTATTATCGACACATTGGCGCGGTTACCCCAATGACGAAAATTACTACCGTATTTTCCAGCATCAGCGATTTGGGTGTCCGGGATAAAATCCGGATACTGGTGCGACACCACATCCTGTATCCCCTTTTCGGCGATACGCTTCTCAACCGTTCGGTTATTCACGAATTGGTTGAATATTATGACGGATACCAGCTACAGAATGCGGACTCGAAGAAGGGAGAGCTTGGTTTCGGGCTCTTTCATTACGCAATGATTACGAACATAAAGCCCAAACGGGTTCTTTGCATCGGATCGAAAAAGGGATTTATCCCGGCCGTTTGTGCGATGGCATGCAAACATAACGGATTTGGTACGGTTGATTTTGTCGATGCCGGATACGGCGAGGACGACGGACAAAACCAGTGGGGCGGTGTCAGTCTGTGGCGCAGAGTTGACCCAAAGCGGCACTTTTCATTTTTGGGGCTGGATGCACATATCGTGCCATTTATCATGACGACGGACGAATTTGCCGCAAGACGGCATTCATCGTACCAATATATCCATGTTGACGGGGACCACTCATATGATGGTGTGAAAAATGACGTCTCTCACGTCTGGCCGCTTCTTGAGCGGGACGGCTTTCTCTCGCTTCATGACGTGACGGTAAAGCAAATGAAAAACCAGCCGCCCTACGGCGTGTGGAAATTGTGGGAGGAGCTGCCAGGGGCACGAAAGATTTTGTTGGATAAGGCCGCCGGCTTGGGCGTTATCCAGAAGAGCGGAGGCCACAAGATGAAACGGAGGAAAGCATGAGGATTCTTGTTACCGGAGGATGCGGATTTGCCGGGTCCCATACATGCGAATATTTCCGTAATAAAGGAGCGACCGTTACGTCGTTTGACAATCTCACCACATACGAGCTCCGGCGGACCGGTTATGCCGTGATGTCTGCGCGGGAACATAACAAGGCGCTCCTCCGGTCGTTCGGCGTAACGATGGCGACAGGCGACATACGTGATTTGGATAAGCTGTCGTTTTATGCAAAACAGGCAGACTTTATCATTCACACTGCGGCGCAGCCGGCGGTCACCATATCTTTGGAAGATCCCGTTCTGGACTTTACGACAAATGTCATCGGTACGTTCAACGTGTTGGAATGCGCAAGAAAGTACGCGGTCCCTACCGTGTCCTGCGCCACGATTCATGTATACGGAAATTCCATAAACGACAGGCTAGTCGAACAGAATTCTCGTTACCGGCACGTGCCCGGCACAATTTCTGAGGCATATCCGCTGGGAGGAGGCACGCTTACGCCACTTCACGCGTCGAAAATATCGGGCGATATGTTGGTGAAGGCATATGCGGATTCGTTCAATCTCCCCGTCGCGTCATTTAGGCTGACCGGGCTGTATGGAACGCGCCAGTTTGGCGGGGAAGACCATGGGTGGGTTGCCAATTTCGTGATCCGTGCGCTAACCGGAAAGCCGATTACCGTATACGGAACGGGTAAGCAGGTGAGGGATATTCTGTATGTCGATGATTTAGTGAAGGCCTTCGAGCGATTCTACCGGTACCAAAAACCCGGCGTATACAACATTGGCGGCGGACCGTCCGCCCGTATTTCTTTACTGGAGACATTGGAATTAATCCAAAGACTCTCCAAGAAGAGGCTGTCCGTATCATTTAAACCCGGGCGGAAGGGTGACTTACGGTATTTTGTATGCAATACGGCCAAAGCGGAAAAAATGTTGCATTGGCAGCCACGCGTGCTGCCACGCGTTGGAATAACCAGGATGCTTTCGTGGACGAAAAAGAATATTCATCTCTTTACCTCATGAACCAAAACCGCGTTCGCATCGGCGTCATTCCTGCGGCTGGTTCGGGCAGCCGGCTCGGATATTTGAGCGCGATCCTGCCTAAGGCGTTGTTTCCGCTGTACGACCGGCCGATCCTCCATTATGTCATTAATCAAATGCAGTCACTGGGCATCACGGACATTTATATCGTCGTCCATGTGTATAAGGAGAAGATCATAGAATACTGCAAGAGCATAGCCGGGACTCTTCGCGTACGGCTTCATTTTGTTGAACAGCCGACGCTTTCCGGTACCGCAGATGCGATTCTTCAGGCCGAACGGCATATCAGGAATCGCCCGTTCCTTGTCATGTACGGCGACGACTGCACCATATCCGATTCGCTTCCCGCCATGATGAATTTTTTCCAGTTGAACGATGGTATCGTTACGGAAGCAGTCATCGGAGAAACGCGGGATGCTATTCTGCGGCAGACCTGCTCCGTCAGGGTGACCCGTACCGGTAAAATGGTAGAAATTATGGAAAAACCGTCACATCCGCCCTACCATGTCCGCGGATGCGGGGTATATATGTTCCGTCCCGAAATATTCACGCATATTCGTGCCACCCCCGTCCATTCACAGCGGAAAGAACGGGAAATAACCCATACCATAAATATGCTTGCCCAAATGGGTTTGGCATACGGGTATCGTATCCGCGGTCACAACATAAACATAAACAATTACGACGAACTTATCCGCGCGAGCATGCTCGTAAAAGGCAAAAGCCGTTAGGTATCGTAAAGTACTGGCAGCGTGTATGGAAAAACCAACTGTTGTAATCGGGGCCGGCCCTGCGGGTTTGGCCTGTTCGTTAACGTTATTGGAAGCCCGTTTGAGCAAGGGCAGCCCGTTGGTGGTAATTGACCGGAATGCGGCTCCCGGCGGTCTCGCCCGCTCCGTTTCATTACGGGGCCATTATTTCGATATCGGCCCGCACCGGTTCTATACGAAGAACGATGATATTGAAAAACTGTGGAAAAACGTATTGGGGAAAAAATTCCATAAAATACGGCGGTATACCCGTATCTATTATGACAAAACACTATTCCACTACCCTCTCGAGGTGAGAGACGTCATATCCCGCATCGGCCTACTTGATTCCATCCTGTGTTTTGTAAGCTTTGTGTACGCGAAGCTTGCCTATTTCGGAAAAGAGCCGAAAACGTTTGAGGATTGGACTATCAAACATTTTGGCCGCCGCCTGTATGAGATGTTTTTCAAGGGATACACGGAGAAAGTTTGGGGGATACGCTGTTCGGAGTTGGGTGCGGTCTGGGCGCGTCAGCGGATCCGCAATCTTGATTTTAAGGAGCTTGTTTTTTCAGCGCTCCGCATACACGCTGCACCGCGCGCGAAAAGTCTCGTGCGGGAATTTTACTATCCGGAGCGGGGTGCGGGACAGATGTTTGAAACTATGGCAGGACGTATCGAAAAATCCGGGGGGAACATCACATATCGCTCAAACATAGTAAGACTTCATGTTCGGAACAACCAAATAGGGTCGGTAGAGTACGAAAAAGGGGGCAAACGATTCAAGCTTGCCGTATCCCGGGTTTTTTCCAGCATGCCGATAACCGCGTGTTTGGAATCATTGTATCCGCTCCCCCCGAAGGAAGTCATTGAATCCTCCCGGGCGCTTCGTTATAGAAGTCACATCACCGTCAATTTGCTGGTGAAAGGAAATTCCCTTTTCCCCGACCAATGGATTTATGTCCATGACCGGGCTGTCAAAATGGCCCGGATAGCCAACTACAATAATTTCTATGATAAAAAGCGCGCCACGGGATACAGCGCGCTTTCCGTAGAATACTTTGTGTTCCCTACCGACCCGCTCTGGGCGATGTTGGATAGAAAACTGATCGAATATGCGGCGCACGAGTTAACGGATATCGGATTGCTCGAAAATCCCCGAGTTTTTGACGGCTCCGTAGTCCGTGAGGCGGATTCCTATCCCATGTATTTTTTGGGGTATGAGAAGCACTTTGAAGCGGTCCATCGGTACTTGTCATCAATACGGAATCTGCACCTCATCGGCCGGGGTGGAATGTATAAATATAATAATATGGATCATTCCATGATTGATGGCATCCGTGCTGCCAAGGCGGTGTTATATCCGGACTCCGGCATGGAAACTGATTCGAAAGATGCGAACGAGTATGTGGAATAAACGGCCGGCGGGTCATAGCTCCTTTTTTCGGTACGGTGTCGCGCTGATGGTCATCAGCTCACTGTTGTTTTTACGGTACGGGCTGCCGGCAACGCGTATTCCTAAAAGCCACCAGCACGAGTTGGGATATTTTCACCGGGTGATTACCGGGAATATATATTCAAACGGTGGTATGCTGCAGAGCAAATTCGGCATGCTTCTCCGCCTTTCCCGGGACGGCGGCGAGTATTATTACACGCATCACCCCACGCTTTACACGGTTATTTTATATGGCGCGTTCATTAGCATGGGATCATATGCATTTGTCGTGCTGCCGCTTGTCGTATCGATCGGTGTTGTCATGCTTACCTATACCATTGTGGCGAGGGCACACTCGGTGACCGTGGGATTTTGGGCGGCAATACTGCTCGCCGTCCACCCCCTTTTCCTGCGGTATTCGTTGTTTGTGAACTACGACCCCTTAACACTTTTTCTTGCGGTTTTTGCCAATGCCCTGTTCGTATGGGGCATTCTGGAACGCGACAGGCCCATGTGGCGGATGTTGTATGGAACGCTTATTGTCGCGATGTTGGTTGACTGGCCGGGATACGTACTTACGTATGCGATAGCGGGCTGTTACCTGTGGAAAGTGCGCAAGTTGAAGCCGGACCGGCATGTCTTTGCGTTGGGGTTATTGCCGGTTGTGATGTTTCTGTTGTTTTTGGGACATAACGTGTGGCAGACCGGCTCTCTAAACGGAGGTAATTTGTTCCGTACGTTCCTAGGGAGAGTAAGCAACGTCGGCGAGGTTGATTTTTTCGGCAACCTGCGTTCGGTAAGACCCGGATATGCAAATTATGGCGAGTTCTTAACGTTTTTGGGAACGAATATGACCCGTCATATACGTCCCTTTTATATTCTTGCTGCAATAGCCGGCCTGGTCACGCTGAAGAATTGGCGCATCAGGCTTTTTTCCCTGCTTCAGTTTTTTGTGGGAATCGCGTTTCTATTGGTGTTTAACTCTTTTGCGTATTACCATGATTTTTCATTGCTTCAGGTGCTTCCCGTATTTGCCGTGTTGTCGGCATTATCCATGCATACGGTGATACAGCGACTTCCCGACCGCGCCGTTGGATGGCTACAAAGCCATGGTATTGCGCGGGAGGGGTTATACCACCTCTGCCTTGGGGTAATTGCGGTTGCCTTCATCGCACAAACAGCGCGGAGCTTTGCGATGTAATCGCGCTTATTATATAGTTACGCAGTAGATTGCGAAGTAGTCCATTCGTACGCCGCATGAGACCTATATTCACACGACTGTCGATGGTTCTTGTTGCCGTTTGCGGCTCGCTTATTTTGGTGGAGGCGATGCTTGCCCTATTCCCTCCGGATGTCGGGCGTTTGGCCTGGTCTGATGGCGAGAGCGCCTTTTTTGCATTGGATCCCGGACGGATTTACGGGTTACGCGCCTCGGCGTCGTTTCCCCCAAGCGAGCATGATTCCCGTCTGTACCGAACCGACTCGCTTGGTTTACGGTTTAATCCCCTGCCGCTATCACCCGGCGGCACCGCCAAAACCATTCTAATGATTGGCGATTCGTTTACCTTCGGCAAAGGAGTAACGCATGAGGAAGCATTTCCCGCACGCGTGCAGTCGCGCTTAGTGTCGTCCGGGATAGACGCAACGGTTCTTAATGCCGGTGTCCCGGGTTATGGTATAGACCAGGAGTATCAGTATCTTATGGAAGAGCTATTGCCGAGATACGATCCCGATGTCATCGTATGGAATCTGAACGCGAACGACATCGATGACACGAATAAGGCATGTCTCTATGTGTTGCAGGGAAACACGCTTACCAAAGTCTCCGCCAAGCGGAATATGCTCTATATGCAGGGGGTAGTTTCCAAGAGACTTCCCGGCCCGGTAGTCCGAAGCCGGACATTCCGTTTCGGAATTCACGCGTTGAATACGCTGGTGGGTTCGGATCGGTACACCTTCGGGTGCAGTCTGCCTATCCGGGGACCACGTACGCTCATCCAACGGTCATTCCAACAGAAACTTTCGCGCTATGTCCGCGATGTGGAGCGGTACGCATCATCCCACGATATCAAGCTTCTGGTTACCATCATGCCGTTTGAATTTTATTTCGATCCGATGCGGACCGAAGACGTGATTTTTTCAGACTACCGGGTGATTGCGGATTCGATCCGTAGCATTTTCCCGGCGGTCATAGACCTAAATGAGGAGCTTGCAAGCGAATCGGATCCACAGTTACGGGCGTTCAGGTCAGGATCTGTCATGGCGGGGCAAGTATTGCCGGAATCCGTTCTGGGAACGTCTTCCGGTTTCCTGCGGGAGGAACTGTACTTATCCGAAGACAATCCGTTCGACGGCGCGCATTTGAACGCGGACGGCAACGACCGCATCGCGCGGCATATCACCCAGGTATTATCAGCACTCATGAAGGATTAGCATGGAGCTTTCCATACTTATTTCATATTCAGGCGACCGGATTGAACAGCTGCATCGTTCCCTTCACTCGATGTATCACCAACAGGATGATTTTGATGGCGTAGAGCTGTTGCTGCTTAACGATGGAGCGCGGAAGGAAGTTTTGCTCCCCCTCCTAGAAAGGTATACGGACAAATTCAGAATTCGGTATTTTGAAGTACCCGGCATCTCGAAGGGTTATGCAAACAGCGCCGCGCGCAGGAACTTTTTGGCACGTCAGGCTCAGGGTACGTACCTTCTTATTACTGACCCTGAGATCGTGCATGTTTCGGCGACCATCCGGCAGGTGCTCCAGGCGTTTCCCCGGCATGGTGATGGTATTTGGTATTGCGGTCCGGTCTACGCAACATCCTCCGTTGTTACGAAAACGGGAAGGCTTGCGTATTGGGATAGAAAACGGGAAAAGAATTTGTCCGGACTTTGGGGCCCTGCGCCCGTCACGGGTAGGCCGCTTGATACAGCCTGGTACGTCAATCATCAGTCATACCGGCCGGTGAATGACCCTCATTTTACGGAATTTTTTTGGTGTACTGCTGTTGCAAAATCCTTGTACGCCTCCGTCGAGGGATGCAACGAATCATTGATGGTGTACGGGTATGAGGACGTGGAATTGTTTTCCCGTATGCGGAAGTTAGGGGTGCGCCGAATATACGATGACACCTTTGTTACATGTCACCTGCCGCACACCATATCTCTCTCTCCCGCGGAGCAGCGGTATTGGTGGATTTATAACCAGCATATGCGGCGCTTGCCTCAGCCGGACTGGGGGACGTTTCACGGAGCGCGTATTCGTGAGGTGGTTTTATGATTAAGCATTCCAATGCCCGCATTGTTATCCTCTCGACAAGAACGTTTGAGGATCAGCCGCGGCAACTGCAAAGACAGATCGCGGACGTTTCCTCGCGCATGGGGGTACTCTATCTGTGCCGGTCAAACGACATTTTTTTGATGCCGGCGTACATGCGACTGGTGCGCTGGCTGAGCGGAAAGCGCCCATCGCAGAAGATCGGTAGGAACGTCATCCGCATCTATGTACACAGTCTCCCCTTCCGGCGGCTTGTTATCGTCCGGATGCTCCGCGATATGGCGTTTTTCGTGATAAGCAAATTCTGCATGGGAATGTGGGGAGCATTCAAACGTCCGGCGTCGATGGTTGTCTGGATGATGCACGTTGATTTTTATGCCAATATTTCCGACTCGCGGAAAAGCACGCTCATCATTGATACGCTTGATCACAGGTCTGACGGGGACAAACATGGCGCGTTTATGAAGGTCTACAAGACAACGGGCATCATTTACCCGTCCGGTGCAATGCCGAAGCTTACGGTGGTTCCATGGGGGAAATCGCACTCGGCGCGCATCCGGAATACGCTGTCGGCGCTCACGGGTATCCTAGGTGGCTGAGGGCTTCCTACTCACCGCTCTTGAAACAAAGGACATAAAATAATCCGTATTATTCCGGCCGTTTAGCTGTGCAGCAACGTATTTGCAGCGCGTTGAAATGACCCGTCGCTCTTTTGTGGAAAGATGCATCATCCATGACATTTTTTTTGCAATCGTCCGCGGATCGGCGTTTGGAATTATCAGTCGTTTGTCCGCGCGCGCGAGGAGCTCAGGAATAGCCCCTTCGTCCGTACCTAACACCGGAGTCCCCATGGCAAATGCCTCCAGGATGACGTAACCGAACATTTCCAAATTGACTGAGGGAAACAGCACGCAGTCACTGGATCTATAAAGTCGGAACAGGTCGGCCTTCGTAAGGTACGGTAACATGACGACGCGGTCTTCCAGTCCGTGCGTACGGATCCACGGAAGCCATCTCTGCAGGTGCCGGTGGTCAGTATATCCGCTGAACGCGATGGTATAGTTTTTGTCCCGGATGTACGGCAGCGCCTGTAGGATGAGTTCGGGGCGTTTCCACGGTTCGAATCGTGATGGAAACAAAAAAAGGCGCGTATCCGGGGAAATGTGAAGTTTTTTGCGGATGGCAATTGTACTGGTTTCCGGTGGAACGGTAACGAATCCGGGAATGATGAAAACGGGTTTTCGAATCCGGTAGTACTGTCTGATAAGGCGCTTTGCGTATCTACTGAAGGTAAGCACGTAGGGAAACGCCGCTAGCCCCATGCGGGTTACGAGATAAAAGATTCGTGAGCGGAACTTTCCGGCAGGGGTTGCCGCGGCTCCGTAATTTTTGGAAAGTTCCAGGTCCAGAGGACTCAAAAAAACAAACAGTCTCGGGATTCGAAGCAGCAGAAGTAGCGGGGAAAGTGCGGCTGTTGCGATAGGTCCGACACAGCATATGACCGCTCCGCGGTGCGTACGCAAGGCGCGAAACGCTAACGAAAGCGTGTGAAATACGATTCGCAATTTGTTTCGTAAACCGTGATAGGAGCCGATGGTGACATGCCAAACACCATCCGCCTGGGAAAATCGCTTCTGAAAGACCGTATTATTCGGATGCGTCGTAACGGTCAGGATAATGACCGGGTAGCCATGACGTTTGAGGAGTGCTGCCGCTTCCGCGACGAACGTGCTCATGCCGCCATACCCAAGCATCTCAGCTACCAAAAATACGGTGGGCTTCCTGTGGGGAGATGTGGCAAATTTCATGCGCGCAACAGCGGCGGAAGCCAGCAACGCATCATATGCGTTTTGACATCCTTGAAAGCAGATGTTTAATGAGCCGCTTGCGGGATCCGGAGAGCTGTGATTTATTCGAAAGACTGGTCCACCATGCCGTTGCCTTTGTCGTTTTAGCTTTTGCGGCAAGGTGGATGCTTTCCGGGAGCTTAAGTTGCTTTTGTGAATACTCAAACCAGGCCTTGGCATCGACATGCCCCTGTTCCAGAAGAATTTTTTCCTGGAATAACTGGTCGAGAATATCGGCATCCTTTACTATTTTTGCCTCAAGAGTTTTTTGTTCAAGGAATTCACGGAATGCCTCGGAAATGAGCGACCGGACATTCTTTGGCAGATTAGCGGTAATATCGTCAAAAGCTTCCTGCTCGGCGAGTGTTTGGTAGCGTTTATGGACGAAATTTGCGTCGCCGGTACGGGACTCGGCTATATCATGAATGAGTGCCATGACGACGACCCGTTTGGTGTCGGCGGAAAGCTCCTCGGCAAGAAGTAACGCGATCATGGTGACCTGAAACGAATGGTCGGCGATGGATCCCATATCGGCACCGAACGTCTGATATGAGCTTCTACGGATTCTGGAAAGCGAACGGATCTCCGTAATGTAGAGAACCAGGTGCAAAAGATTCGTGCTTGTAAGGGTCATACGTACGGGCGGAGTCGCGGGTCTAGTTTTTGACGTAACCTGCGTATTTTA
>CAZHOQ010000026.1:0-19622 GCA_964533995.1 uncultured Gammaproteobacteria bacterium
TAGAGCGTTTCATTGACATTGAAAAGGTCAGAGGTTCGAGTCCTCTCAGGTCCACAATTTCATCAAAAGACAAAGATGATGGGCCAGCCGTCCCCGCGCAGGCGGCCGCGGAGACGGCTGCATACGCCTTTTTATAGACCGCCGTGAGGCGGCGATCTTCCAAATAGAAGTTCAATCCGATCCGTTTTGCGAAGATTGATAATTCTTCGCAATTGTTTTTTTCGCGCGCGATTTTGTGCGCATGTAGCGCACAATCAATGAGTTCTTTCATAGGTTCAATCCACTCACTGCCGTTGGTACGAAAAACCTCGATTTGTTCACGGAGTTGTAACTGCGAGCTACTAATTTCCTGTTTCTTTTTGGTGTACCTTTCTTTGTCCACTATTCCATCTAAATAGCTATCGAGTAAGGTATTCTGCTTATCTTCGAGCAGTTGCAACTCGCTATCCAGTTCTTTTAGTTTGGTGGCGGCCAGTAACTTTTCCTGTTGCTCGTCTTTCTCTAGCTCTTTTGTCCAGATTTCTTCCCAGTGACCGGGTATGGAGATTGCCGCCACCAAATCCCGCAATTGTATTTCCATATCTTGTCCTGTTATCTCAGGCTGGTCACACGGAGTAAGTTTGCGAGTACAACGATAGTACGAGTAAGTCCGATGATTTCCTGTCGTCCGGTAGAACTTGTGGTGTTCCTCGGCGGTTATGGCTGCGCCACATGAGCCACAGGTGGCTAAACCTAAAAACGGCAAGCGGTGGGATTTCCTGGGGTTGCGACTCCGTCTTTCTATCTCGGCATGAACCCGCTTAAACAGTTCCTTGTTAATTATCTGTTCGTGGCTTCCCTCGTGATACTCACCTTTGTACCGCATCATGCCGATATAGAACTTGTCCGAGAGTATTCGCCTGACGTTGCTCGGACTGTGCCGCTTGCCGCTTCGTCTCACAATCCCATGCTTTTCTAAGAACGTAGAGATATTGGTATAGGTATAGCCACCTGTGGCAAACATTTCATAAGACTTGCGGATAACTCGGGAAGTAACAGGGTCTATGTCTATCCCACGGGTTTTGTAGTTATTGGAGTAGCCGATCGGTGCTT
The DNA here is from genome assembly GCA_964533995.1 of uncultured Gammaproteobacteria bacterium. Lineage (GTDB taxonomy): Bacteria > Patescibacteriota > Microgenomatia > UBA10105 > UBA927 > UBA927. The sequence goes on from CAZHOQ010000026.1 coordinate 1,093, forward strand.
TTCCCGGCCACACACCATTACGCACCTTTTGGCGCATACCACGGGCCACGTTCTCGCTCAGGTTGTCCACGTAATACTTGGATTGGCCAAAGGCGATACTCAGCATGAACTTGCCTTGGGGAGTATTTTCAAACCATAATGTCGGGAACTTGAGATCAACGAGTTTGCCGGTATCAAGCAGATAGATGATTTTGCCACCATCTATCGAATTGCGCGCAAGCCTGTCCGCATGCCAGGCAATTATCCCGTCTGCTACTCCGCGCTCTATCTGCTTGATAACATAGCCAAACTTTTCGCGACCTGGCATTTTGGCAGTTTTGGCTTCCGTGACAAACCCGACTATCTCTAAGTGTTCCCGTTTGGCAAACTCGCTGATCTCGGCAACCTGAGCTTCAATTGACAAGACTTGTTTATCCGCTTCGTCCCGAGACTTACGGCAATACGCAATGTACCTGGGCATGGGTACTCCTTTTTGTTTACTTTTGAGTTTTAATTTTTGCGTTTGCTGGCTTTCATTTTGAGCGCCGCCTCACGGCGGTCTATAAAAAGGCGTATGCAGCCGTCTCCGCGGCCGCCTGCGCGGGGACGGCTGGCCCATCATCTTTGTCTTTTGATGAAATTGTGGCCCTGTACAGACAAGTTAGAACGTCTCTCCAGCCGCCTCCGGCGGCTTGATATAGAGTGCGCGGCGGTGCGGGGCGCCGCGCATCATAACGGATCGGATTGAACAGTTGCAAGCGAACGCAAAAATTATTAAAGAGCTATTGTTATAACAATTATTTCGGTATAACTTCGGTATATATCAACAATAACAAAATAGAGAAAGAAAGCAAGATGTTTGAATACACGAAACTTCTTATCTTATGATACATTGATACTATGCAAAACAACAAATCATTATTGTCACTCTTTTTAATAAATGGCATCTTTGTATTTGCTTCTAGTCTGTTTGGCCCTCTCTATGCTATCTACATTGAGAAACTTGGTACGGGAATATTGTCTGCCAGTTTAACCTGGAGTGCAATGTTGGTCGTTACAACGCTGGTGACAATGATTGTTGCTAAGTTCGGAGATAAAATAAAAGAGAAAGAGTATCTGCTTATTGCTGGTTTTATTATTCGATCAATAGCTTGGCTTAGTTACACAATCATTGGAACACTTCCACAGTTAATACTTGTGCAAGTGTTAATCGGTATAGGAGAAGCGGTAGGTAGCCCCTCATTTGATGCAATTTTTGCCGATCATCTGGATAAGAAATCAGAAATCATGGAATATTCAGGGTGGAAAGTCTTATATAACTTAGTCGCAGCACTGGGAACAGGTCTTGGTGGAGTTATTGTGGTTAGCTATGGGTTCAATATGCTTTTTTACATTATGTCAGCGCTTGCCGCAGTCTCGGCGGCGATAGCTATAACAAGGCCAAGAAAGTTGCTATAATTCCGCTATGCAATACCGATTGGAGATATTTCTTACTAAGTTTGACGGCCAACTAGTAAAATACAAATCTGCAAGCATGGATATCACGGGGAAAACTGAGAATCCTGATAATCTCGTATTGTTAAGCATTCAAAAATTTAATAAGGAAATCATCGAGAACAATCGGCTGATTAGCCACTCAACAAGCTGGCGGTATGACAAGGCAACAGAAAGTGTTGTTATAACGTACATTGTGTACTCGGACGATTTTGATTTTACTGATTCCGAATCTCTGCCAGTATCGGAGTTAAAAATCGCACAAACAGAAAATATCGCTAAACCTGCACCAGATAAGATTGAGCCTGAAAATGTAGTTTCACACGGCATACGACACTTGAGTTATCTCGTAACGAATAGAGCAGATTTATATCATGCAGTACTATCTCCAACAACAATTGAAACATTTGGCAAAATAGATAAAGAATTCGCAGGCAAGATTTAAAAACTCATTGATAGCGATTGCGTTGCAATCGCAAAATCGCGCGCGAAAAAAACAAATGATGCGCGGCGCCCCGCACCGCCGCGCACTCTATATCAAGCCGCCGGAGGCGGCTGGAGAGACGTTCTAACTTGTCTGTACAGGGCCACCCGTAGGTTCATTCTTCCGCCATGAAGGTCGAAACGTTTCTCCAGAAACATATAGGGCTTCTGCTCATGGTTATCCTCAGCATGGTGCTCGCCCTCGTTACCGATGACCTGTCGGAATTCGTGCAGATGGCAAAACCGGAGCGGTTACCCACCATCTCTCCGACGATTGTCGCTTCACCGTCCGCAACGATTACCCCCGCACACAGCGGGACCGTTGCCACCGTTGTGAGTGTCGTAGACGGCGACACGATCAAAATCGAGGGAGGGGAGATTGTGCGGTATATCGGGATGAATACACCGGAGACGGTAGCCCCGGGACGGCCGGTTGAGTGTTTTGGGAAAGAAGCAAGTGCGAAGAATAAGGAGCTGGTACAGGGAAAGGTTGTGGAACTTGAGCGTGACATTTCCAATCGGGATAAATTTGGCAGGCTCCTTCGGTATGTGTGGCTGGACGGCGAACTTATCAATGAAAAATTGGTCCGGGAAGGGTTTGCCCAGGTGAGTACCTATCCGCCCGACGTCAAATACGATGCGCGGCTGCTGGAGGCACAACGACAGGCGCGTAGCGAGGAGAAAGGTCTGTGGGGCGGCTGCGCGCTTCCAAGTCCGACCCCGAAACCCATTCCGAACGTTTCGAGCGCCTCGGCAACCCCCTCGGACGTCTTTCCGACTCCGTAATGTACGGTTTCTTACTGCATTCTCTTCCGAGTCAACGACTATAGTAGAAGCATGGGTAAATTATTGCTGTGGCCGGGAATCGTTGCGCTTTTCTGGATCGGTAGCGATGTATATGGTGGTATCCGGCCGTGTGAAGGGGGGTTTGCCGGGCTATGTTGGCTAACGGATGCTATTTTCAAAGTGATGGCGGTTGAGTCCATAATGGTTTACCTGTTCATTGCGCTCGCGATGACCAAAGCGAGGATGGTGAGAAAACAACGGGTTTCCCTTCAAGAATATATCCTTGCCGGGCTCGTATCCGTCGGCCTGGTGTTCGGGGGGGTATTGATGGGCGGATTGGGCAGCCCCGGCAGGGAGTATTTCTTCGTAAGCGCGCCGTTTATCGCGTCTTCAATGTTTCTTGTGGAACTTCTCGGAAAGCTGCGGATGTAAACGGCATGTCAATCCAACATGTCGCTGGTCGGTGCGGCTTCATTAAAGCGAATCGCCCGTTGGCGCTGCGACCGGCCCCTGAGGGAATAGTCCTTCCAGAAAACGCGACCGTCTTTGAGAGCCAGCCCGATGGAAAAGCGCGACGCGTCGGTTCTTGGCCGCAAGCGAAGCGTCCTTCTGAATGATTTCGGATTGCTGATCAGAAGGAGTCCTTCGGTGTCCCTGGCGCTTGTTCCGTCTCCGTAATCCAATTCGATCGATGCCGTATCGGAGATTATCATCATAGCGCTCTCCGGTTCGGCGTTCTGGATCATCGGGACAAATAACGGCGGGGGTAGGCGGAAAAAATCCATGATTTTGCCGATCCCGGTTTTCGAAGAAATCAGTGCAAAGTGGGAAAGCGGATCGGTACGGCTATTATCGGCATCGGGCAGGGTCGCGCTTGACTGGAGTACGGTATTGTCGCCATTTTGCGAATAAACGGTTTTTGATTTTACCGGTTTCCCGTCGGGCCATAATCCTCTCCTTGCCTCTTGCCTGTTTGGCGGGGTAATGAGGTATTTCAGTTCCGTTTTCTGACCCGTTCCGGTATAGGTTCCCATGCGGATACCAAAATACGGAGACGGGAAAAACGTGTTGGGGAGCCAACCGTTCTGATAGTGCATTGAGGAAACGGGGATCGGCTCGTAGGTTTCAAGGTCCCGGAGGTAATCGAACGTAGGAAGAAGTTGCTGGAGGGAGGGGATATATCGGTGCAGCGCATCAAGTTGGGATGTTCTATCTGTTCTGCCGCAACTGGTAAGGAATCTTGATACCAGGAGCTTCGCAATTGGGCCACCGGGGAGCGCGGTCAGGTCACCGCCGGCCCATGCGGGATAGGATTGTACGGTGCCGGCAAAAGGGGTGCCGACGGCAAGCATGGCATCCGTACGTGCGTTTTCCTGTGTCTGCTCTATGTAAGCCCTGCTGACCAGGCCACCGAAACTATGTGCGAGGATGTGGATTTTTTCATCCGGCTCCGTATTTGCGATGATAAATGCATTCAGCGTTGCGGCATTCTGGTACGGTGTCCTTCGCCAATCGTAATAGAAGGGCAGTACGGTATATCCCGCATTGCGAAGGGTTGTCATTACCGGCGCGTAGAGTTGAGTAGCCTGCGGCATAGGGGTCCAGGACTCCGTAACCGTTCCCGTCTCACAGGACATCAGAAGTTTTGCATTATACGCATTGTAGTAGCCCGGTATCATAATGATCTTTCTGGTTTGTGGTGTCGTAGGCATTTCGGTGGGAGTAGGAATGGGGGTCGGCGTTGCGGTTGGGGAAGGGGTTGGCGTCTCGGTGGGGGTGGGGGTTTGTGTTGGTTCTTCGTATGTTGAGAGGACAAAGTTGGCAAGTTCGTAATCACCGTTACCTAAGATTGAAAGCCATATTCGGCTAATATTAAAATCCCCACTGGTTGACCAGGAAATTAGATTCTGTCCATCTTCAATTACATCAAAATTCGTATTTTTGGAAGGTGATACAATTAGTTCAAAATGACGTACGCCCTGTGTGCGATTCCAGTCAAACAGAATATTTTTCTCAACTAAATCTGGATTTTCTCTTAATTGAAGCGAAGATTGCCACGTATTTATAATTTTCCAGTGGTTAGAATCGTCACCTATTCCCAAACCCCAAGTTTGGGTGCTGCTGCTATTATTAATTATTAAGTCAAATTCAATTCGATAAACTAAATTTTCATTAAGTTGATGCTCAATTACACTCCAGGACGTACTATTTAAGCCTGTTATGCCATTAGTGGAGTTAATAGGAGCAACACAACATGAGGGAACATACCAAGATGAGTTATAACCACCAGAAAAAGTGTCAGAAAAAATTAGAGCTGCCGAAGCGCTTTCGGGCCGAAAGAATGCAATAAATACAATAACTAGGACAGATAATAATTTCTGCACCATTAATAAAGTAGTACGATATTTCGAAATTGTATGTATTACGTTTCACAACGGCTATATATGATAAACTTATCGCCATGTTCCAATGTGTTTACTGCGATAGCAAACAGTTTTCAGAGCATAGTCATATAAATGGTTATGAGTTAGATAAATGTTTAAGTTGCTCCTTGCTTCAAACGCGAGTGCATGATCGATCTCGTCGAGATTTCATAGATAATCAATATGATAATGCTTACGCAATCGAGAGAAGACAAGATCAGTTGAAGCTAGATCGCAGGTTTAGTAAACACTTATCTCTTATAACTCGCCTCAAACGTACTGGGCGTCTTCTTGATGTTGGTTGTGGCGTTGGATACTTCCTTAAGTATTTTTATAAAGCTCATCCAGATTGGAAACTATTTGGAGTTGAGCCAAGTTCAATATTAAGAGAGGTTGCTAACGAGAATGTAAATATTAAAGTAAATTACGGTATTCTTAACAAAATCCCATATAAAGGCAACTTTTTTGACGTCGTTACTTGTTATGATGTTTTGGAACATAGTACGAATATAAAGTCGAATTTAGCAGAGTTAAAAAGGGTATTAAAACGTGAAGGAATTTTGTTAGTTCAAGCTCCTAATTATCAGAGCCTTATGGCTTATTTAACTGGATCAAAGTGGGACTGGTGGGGTGTACCTGATCACGTTATACATTTTTCTCATCACACACTATGCAAGATATTAGAAGACAATGGCTTTAAAGTGATAATTTCATATACATATGATGATCAAGAAGACTATATTTCAAATCTAAAAGGGGTATTTTCGAAATCTTTATTAACTAAAATTCTATATTATTTCTGTATTCCCATATTAATTGTTTTTGAGCGGGTAAGTTGGGGTTTGAATAAAGGGGGACTTAGTGTTGTATTAGTAAAAAAGGTTTAATCTATGCTTTCAGTGCTTATCATATGTCAAAAAATTGATGAGAATCTAATTCGTTCTGTACAAAGTATCGAGGCTCTCCATCCTCAGATACTCATTGGTGTTTCTGATACAAACATATCACTTGGACTTCGCAAAAATACACTAATTAGACAGTCAACACACGATTGGGTGTTAGTTCTTGATTCGGATGAAGTTGTTTCTGTTGAATTGTTGCATGAAATTAAGACAATCCTTCAAATAAACCTCACAGAGGTGCGCGGTTATCGAATACCGTATCAAAACTACGCATTTGGTGGTGTCCTTAGATACGGTGGAGAAAAATACGCGAAGATAAGACTATTCAGAAAAAAATTCGGTCAAATTTCTATTGTGCCGATACATGAGGAAATAGACGTAGTTGGTCAAATTAGCAAATTGAGCAATGTCATCATTCATAATTCGTATAGGTCAACTAGTCAACTGCTCACTAAATTCACGAAATATGCCTGGCAGGTGGCGGGGGAGAAGCGGAAGTCGCACGAGAGAGTTACGCTAAAGAAATTATTCATGTACGGTCCCCACATGGTGTGGGCGAGGGCGATCAAGGACCAGGGGTGGCGTGATGGGTGGCGGGGAATCGTGATTGCGCTTTGTTTTGGCTACATGGAAACGCTGACGTACTGGTTCCTCCTATGGCGAAATCTCATTGGCTCATAAGACAATTGCTCGGGGAATGGGCGTTCGCACTCGCCGCGTTAGGTATTCACCTTGCGTATCTCCTGCGAACGACGTTTGTCGACTGGCCGGAGATGTTGGTGTACCCGTGGTTCTTGACCCGCGGGCTTCTGTATTACCGTGATGTGGTCTTAGCCTACGTGCCGGGTGCCTATTATTTTCTGTATGCCCTGTACTCGGTCCTGGGTTTTTCCCCGATTTCGGAACGCGTGATCGCCTACGGACTCATTTTCACAACCGACCTCCTCGTGTATGCCGTCGCAAGAGTCGTTACCGGCAAAACGCTTCCGGCACTTGCCGCTCTTGGCTTTTTCGTTTTTTGGCAGCCGATTTTTTCCGGCAACACCATCTGGTATGAGACGATTCTGGCGCCTTTATATCTTGGGGTTTATCTTGTTACGCTCCGGTATATTACTAAGCCAAGCCAAGAAATTGCCATATATCTCGGATTGCTGCTTGCTGCTGCCTCCCTTATCAAGCAGACAGCGGTCTGGCCGATTGCGGCGATAAGCCTATTCCTGTTTTTTTCGGGCAAGAAACGGGCGGTAGGATTCAAACATGCCTGTATTGTCGGCGCGCTACCGGTTGCGGCAAATCTTTTGGTGTGGGGGTATTTTGCTGTACTTGGGGCCGGACGGGAGTATGGGTTTTGGGCGTACGGGTTCCTCCTGGGACTAACCAAGGCGGACAGTTACTATATCCTGCTTCCGGCACGCAATGAGATTGCCCTGATCGTGCCCGCATTCGTGCCGGTCGTATGGCTGTCGTTGCGCAAGCATATGCGGGAAAGCCTGCTACTTATGATGCTGCTTTTCGCGCTAGTTGCCGCCGGACTTCCCCGGTGGGGGCTTCACCGGCTGCAGCCCGTACTTGCGTTTGCGTCCGTCGGATTCGGCATGTATCTAACCCATCTCATCGCGGAAAAACGCCGGAAGCTCTTTATAGCCGGCGTTGTCACCCTTCTTGTGACTGCCGCATTGTCCTGGAGAAGCTTCCGGGTCTTCATCACGCTCCGTGATCCGATGCAGCCCACGTTTTTTTCCGGTACTTATTCACGACTACTGGAATTTGTGAAGCGTGAGACGAGGGGAGACCTATTCGTATACGGCAACTATGACTATCTGTATTTCGGCCTGAACGCCCGGCCCGTTGCACTTCCCTGGGTGCCGCTGTTTCCCTGGAATGCGGAGGTGGCGGGGATGCAACGCCGTATCATAACGGCACTGGACGACAACAGGGTTCCCTACGTACTCTACATTCCGTACCATCCGGCGTCGGGGTATTACCTCGATTACCGCCCCGTTGAGCTTGATACATATATCGCCGAATCCTATGAACCGGTCGGATCGCTTCCGGTTCCCGGTGGTCTGCTGTACCGGCGCAGGGGTAATTAGGCCATCCTACGTAACAGTGGTACAATAGGCGGGAGATTCATCGGGGAACCAATGAGACGGCGTGATTTCGCATTTATTATCGTCGCGTACCATCCATCCAAAGATGATATGCGAACGCTTCAGCTCCGCTTAAAAGACTATCCCACCATTATCGTCGATAACGGGGGGACGCTGACGTTCGACGATGCAAAGCGCGCAACGCTACTCTCCCAGACGTCCAATCTTGGATTCGGCGCCGCCGCGAATATCGGCATACGGTATGCCAGCGCCCGGGGGGTCAAGTGGTTTATCATTTTAAACCAGGATATGAAGCTAAGTAACGACACGGTACGGGAGCTCGTGGCGAAGCTCAAAAAACTCCCCCCGTCCGTTGCCGGTCCGACGATTGGCGCGTTGGACCCCAAGCGCTGGACGACGATAAATCCCTCCACCCGTGCGGACTATGTAACCGGCTCCTGCTTGGCTATCCACGAAAAGGTCGTCAGTAAGGCCGGATATTTTTATGAGCCGTATTTTCTTTACTACGAAGATGCGGATTACTCGGTGCGTGCAAGAAATGCGGGATTCCCTGTGAGCCAAGTGGATCTTTCGGGGGTTTCCCACGAGGAAACCGCCTCGCTCGGGAAGGGATCGCAGCTGCATCAGTATTATCTTGCACGGAACCACCTGCTTTTTGTCCGCCGTTTGGCCCCCCGCGCGGTAAAACTATACGAGTTGTTGCGTATGCCGTTGACCATAGCAGAGCATATCATCCGCCATGAGCGCGGAGCGGTTGCCGGCCTGCAGGATTTTGTGTTGCAGCGCTTTGGGGCAATCCGGAAGGGGAGAATATGACCATTGGCGTAGACGGTGGTGCATTATCGATCAGTGACGACCGCCTGAAGGTTGGCGTGTACCGGGTTGCGTATAACCTGATACGGGAAATTTCCAGGCTTGATGTGAAAAGTTTTTATAGGATTTACAGCTTTGGAGGGGGAGAGGAGGGGAGACGAACCCTTGACCGTCCGAATGTTTCGTTTGTCCGGCTCTACCGGCCCGGATTTAACAAAATATGGCAACCGATCGAATTACTAAGGCACCGTATCGACGCGTATCTGGGAATTTCCCAGTCCTTCCCGGTTACATTGTACGACGTCAAGAAAATCGGGTTCATTTATGACGTCGGATTCCTGGACCACCCTGAATATTATCGTGAGTCGTATTATGCGCTAACGAGCCAGACGTCCGGGGTCGTTAAACGGTCTGATCATATCATCACCATTTCCCATGCATCCAAGGACAGTATCCATAAACGGTACGGCGTACCGCTTAAGGATATGTCAGTCGCGTATCTGGGCGTTGACGCGATATTCAAGAAGAACGGCCCGGCACACGCCGCACGCATACCGTACTTCCTGTTCGTCGGTGCGTTGAAACCCGGAAAAAATGTCCCCATGATGTTGCGGGCTTTTGCGGAATTTCTCGCGACTTCCGGCGCGACATACGACTTTATCCTGGCCGGCAGTGACTACTGGCTGGATCCCGGCATTTCCGCAACGATCAACGCGCTTAAGCTCAAAGACCGCGTAAAAATCGTCGGATTTCTTGACGACGAAACGCTTGCATCCTATTACCGTGGTGCAGCGGCGTTTGTGACGGTATCCGAGATCGAAGGGTTTGGACTTCCCGCCGTGGAAGCAATGGCATGCGGTATACCGGTCATCGCCTCCGACCAGGGCTCATACCCGGAAGTCGTAGGGTCGGCGGGCATACTGGTGAGCCCGAAAGACGAAGCCGGGCTTGCGGATGCTCTGCGGAAGATAGTCACCGATAAGGCGCTCCGGGCATCACTTTCGAAGGCGGGGATTCTGAGGGCGAAAGAATTCCGGTGGCGGAAATTTGCGGAACGAGTGCTTGAAGTTCTCTCCACGGTTACCCAATCCGCATGAAGAAGCCGCGCCTTGCCATCGTCCGGGGCAAGTTCCTCAATCGCTTCGAAATGCAGCAGTTTGAAGGGCTTGTCCCGCGCTACGATATCACTGCGTTTGCTTCCCGGACGCCGATCCATGCCGATTTTGCGTTTCCCACCGTGCGCCTCGTAAGTCCCGTAGATATACCTTCATTCCCCTACAAGATGCCCATTCTTAATAGGGTTTTCACCGACGCGCATTATCTTGTTGGCTTGGAAGCGAAACTTCGGGGGTATGATATCGTCCATACGGCGGAGACGTATTACCACTACACCCAGCAATGCCTGAACGCGAAGCGAATGGGGCACGTACGCCGAGTCGTCGTGACCGCATGGGAGACAAGGCCGCACGCAAATGAAGGAATCCGGGGAAGGAGTCAGTTCAAGAAGCGTGCCCGCAAACATGCCGACCATTTCGTCGCGGCAACGGAACGAGCCAGGGAGGCGCTTGTATCGGAGGGTGTGGTACCCTCCCGCATCAGTGTCATCGGCCCGCACATCGATACGGAACGATTCCGGCCAGTAGTAAAGAAGCATCATGGATTGACGGTCCTCTTTTGCGGACGGTTCGAGAAGGAGAAGGGAGTGCTTGATCTCCTCGAGGCCTTTGGCATGCTTGCCGCAGATCGGCGATTCCGTACGGAGTCCCTGCGGATCAGATTCGTCGGTGATGGCAGCCTCCGGGGCGTCATAACGGAAAAACTCGCGGCATTCCCCCCGGATTGGCACTCTAATGTTGAGAGTGCTACATATTTAGAAATGCCGGCGATTTACCAATCCGCGGACCTATTTGTCGCGCCCAGTATCCCGACGCCAACCTGGGAAGAACAGTTCGGTATGGTGCTCATGGAAGCGCAGGCTAGCGGCCTCCCCATCATCACGACACGCACCGGGGGAATTCCGGAAAACGTGGGGAACGCGGCGGTCCTTGTCGAACCGGGCGATGCGATGGCAATCGCGCTATCTCTTAAGGATCTCCTGTCGCATCGCATTAAACGCCGGATACTCGGGAGTCGTGCGCGAAAGCGGGCGGTTACCGTGCATGATATATCGCACGGCGTCCGACAGCTTGACACGCTCTACCGTTCACTTCTTTAGGGCCGTGATACAATGGGTTTATCCCTATGGGTTTATCCGCAGTCGTACTCACCCGCAACAACGCCGCAACCATAAAAGACACGCTCCGTAGCGTCTCGTTTGCCGATGAGGTGATTGTCGTCGACGATAACTCAACGGACGATACCGCAATACTTGCCAAGTCCATGGGAGCGACCGTATACAAGAAATCACTTGATAACGATTTTGCGCGCCAGCGAAATTTCGGTCTTGCGAAAGCAAAGGGCGACTGGGTGTTGTTCGTGGATTCCGATGAGCGCGTATCCGAAGCTCTTGCCCGGGAAGTCAGGGAGGCCGTCAAACAAATTGACGTCTCGGGATTTTATCTGAAGCGCCGGGACCGGATGTGGGGAAGGGTATTGCAGCACGGGGAAACGGAACGCGTCCGGCTCATGCGCCTGGGTAAAAAGGGGAATGGCATGTGGCAGCGACCGGTACATGAGGTGTGGGAGGTGACTGGCGTCGTCGGAACGCTTTCCGAACCTCTGGATCATTTTCCCCACCCTGATGTCGCACAATTTTTATACGACGTTGACCAGTATTCCACGATTAACGCGCGGTACCTCCGGACGCGGGGTGTACGGAGTTCATGGTGGCAGATTCTCGCATACCCTTCCGGGAAATTCATTCAGAACTATTACCTGCGGTTGGGATTCCTGGACGGGATGCCCGGGATGATCATGGCGGTTATGATGAGTTTCCACTCATATCTTACGAGAGCGAAATTATGGCATCTTGGAACGTCCCACTGATCGTCCGCCGGGCGGCAAATCTTGTGGTGATTGCCGCGACTATCAAGGCGGTCATTTCGATGGTACGGGTTATGTTGACATCGGCACCCGACTTCCCGTATTACTACCAGGCAGGAAGCGAGTTTTTTCAGAAGGGCAGTAATGCGATACATATCCTTCCGCCCGTTTCCCGTTTCGTATACGCGCCGCTTGCGCTTATCCCGTATCCTCTCGCCCAGGCGTTATGGGTTCTGGGCTCGATAGCGAGTCTCCTCTTCATTTTGGGAATGCTGAAACGCATATCGGGCGCGAAACTGCCGTTGCCGCTCCTATGGGCAATCGCGTATTTGGCGTTCCCGACGCAATTTACCCTGGGGATGGGACAAGTAAATCTCATGGCACTCCTTATGGTAACCGGAGCGGTGTGGTATGAGCGGCAGTTAAAATCAATCAAAGCCGGCATCCTGTTGGCGCTTGCGATCCTTTGTAAGCCGGAGCTTATCCTGCTTCTTCCGTTGTTCCTGTTGACGAGGTCCTGGAGATTATTGGGTGTAGTTCTATCGATACTCACGGTGACCACGGGAGTTTCGATAGGGTTGTGGGGATTTGGCGACTATACGGCGTTTTTGCAGAAGGTTGCTCCCGTCTTCCGGGATAGTTCCGGACTGGCGATTTACTACAACCAGAGTCTGTCAGCACTGCTTGTCAGAATGGGGGTATCAGAAAACGCATGGCTTACGATTGCCGGTGTAGTCGTGATGGGGATTACGGTATTTTGCCTTTACCGAAGTAAGGCAGCGTTACCCGCGGCACTTTGGGCATATCTTCCCGCATTTCTTCTCGTTGAACCCATTGCATGGCAGCATCACCTCGTTTTTCTGATCCCCACATACGTATGGTTACTGCATTCGGTAACAGGACTGCGCATGAAGGTAGCGCTTGCCGCATCGTATGTATTGGTCGCGTGGAATTTTGCCGCACCCGGATTTCTTGATACCATACCGTTTGGAGGGCTTATCGCATCCCATGGGACCATAGGGATCCTGCTTGTATGGGTGCTTGCACTCAAGAGTGCGTATGAAACGTAATCTCCTTCCGCTTGCTGTTTTTGGCTTGGGATTTACCGGGGGACAGCTTGTCGCCCTCCCATTGGGTGCGGGAGCCCGGGTGTCCGCTTTCGATCTTTCCGTTTTTCTTGTCGTGTGCGCCGCGGCAATTGGCAGCGGAAAAAAACGATTAATTCCGAGGTTGTGGTTGCCGTTTTTGGCATTTGGTGCCGTCTCTTTCATCTCCGTCGCGGTTGCTGCGGGGTCGGTGCCAACGTATGTTATCGGCGGGGGAATGCTCTATATACTCCGATGGCTATTGTATGTGTCGCTCTACTGGGCGGCGGCTGGTCCTACCTGGAAAGCCACATTGTGGGAAGGCGTGTTGGCTGCTTCCGGTCTCGGTATGGGAATTTTGGGCATCATACAATATTTCCTCTATCCGGATTTACGGAATCTGTATTACTTAGGATGGGATCCCCATTTCGGAAGGCTGTTCGGGACACTTCTCGATCCGAATTTTACGGCAATCATACTTTCGTTGACGTCGCTCTGGTGGCTTTCAAAAATTGAGGAAGTAAAAACAAGAGGTCCGGCCATCGCAGGGACGGTGATCTCTTTAGGAGCGTTACTCCTGACGTATTCGCGGAGCGGTATGCTCGCATTCGGTGTCGGCATTGTCGTTTGGGGTGTACTGCGGGGCAAATGGAAGATGGTTATCGGGATACTTGCCGCGTGCATTATGGTTGCCTTTATCCTTCCCCATACCGGAGAAGGGAGGAATCTTTTCCGCACCACCTCCTCATTTGCCCGGGTTGAGAGTGCCGGCCGTGCGATTGCCCTTATTGCGGAGCGCCCGATCTTCGGTCATGGCTTTAACCTGCTTCGTTTTGTGAATACGGAGCGGAATTGGATTGACGAAACTACCGTTCCCTCCCGGGCAGGAAGTGGTATCGATACCAGCATATTGTTCGTTGCTGCAACGACCGGAATTATTGGTCTTGCGGTATTTTTTTGGCTTTTGGTTTCGCTTTTCCGGCTGGGGATTTCGGGATTGGGTAATGCGGCAACGTATGACCGGGCAGCCGTGTATGTGGCCGCGTTATCGATGGTTATTATCCATAGTATATTTACGAATAGCCTTTTCTATCCGTGGGTCATGGCATGGATGTGGATTACTACGGGGACCTTGGAACAATCGCTTCGCCGCACCCGTTAGGGGATGTACTTTACGGTCCGTTCAGAACTTGTTTCGTTGCCTGCCGGATCCCGTGACGTAATGGTCAGTTTGTTATCTCCGTCGTTGAGCGGCATGCTGTAGGTAAATGATCCGTCCGATTTGACGACGACGATCCGTCCGTTGATCGTTACTTTCATATCCTCGTCGGTGAGCCCGGTAACGGTGACCTTACGCGTTCCGTCGTTGACGGTGCTGTTATTTTCCGGCGAATCGATGGTAAGTTTGGGAGGAGTACGGTCGATAACCGTTGTGAGAATATTCGACGTGTCGCTTGTGTCCTTGTCATCGGTCACCTTTGCGCTTATGGTAAGATCCCCTTCGGTTACGGGGATCTCCGTAACGGTGAAGTCTCCGGATTCGGGAACGGGAATCTTTTTGTATTCCTGTGCGTTTACGAACAGGATAAGCGTCGTTTTGGGTGTTGCCTTTCCGCTGACCTGAATGGTTGCACTGTTTGTCGCTTCGGGTAGCTGCTCGAGGATGGGCGGCAGGAGGATCGCGGACTGCTGTTGCGATTGCGGTGTCGTGCCGCGGATGCGGTCGATAAGCAGACTGAATCCGACAAGGATCCGTAGCCCAAAAAACGCAAGGAAAACAAGGAGTACCACTGAGCCCAGGAACGCAACAGCGATCCTTCGTCTGGCTTTCCGTTCTTCAACCCTGCTAATACGAGAGAGGACCATGAGCCCCTTGTCAGAATTGGACTGACATCTACGGTTTACGATACCGCTGCTCTGCCGTTGAGCTAAAGGGGCATTCGGACCTGAACATTGTATCAAAAAACCCTGCGGTCAGGAAGCAAACCATCGTGCAAAGATACCGTTGGGGAGATGTCGGCCGCTTGTTGAATCCCTCAGGGTAAGCTCGCCCCACTCGATGGCCCCGGTAAACGTACGGGTCATGTCTTCAAGCATATTCTTAAGAACGATTCCTGATAAGTCGGCCGTGTAGGCGTTTAGCAGAATGAATTTCGGACGGGGGGCAAGAATCTGGCGGCATGCGTCCAGCATATCCGGAAGGTCATTTTCTATTTTCCACACCTCGCCTTTGGTGCCCCGTCCGAAACGCGGCGGATCGAGGATGACCGCATCATAGGTGTTGCCCCGGCGGGCTTCCCTAAGTACAAACTTATACGCGTCTTCAATGATCCACCGGATAGGCTTGCCGGAGAGATTGGAAGCTGCTGCATTTTCCTTTGCCCATTCAATGGCTCCGCGTGCTGCATCGACATGGGTAACGTGCGCACCTGCCACAGCGCAGGCAAGGGTAGCGCCACCGGTATAGGCAAACAGGTTGAGAACTTTAAGCGGCACGCCATTGACGAGGTTATGCATCCATTTCCAGTTGATTGCCTGTTCGGGGAATACGCCGACATGTTTAAACGACGTGGGCTTGAGCGCGAACGTCAGCGTACGGTACCGTATAACCCAGTGATCCGGCGGGGCTTTCCGGATATCCCAGCGTCCTTCGTCCTGAGAGCTTCGCACGTAGGTTGCATGCGCTTCGTTCCAGATACCGGCAGGGGCGTGCTTTTTCCAGATTGCCCGGGGATCCGGCCGTGCGATGATATAACTGCCGAAGCGTTCAAGCTTCATGCCCTGCCCGCTATCAATAAGTTCGTATTCCTGCCAATCGTCAGGCGCCCAAAGTACCATAGAATTTTCCATTTTTCAATTGTATCATGGGGTATAACGAAGACATGGTAAAACACCTTACGGCCTTTATCATCGCATTTTCAGTTTCCCTTGCCGCAATCGGGTACGGCTGTTGGGCTGTTTTGGGTCCCGTTGGGGTTGGGGAAAACGTGGTGTTTGTCGTACCCCAGAACGATGACGGATTCGATGTTCCCCGGGCGCTTAAAGCCCAGGGGCTTATTCGAAATGAGCTTGCATTCCGCCTGTTTGATAATTTTTTCGGGCCCGAGACTCAGATCGTGCCCGGCGGATACCGACTTGGGCCATCCATGACCGCATGGGCGATGGTAACGAAACTCCGGAGCCCGCCGCAGCTTGTTTGGGTATCCATACGGGAGGGATTGCGGAAGGAGCAGATTGGGGAAATTCTGGGGCCAACATTAGGATGGACGCTCGAACAGGAACGTGAATGGAATGCGATAAACGACGGGAATCCTGAATATGAGGAAGGGATATATTTTCCGGACACGTACCTGTTACCCAGCGATGAACCGGTTTCTGCGGTCGCGAAACGCTTTCTGGATCGGTTTGAGGAAAAAGTCGGTCCTTCCATGGGCAAGTTCGCAGAAAAAAACATCAAATGGACGACCGCCATAAAAATCGCGTCGCTCATTGAGCGGGAGGCTGGCGGAGCGTACGACATGCCGCTTATTGCCGGGATCATATGGAACCGCCTGGATAAGGGTATGCGGCTTGATATCGATGCGACCCTGCAGTATGTCAAAGGGAACAGCGAAATCGGCTGGTGGCCCCGGGTTGTACCGCAGGATAAGTTCGTATCTTCCCCGTACAATACCTACAGAAACGAGGGGCTCCCACCCGGTCCGATCAGCAATCCCGGCCTGACCGCGATTGAAGCGGTATTGAATCCGGAACAAACGGACTGCCTCTTTTACCTCCATTCAAGCGACCGGCAGATCCATTGCGCGGTTACCTACGAAGAGCATATGGAGAACATTGAGAAGTACCTCTGACTAGGCCGGCAAATGCGTCAGTAATTCCACGGTAAAGAACGATATATACAGCCCAAGCAGGATGAACGCTTCCTTTTTCGATATGGTGTGCTTGCTTTTTGCAAAAATGAAAAAGAGGATGAGTCCCACGATCAGGAATGCCAGACTTACCGAATAACTGTTGTTTAAGGTAATCGGTTTCCCGTACCAAAGCGCAAGCAGTCCGTAGAGGAATGAATTAAATGACGCGGATCCGAGATAATCGCCGAAGGCTACCTGGTTGCTTTTCATGAAAAGGGAGCGCACGATCAGCGACATTTCCGGAAGATTCGTTCCGATGCCGATGATCATGAGAGAGATGAAAAACTCCGAAAGACCGAGGAGATGCGCGAAATATTCCGTCTGGAGTACCACCATCCTGCTTGAGGCAAAAATAAGCAACGCACCGGTCGCGATTTTGGCAAGCTCGGTCCCGACGGAAAATTTTTTGAACTTGGCAAGGGTAGCGACGTTTTTGACGAATCCGCGCCTGTTTTGGATGACGAGTGCGGAGACGACATAGAGGAATACGGCAATGACGGCATCGGTCCTGCTTACGCTGCCGTCCAACGAAAGAAGCACGGGGGTTGCGACGACAAAAAGCGGCAGGATGAGATTGTGGCCCCGGACTTCCTTATTTATGACGATGTCGTGCCCGACAATGGCAAGGAGTGGGATTACCATAAGAAAGAGCACGATGGAAGCGCCGATCAGATTTCCGACAAATATCCCCGGTTCGTTCTGGAGTGCTGCGTTGACCCCAACGGACAGCTCGCTTATCGATGTGAAGAACCCAAGGACAAGAAACGAAACGATAAACGAGGATAGCCGGAGCTTGTGGGAAAGCTTTTCGACGGACCTGATGGCAAGCCCCGCACCGACCCAAATCCCAATGAATGATGCGATGTATGTAACTATATGACCGGGCATAGGATTAGTGTATCAAATACGGCGGGCACCGCGCGCTTTATGGCTCCTTCGGAGTCCTGAACTCACGATAGGCATCGTACACGTAATTGTTATTGTGGGACATGACCTCGAAATAGTATACGGAGTCCGGTTCAAGATCCTTGAGAATAAACTCGTGGTGCGTGACTCGTTTCTCCGACTGTACGTCAAACGGGTACGTCCGGTCCAAGCCGTAATTCACTTTTCCGTTTGCCGGGTGATTTGTTTCCCAGCTCACTTTTGCCGACGTCGGGGAGAGAATCGCGACTTTGACGTTGGTGATAACGGTCGGTGTCGTAACGAATCGGGACCCAAACTGCATGATAGCAATACCGAAGGAATCCGAAACCGTCTGGACCTTTGCGCCGACTGCAAACATTGTCTCCGCAAATCCCTCTTTCATGCCTTTGACGGTCAATACGGCAGTACGTGATATGCCACGAATTATCGCATTCCGTGAATTGGCGTATGCCTGGCCGGTTTGGGTTATGGTGTCTGCGGAGACAAGCACAAAGCTGGTTGCAGCTTCGGTGTTGGATCGAAGGATTGAAGCAAAGTACTGTGAAGTCCGGGTTAAACCTTTGCCTATCGGGGTCGTTATCGCCGGTCCCATTGCCGGGATCTGTCGGCTTATCCCAGTAAACGCGTCCAGGTC